>NZHK01000062.1 GCA_002691285.1 Fidelibacterota bacterium | reverse complement strand
GAAAGTCCTGGAAATCCTTACGATGGCATTGATAATGATGGAGATGGTTCAAATGGCCAAGGACCAACGTTATCTGAAGATGTGTTTAGCAGTCGTATTTTTAATGTTGGAGACACAGTTGTAGTTGTTGATTACAATACCTTTGAAAGAGATTTAATTGCAATGCCATCAGATGGGGTCTCCATAGAAAAGTCAAATAGTGAATATGTATTTTTACCAGGGCAGCCTTTAGAAGAAATACCACGCAATCTTATCGACGATAACTTAAATGGTTTAATTGATGAAAATAATGGAGCATCTATAGAGATTGCTCCAGGTATTTTTGAAGATACATATCTTTATTTTGATGCGGTATCAGGAGATGGGTTAAAATATATTGATTACCTTACTGGTTTTGGCTCCACAAATACCATGATTGACGAAAGTAGAGAAGATGGAATCGATAATGATGGAGATTGGGATATTGCAACGGATGATGTTGGATTAGATGGAATGCCAGGTAGCGGTGACCTTGGAGAAGGAGATGGCCTTCCTACTTCGGGTAGGGGTTCTGATTTACCTGGAGAACCAAATATTGATAAAACGGATGTGGATGAATCAGATCAAATTGGTTTATCTAGCTTCTATTACTTTAATTTTGGAGTCGGACCTCAAATGGATGATGACCCAAGACTTTGGGAAGAAATGTTGCCTGGCTATTTTAACAACTCCATATCCAACACGGATGCAGATTTTTTATTTAGCTCGGGATATTTTCCCCTTAAAAAGGATTTAACTGAAAGGTTTTCTATAGCACTATTATTTGGTGATAACCTTCCAGATCTTGTTAGAAATAAACAGACGGTTCAAACAATTTATAATCAAAATTATAATTTTGCCAAAGCACCGGATTTACCTAGCGTATGGGCCTATGCAGGTGATGGATACGTTACACTTTATTGGGATGATAATGCTGAAAAATCCGTTGATAGAATTACTGGAGAAGATTTTGAAGGGTATAAAATATATAAAGCAACTGACACTCAATTTACGGATGCTGGAGTCATAACAGATGCCTTTGGAACTGCAAAATTCAATATCCCTATTAAACAATTTGATGAAATAAATGAATTTGAAGATTTTTACCCAGGCCATGTCGATGGTATACAATTTTATCTTGGCAATAATAGTGGTTTAGTTCATACATGGACTGATACTAATGTCATCAATGGTCATCGATACTTTTATGCAGTAACAGCTTATGATCATGGCTCCATAGAAAAAGAAATTTTACCTGCTGAAACATCAAAGTTTGTTACTCTTGATAGAGGTGGAAATGTCATTACCGCAAAAAATGTAATAACTGTAGTTCCTGATGCTCCTTCGTTAGGATATGTAGATGCACCTATGGAAAAAGAAGTTTACCCTGTTACAACTCCAGTTGGAACCGGATCAATGAAAATTAGAAACCTAGACCCCTCAAAAATTCCTGATAGCAACATATATCGGATATTTTTCAAAGACACTCGAATGAACCTCATAGATGACGATGGGGACTGGTCGGCTGATAGTCATGATGTGGGGATCGATGGATGCTCTGATTATTTTGAAGATGGCCAAGGCGGATGCAATTCATTTGCAAATCCTGGAGCTAGCGATGAAAATGAAGATAATTGGAAAGATTGTGGTTCAGATGGCGTTTGCAATGAAGATGAGATAGGCTATAATGAAATAGAAAATCCGGATCCTAATAACGACAACTACGATTATAATTTGAATCCTTTTGGTACTGAAAATAATGGTGAATTTGATTTTGGAGAATTATCAGAAAATAATGGAGTCCCCGATCTTGGAGAACCTAATTTGGATATTCTTGACTTAGACGAGGTTATCCCCTACACAACTGAGTTCATGGTAGTGAATACTACGAATAATAATCAATTAGATACCGTTGTTCATTGGAATTCCGATCTTGAAGGGGACCTGGGACAATTTGATGGAATGGTCTTGGATATCAATAATCAGTTAGGTATTTCAAAAGATGAAGAGCGTTCTAATTTTTTCCCACTGAACGATAATAACTATGCATACAGTTTCAGTCCTTTTAGTTTTGGTGGTATTGCTACTCAAGGAGTACGATACCCAAGAAATTATGGACTCGTTTTTTCTGATTCTTCAACATATCCTACTTCATCTGTAACTCTTTTAAGAGAAAATGGTCAATATATTACTATTGATTCTTCAACAGTAAATTATAAAATTATTGATTTAGACAATGCCGAGGCAGAATTAGACCTTGCAGTCATAGATCGCACCTGGCATTACTATAGCAAAGCTACCGGCCTGCCTGATTCTATTCCACTAGACTCGATCATTAATAGTGAATTTTATTTAACGACTGATCAATTTGAATTTTTTAATATTGTCGATACAGTCATGGGAACTTGGTCTGATTTTGGATTTGCTGTTTCACTGTTTGGAAGCGACTATGCATTGAAACTTGAGCTTGCGAAAGCAGGACACTTTTCGTATTCAGATCGTATTATTATTCTAGAAAAAGCTGGAGATACTTCTTTTGTTTCTTGGAACATCACTCCAGGGCATGATAATGTACCATACCAAAAAAATCCTACAGGTGGCGATACTTTATCCATTTTTACAACAAAACCCTTTTCAAGTGCTGACGTGTATGAATTTATTTCACAAGGATCTAGCTTCAATTCCAGTCAAATTAACTACTTATCTAACAAAATAAAAGTAGTACCTAATCCATACATTGTTGCTGCAAGTTGGGAAGGACAAAACCCTTATGCAGACGGAAGAGGACCAAGGTCTATTCATTTTAACCATTTACCCCCTCAATGCAAGATTAAAATCTTTACACTATCAGGCGAACTTGTAAACACTCTGGTCCATAATACTAGCCTTGATGATGGATCTTATGAGTGGAATATGCTTACTAAAGATAACCTTGATATTGCTTATGGAGTCTATTTTTTCCATGTTGAGCCCATGGAAGGTGGTAGCATATATGACTTCAAACCCCATGTAGGAAAATTTGCAGTAATTAAATGAAACATCTTATTATTAAAATAGCATTATTATCGTTCACCATGATTAGTATATCTTATCCTCAAACCGTATCCAAGACAGGTACCACTGCTGCACAATTTCTAAAAATTGGTGTTGGAGCCCGTGCTCTTGCTATGGGAGGTGCATATGCGGCAACATCAAATGATGCAACTGCCTTATACTGGAATCCAGCAGGATTATCCTCTTTGAAAAAAAATGAGATTCTTTTGGATCATCAAGATTGGATTTTAGATGTTGATTTAGATTTTGTTGGCGCATCTTTTAAAACACCTTATGGAACTATTGGCGCTGCTATTTGTGCGATGTACATGGGTGAAATGGAAGTTACCACTACCCACAATCCTGAAGGAACAGGAGAGAGTTTTAATGCAGGATCTCTAATGGGACAAATTTCTTTTTCAAGAATGCTCACCGATCGCTTTTCTTTTGGAATATCCTCTAAAATTATTCGGGAAAATATTTATAATTCTAAAGCAACTGGGTTTGCTATTGATTTAGGGACTCTTTATGTTACTCAAATACAAGGCTTGACCATGGGAATGAGTATTTCAAATTATGGCACAAAGATGAAGATGGAAGGAAGAGATTTGCTTTTACAAACAGAAGTGGATCCCAGTCTAGAATCTGATCCTATAAATATAAATGCCAACTTTGCTACTGATCCTTTTGAGCTACCACTTATTTTTAGGTTTGGTTTATCCTATACTAAATTGATATCGAAGGATCTTAAATGGCTCTTTGCTGTAGATGCACTACATCCAAATGACAATACAGAAAGTATTAACGCTGGAACTGAAATTTCATTTAAAGACTTTCTATTTATCCGCTCTGGATGCGCAAACTTATATCAAAGAGATAGGATCTCAGGATTATCTGCTGGCTGTGGCATTAAGTTAAAGATATCCAGCTCAACCTATTTTATTGATTATACATATGTTGACATGGGTCCCCTAGGGAATCCTAAAAAATTAACACTCTCCACCTCATTTTAGCGTAAAAATTCATACTGGAATTTTTCCTTATATTTGCTATAAATTAGCATGCTATTCTATAATAGCAACCTGTATTTTTAGTGACTCTATTTAGAGATACTAAATAATTAATTAAAAAATGGAGCAATAAATGATTAATCGTATGAAGATTACGGTCCTTACCATTCTTTTTGCATTCACATCCTCCCTTTTCGCTGTAAATGTTACATTAAATGTTGATATGTCTGATGTAACCGTTTCAGAAAATGGTGTCCATGTGGCAGGAAGCTTTCAGGGTTGGGATCCAGCAGCAACTCCCCTTACCGATGATGATGGAGATGGTGTCTATACTGTAGTAGTAGACATGTCTGGAGTGACTGATGAAACTGTATTTTTCAAGTATTTGAATGGTAATTCATGGGGAAACGATGAAACAGTTTCTGATCCAGCCTGTGGTGGAGCTGGTGGATTCGCCAGTGATAGATTCTTGGATGTACCTGATGTCGATACTGTATTAGATCCTGTGTGTTTTAGTGAATGTATAGGATGTAATGAGTCTTATGTTCACTTTGCAGTTGATGCAGATGGATACGATATTACTGACGGAGTAAGAGTAGCTGGATCTTTTAATGCTTGGGACGCCAATGTAGACTTCATGATGGATGCTGGAGAAGGTATTTACAAAATGGCAAAAGCCTTTGAAGAGGGAACAACCATTGAATGGAAATATGTCTTAAATGGCACTACTTGGGAAGAACTTGGAGAAGATGTATGTACAACAGGTGGTGGGTATACAAATAGGACCACAACTGTTACTGATGATGACATGATGTTTGATCCTGTACCATGTTTTGGTTCATGCTATGAATGTGGAGGTGCTCCTCTAACAGCTTCTGTAACATTTCAAGCAGATATGAGCGTATTGCTATCGCAAGGTTGGGATGTTAATACTCATTTTATGGAATTACGAGGCGGTGTGAATGGATGGGCAGCAGGCGATAACTTCCAAGAAGACTTAACTGACCCAGCACTTTATACAATTACAAAAGAAATAACTGCTGTTCCTGGTTCTGTTCAGGAATGGAAGTTTAAAGCAAATCCTGATGAAAATTTTAATAATAATGGTTGGGAAACTGCAGCAAATAGAACATTTTATTTTTGGGGAGAGGATATAGTCCTAGAACCTGAAGTACCTGCGATTCTTCCAGTTGGACCTCTTGCTAATGATGTTACTGTAGAAATCCACGCTACTTTCCTAGAAGGAACGTTAAACGCTAACAACAATGAGCCGTTTCCAGTTACTCCTGATACATTAGTAATAAATGGTTCTTTCTTAAATTGCTGGTGTACATGGGGAAATTGTATGGGCTCATCCTGTGCTGAAAAAGTATCTCCTGACGTACCTCGTTTGGTTGATGGAGATGGAGATGGTGTCTATACCGGTACCTTAAGTCTACCAGCGGGCCATGGAAATGTCTTCACTTACAAACTTGGTGCATACTACCCTGGCGTTGAAGAAATATTAGGTGAAAACGGTTCCATGGATAATGAAGCAGGTTTCGGAGCAGATAAAACATACTACATTCCAACTGATGCTAGCGGAACTGTGACATTGGAAACTGTATTTGGAGATAACAATCCAGCGAACCCCTTCCTACCCCGTACTATTACACTCCATGTTGATATGAACAACCAAGAAGTTTCAAGTGATGGTGTTCATGTAGCAGGTAGTTTCCAAGGATGGGATCCTGCAGCAACAGAACTACTTGATCCCGATATGGATGGTATTTACGCTGTTGATATTGAGGCTGAAGCTGGAGATACATTATATTACAAATTCCTTAATGGAAATTCATGGGGCAGCGACGAGTCCGTTCCTGATCNAGCTTGCGGCGGCGCAGGAGGATTTGGCAGCGATAGATTCTTAGTTGTACCTGATGTAGATACCATGCTCCCACCTGTTTGTTTTGGTGAGTGTATATCCTGTGAGGAGTCATACGTTACTTTTCATGTTGATATGGAAGAAACAACTGTTGCTGCTGAAGGTGTTTTCTTAGGTGGAGGACAGTGGCATGATAACTGGGTACCAATGACATTGATAGAAGGTGAAGAAACAATTTACAGTGTNAAGATGGTTCTTCCTGAAGGCTCNCACTACTANAAATTTAACAATGGTGGAAATGGTGATAGTTATGAAGATGGAGGNAACCTTACAAACGAAGGTTGNGGTGATGGTGATAACTGGGGTGACCGTACTATTGTAGTAGGTGAAGAAGATTCCATGACACCTCCTTTCTGTTTTAGCTCGTGCTACACATGTGGTGGTGACCCAGTAGAAGCTAGTGTGACATTTCAGGCAGATATGACTACATTACTTTCTCAAGGATGGGATAATAATACTCATTTTATGGAACTACGTGGTGGAATGAATGGTTGGGGTGAAGGAGATGTCTTCCAAGAAGATCTTACAGATCCAAACCTTTACACTCTCACGAAAACAATCATGGCGACTCCAGGAAGTCAGCACGAATGGAAGTTCAAAGCTAATCCAGATGAGAATTTTAATAATGGAGGCTGGGAAACTGCAGCTAACAGAGTGTTTGAATTTACTGGTGAAGATCTGGTTTTAGCAGCTGAACAGCCTGTTATTCTTCCAATTGGTGAACTCGGAAATGATGTAACAGTCGAAATTCATGCAATGTGGATGATGAACACAATGAATGTAAATACGGGTGATTACTTTCAAGCTCATCCAGATACACTAATTATGAACGGCTCGTTCTTGAATTGTTGGTGTACATGGGGTGATTGTATGGGTCCTGACTGTGCAGCTCCTTGTTCGCCTGATGTTCCTAGGCTTACCGATTCTGACGGTGATGGAGTATTCACTGGCGAACTTATGCTTCCTGCAGGGCATGGAAACGTATTTACCTATAAACTTGGTGCTTACTACCCAGGTATTGAAAATGAAGGTGGAGAAAATGGCGCTATGGATAATGAAGCCGGTTTTGGAACAGATAAAACATTCTATTTGGATACGGATGCAAGTGGAACTGTGGTTCTGCAGACTGTTTTCGGTGATAATAATCCGGATAACCCATGGGCAGGTCCTGGTGGATATTTGGCAAATGGTGGATTTGAAGAAGGTCCAGCAAGTTGGAGCAGCTGGCCACCGGAGTTAACAAATTGGGAAGTAAATGACATGCATCCTTTTGATGGAATGCACAGTTTGCAAATTACTCCACGTTCAGATAACTCAGATGCGAATCCAGAGTGGACACCTGTATATCAGAGCTTTACAATGGATGGCTTAAATTTAGAAGCAGGAAACTACATGCACATGCATGGTCACGGTATGACTCCTGCCGGTAACGCAGTATCCGGAAACAACAATGGGTATCTATTCGTTGAGTTTTTTGATGCAAGCTGGTCTGGATTAGCAAAATACACATCTAATGTTGTAGATGCATCAGCTACTACAGATATGTGGCATGAGTTAATGGTTACAGGTATGGTGCCTGAAGGAACTGTTAATATTAATGTGGGTTGCGAACTTTGGCAGGGACCTGAAGCAGATGCTGGTGCAGTTTATTTTGATAATGTTGGCATGATGATTTCTGCAGGTGATCAATTATCTTCTGATACAGAAATTATCACACCAAAGGAATTTGCGCTACTTGGCAACTATCCTAACCCATTTAATCCTGTAACAACCTTACGTTTTGATTTAGATTATACATCTAAGGTTAACGTAACGATATACAACATTTTGGGTAATGAAATTATTACCCTTCAGAATGGGGAGTTAAATGCAGGAAGGCATGCTTTACAGTGGAATGCAAATAATGCTTATGGACAAAAAGTTCCTTCTGGATTATACCTATATAAGGTAACTTCAGATAATAGATCCCTAACAGGAAAAATGCTACTTATGAAGTAGTATTGGACCAGTTAAAATTAAAAAGGGGGAGTTTGACTCCCCCTTTTTTTTTATCTATCTCAACTAAAATTTTATCTCATGAATGATATACGTCTTTTTGGATTTTTATTAATCTCTCTTTTCATATATACTTGTGAAAAAGGAGAAGACTTTAGTGTCATTGCAACCGTTGGGAATAGCATCATTACTGATGATGATTTTGTTTCTGCATATTCAAATAAATTGATTAACACCTCAATTAAAGATTCAGAATTTGAAAGATTAAGGACATTAGATGAATTGATTCGAACTAGACTATTTGCTGAAGAAGCTAGATACAAAAAATTGTCAATTGATTCTATGGGTTTGGATAGAATTCAACTAGCAACTGAGAAGGCACTCCGTGAGGAGCTTTATAATTCTATAATGAAGTCAAATCAAATAAGTGTTCCAGATAGTTTAATTAGGAAACACTTCATTTGGAAAAACACAGAAATTTTATTAAAACATATCTTTCATCTCAAAAAAGACAAACTTGATAGTCTCTCTACATTTATTGGCAATAATGAAAAGATATTTGATCAAGTTGCCGAAGAATTGTTTCAAAGTAGCAATTTGAAGAAATCAAAGGGCTCATTGGGGTGGGTCTCTTACGATGTTCTTGATCCAAACATAGAAAACTTTGCTTTTTCAATGCCCTTTGACACGGTAATGGGACCTATTAGATCTGGTTATGGATGGCATATCCTTTTGAAAAAAGATGAAAAAAAACAAATGATCATTAGTGAAGGCGACTATCAGAACACAAAATATCGTTTAAAAGAAAACATAATTAAAAAAAATAGACAAACTATTGCAAATAATTATGTTAATGATTTACTAGACGGTAATATTTCAATAAATGATGATCTTGTAATAAATACATTAAATCAAATTAGAAGAATTATCCAAAAAAGAAATATGAATCAGGTCAATTCAAATGATAAAGAATTTATCATGAAAGACATTTTAAATCTGAAGATGAATTCTAATACCATCTTAGCTAGCTATAAGGATGGCAACTTCACAACCAACGACTTACTTAACTACCTTCGAAATTCAAATCCAAAATTATTTATAGATAACCCTATTCGCTCATTTTATATGTGTTTAAGGGATAAACTCTTAACAAATGAAGGAATGCGTTTAGGGCTTTTAAATCAAGAAAAAGTCCAAAGAAAAATCAAATCAGCTGAAGATCAGTTTCTAGCAAGAGCGTTTCTTCTTAATACTTTACCGAAAAAAGAAACAATCAGTATCCCTAAAGAAGAATTAGAGATAATAACCCTCAAACTAAAAAATAAATTTACCATCAATATTTTTCATGATCATTTAAACCTTTTATTTAAAGATAAATAGATATTGCTAGTTTCTTAATTTAAATATCCTTCACACATCTAAATCCTGTATGGTTCAAACCAGTATCTTTTGCAGAACTCATTCTTCTAGAAACTCGGTATCCAGAACAATAGCTATCATTACAGAGAAATGAACCTCCCCTCATCACCTTCTTTTCTGCATATGGATCTGATGGATCATATGAAGTTGTTGGACCTATAGGATTTTTACAGGTGCCTTTGCTTTTATCAATACTATAACTATTAAATAGATAAAAGTCGGCACACCACTCCCAAACATTTCCTGCCATATCAAATAAACCATAATCGTTAGAAGGAAATGATCCAACAGGAGCAGTTAAATAATATCCATCCTGTTCTGTATTATCATATGGGAAATGACCTTGCCAAAAGTTTGCCTTTAACGGTTTTTTATGAATTAATTCATTGCCCCAGGGATAGATTGCATTCTTTTTTTTCCCTCTTGCTGCCCATTCCCACTCAGCTTCTGTTGGAAGTCTTTTTCCTGCCCATTTAGCATATGCAAATGCATCATCCCAAGAAATGTGAACAACAGGATGGTCCATGATTTTTTTTATTGAACTATTCCCACCAAGCGGGTGTTTCCAGGATGCACCTTTTTTCCATTCCCACCACCTTGATTCATCGTTTAAAGGAATTGGATATTTTCCTGCTTTAAATACTAATGATCCTGGTTGTAATAATGAATCTGATGGCTTTGGAGTATTAGGGGGTAATTGATTTGCAATATCACTCCAATCAATTTTTTTTTCAGCAGTAGTTATATACCCTGTTGCATTTACAAATTGAAGAAACTGATGATTGGTAATTTCATATTTATCCATCAAAAAGGAATCCACTATGACTTCATGAACAGGTTTTTCATCTGCATATGCATCGGGATTTTCACTTCCCATAAGATATTTCCCTCCAGGAATTAAGACCATATTATTTGGATAATTTTGAAACGAAGAGCTTTTATTAGATGTAGTGTACTTATAAAAATAGACTGCAATTATAAGTAATACTATCACGATTAAATATCTAAAATTATTGTACAAATCGTTCCATAGATTTATAATTTTGAACCACACCTCCATACGGAAATCCATATTGTTCTGATCTAGAATTTTCAAAAACATCCTTAGATTTTTTTATGATTTCAGGGTACAAATGTGCTTGATTATTTGTTTCACCTTCATCCTCATTTAAATCGTAAAGCTCAATATCAGAATTGAGGTTATATCTCACTGCTTTCCAATGATCAAATCTAACTGATTGTCTAAACCCTCCATTAGACAAATTCTGAAACCATCCACTGAGCTGGAATTCCCAATTTAAATAATCATGCTTTGACTGCTCTTTTGATATAAGTGTGGGTAAAAATGAAATCCCATCTAGACCTTTTGGAGTTTTATATCCAATTATTTCAGCGAAGGTAGACATAATATCTTGGAACCCTGAAATATGATAGGTTTTACGGTTAGACTTTATTTTATTTTTCCAGTAAGCAATAAGCGGGACTCGTATTCCTCCCTCATATAAATCTCTTTTGCCCCCTTTCAAATTTCCATTACTATTGAAAAACTCTAATTCGTGACCACCATTATCAAAATGCGGGCCGTTATCACTTGTAAATAGAATCAAGGTGTTATCCAGTTCACCTAGTTCCTTTAACTTATTGATCAGTCGACCTATCTGTCGATCTAGTAATGTGATTTTTGCAGCATGAGCTTTCTCAATATCTGGCCAATCTTTTTCTTTATAATCAAGTGTATCTCTAATGGGTCCCTCAAAACTATGTGGAGCCCTATATGACATGAATAAAAAAAATGGTTCCTTTGAACTTTTCTTATCAAGAAAATCAAATGCAATGTTTGTCCTTAAATGATCTTTACACTCATAGTTTTTGTAATCATAGGGGATGAAATCCTGATCACCATTTACCCATAATCTATTCGGCAAAAATGTTCTACCACCAAACCTGCCAGACCATTGCTCTTGCACTGCAAAATCAAAACCATGACCAACCGCCCAAGTGTCTACATCATCTGGTTTATCTAAATGCCACTTCCCTATAAATGCAGTTTGATACCCCGCATACTGAAACATTTTCCCCATAGTGAATTCATCTTTACCTAACGCAGCACCCTCCCACCTATCATTGCCGTAAAAACCCGCATTTCCTCGAATAGAAACCTTTGAAGATTTTTTCCCAGTAAGTAAAACTGCTCTTGAGGGCGCGCATGCTGCGTTTCCAGCATAAAAGTTTTTAAAAATCATACCTTCTTTGGCCAATGAATCTAAATTAGGTGTTCTAATAATTTTTTGACCATACGATCCTAGTTCATTGTATCCCAAATCATCAGCCAACATCAAAATGATATTTGGTTTCTTTTCGCGAGATCCTTTACTCGAGTTGCACGAAAAACTCAAAATCAAAGACAAAATTAGAAAATGGCTTTTCTTTAAATAAAAAAAATAGTTTTTAATTAGTTTATTTTTCATGTTCTAGGCACTAAGGACTTAAAGATTAAAGTTTTTCTTAATTTTACTAGACAAAGCATGCTGCAGCATAGAATATCTTGGATGTTCACTTAAATTCGTAATTTCTGCTCTAACCTGATCCATCTGGTACAATTCTTTTTGTACCACATTTCTATTATTCGCCAGATCTTGCCACTCAATATAGTTAAAATCCTTTGTGTATACTGCATAGGCCATATAGTTCGAGAAGGAATGATTTTTCTGAAAAGTTTGATATTGGCTAAATGCCATTCTAGGACTTTTAAGAGATGGTTCCTTTACAAAAATGGCTAAACTTTTTCCATCCAAAGCAGGGTTCTCTTCAATCCCGTTCAAATCAATAAGTGTGGGATATATATCTAACAATTCTACAAAGTTCATACACTGACCGCTATTAGGGTTAGAAGGGTCTACAATGATCAAAGGGGTGTGTGTACTTTTTTCATAAGAGGAATGTTTCCCCCAAATCTGTTGGTCTCCAAGATGAAATCCATGATCGCTCATAAGAACTATGATTGTGTCTTCATCAAGATCTAACTTTTCCAACTTGCCAATTATTCTTCCTACAAGGCTATCAATGAAGCTTATCGATGCCATATAGCCATGGATTAATTCTTTAGCATCTTTATTCTTAACCTTCTTATTTCGGTAATTTGTATCGAAATAGTTTTCAGAGTAACCTTTATAAGCTGCCAACTCAGACCACTGATATACGATAGTATCCCCATCTTTTGGAGCGGTATCATAATCTGAAACTTGTATTTCACTACGATTATATAATTCCCAAAACTTCTTGGGAGCTACAAAAGGAAGGTGAGGCTTTCGAAATCCAACCGCGTAAAAGAACAAATCTTCTTTATTTTTTTCCAGATGTTTTTCTAAAGATTCAGAAATATGATAATCATTATAGTTACCTAGAGCTAAATGTTCTTTTTCTGTAGCAGGTCTTT
>NZHK01000023.1 GCA_002691285.1 Fidelibacterota bacterium | reverse complement strand
AAAAATTGATTCCTTTAGAAAAATCTAAGCTCCCCCATTCAACATCCATAAAAAACTGTTCTGTCATCCTTGAAACAAGTGGACCTCGCCAAATTACAGGAGTTTTATTACCACTAATGAATCCAAAACTCATAACTTGCATCCCATATTTTTCTAAAGGAATCAATTTTTTATCTGGAGTCATTTTTGGTTGCTCAAATAAATCCAATGCTATCGGTAGTGAAGGTCCATAAATATCTAAATCTAAAAGGCCTACCTTAAATTTATTTTTTGCTAATGCGCAAGCAAGGTTAACTGCTATAGTTGATTTTCCAACTCCACCTTTCCCACTAGCTATTGCGATAATGTTTTTAATATTATCTAGACTCTTTGCAATATTTTGATTTTGAGTCTGAATTGGAGGAGATTTGTCTTCACTAAGGTTGATTTTTAAACTTTTAACCTTTGGTGAAATAAGACTTTCAATAGCCTTAGTTATTAATTGTTTTTTTTCTTCATTTTGAGATGAAATATTTAGATATATTTGAACATTATCTTCATTTACAATTATATCCTTTATCATCCCAAAAGATACTATGTCTCTATTGAAACCAGGATATTTTATGGTTTTTAATAGCTCTAAAATTTGATTATTATTCATTTTTAATAAAAAAGCGGCTGTAAAAACAACCGCTTTTCACCATGTTTTATTTATTTTAATTTATCCTGAGTATTCTCTACCAAACCAATCATAATTAACTTTTATGTAGCTATTCCATTCATCCGGGACTTCACTTTCCTCAAAGATAGCTTCGACAGGGCACTCAGGTTCACAAGCACCACAATCAATACATTCTTCAGGATCGATATACAGTGAGTCAGTATCTTTTGGAATAAAACCATCTACTTTTGCTTCAGCACCAGCACCTTCTTTATCGGTTGGCCCATGGATGCAATCAACAGGGCAGACTTCTACACATGCGGTATCACATGTCCCAACACAGGGTTCACAAATAATGTAAGCCATTCTTGTACTCCTTTAAAATAACTTAATTTTTTACATTCAGTATCATCACAATTTAAAGGGAAAAACTAAACTGTTGAAAATGTTTTGAAGTAATTTATTAATATATTTTTTAAAATTATAAATAATATCAAATATTAAAACAATATAATTAATGAACTACATAGTAATAGATCAAGGAACCTCTTCTACTAAAGCTTTTTTATTTAATTCTAAAGGGCAAATAATCCACAATGCTAAGATTAAACACATATTAAAAAATCCAAAAAAATTTTATTTTGAATCTGATCCAATTGAAATTCTAAACTCAATAGAAATCCTTTTTGGGGAAATGGTTATTAAATCAGGTAATACTCCAATTAAAAGTGCGGGATTAACTATTCAAAGATCAACATTTATGTTTTGGGATAAAAAAACAAAACAACCTTTTACTCCTGCTATTAGTTGGCAAGATAGTCGCGCTTCAAGTTCAATGAAAAATACTTTGAAACATAAAGCTAAACTATGGCAAATAACAGGCACCCCTTTAAGTCCTCATTTTGGTGCACCAAAATTTTTACATTTTGTAAATAACAATCTTCAAATAAAAAAATTGATAAAAGATGAAAAACTTTTTTTTGGACCATTAAGTTCTTTTTTAACTCACTCAATGACTGATAATGTCGGAATTGATAACTCTATCGCATGCAGAACCATATTATTTAATATTAATAAAAATAAATGGTCAAAATTTGCATTGAATTTATTTGGAGTCCCAGAATCTTGCTTGCCTCAAATCGTACCCATCAAGCACAACTATGGAACTATATTCAATTCAAATATTGAATTGAAAGTCGTTATGGGTGATCAACAAGCAGCTTTTATAGGTAATAATGGATTACAACAAAATATTCTAGCCGCAAATTATGGAACATCAGCAAGCATACAGCTAAATGTAGGACCTTCTCCTAAAATAATAAAAGGCCTCATATCCAGCATACTATTTTCAAACTCTAAAGAAAAAGTGTTTATGGTTGAGGGGACTATTAATTCTTGCAATAGTTTATTTTATTATTTAGAAAAAAAATTCAATATTGATCATGAGTTAATGAATTGGAATGAGCGAGTAAAAAACATTAAGACAGATGGAATTTTCATTCCTGGTTTTTCTGGAATTGCATCCCCATATTGGAAAACTGGATTCGAAGATATACTAATTGATTTAGATGACGATATGAATCAAACGATTAGAGCTGCCATGGAATCAATAGGTTTCCTAACATATGATATTTTAAGCTTTTTTAAAAAAAATAAATTTAACGTTAGTAATGATTTAATAGTTTCTGGTGGAGCAGCTAGACCATCTCTTTTACAGTTTATTGCAGATATAACAAGAAAAAATATACAACTAACAAAATTAAAAGATAAAACAGCCTACGGGGTGTTAAAAATCCTTTCTAATCAGTTTGATCAAACATCTAAGGTTAGATTAAATGAAAAAATTATTTTTTCCCCTAAGGATAAAAACAAATCCAAAGTTGAAAAATGGCACAAATCCATAAATAGCTATTTATAAATAAAAATTTATTCCGAAATGTAAAGCTTCCGGTTTTGTAATTCAGTTAAATCTTTAACTTCTTTAATTTCTTTCACAGCACCTTTTATCTCGTTATTTAGCTTCTTTAATATTTTATCATTTACAGCCATAGAATTACTTAGCTGAATAAAATCTTTATTAGCAACAACAACCTGCTGTTTTGCATTTTTTGTATCATCAATTAAGACATCAAGTTGAGATTCAATTTGGTTAATTTTCTGCTTTAGAGAATCTGATTCTTCATCTGTATTTAAGATGCGCTTATTTATCATTAATAAACCAATTACCACCAGGGCTATGTTTATGGTTAGTAGTATAGTTGTTGAAGAGTTTTCTTTTTTCATATATAAATTTAAATTTTTTGAGATTAAAAATGAATTAAGCCAAAATTACAATAAATAAAATAATCAGTACATACTCATAATACCAAGCATAATTAACATAAAATACGGAACAAGATCAGCTGCCGCCACATAATCTTTAGCTAGTCTTTGACCAAAAAGTAAAAATAATATAGTTACTGCTAAAATTACAAAACCATAAAATATCCATAGAGTTGTTTTAGCTGTAAAAGCATAATATATCCCAAAAATAAGTGTCGCTGCTCCACCCAGTTCAAAAACTGTGATTATAGTTAACAAATATGGAATAAAATATTTTAGAAATGTTTTAGAAAAATGAGATTCAAAAAAAGTTAAGTTGTTTGCCCGATCAAAAATTTTATCCATGCTTGACTGTAAAAATACAATGACCAAAAATAGCGCGATGAAAATCTGGCATAAAACCAGTGGGTCTTTAAATGGGATGCCAAGAAGTTCAATTCTATCTCCATATAATTGCTCCACACTTAGAGTGTTGCCATAAGAAAAGCTACACAAAATAAGGTATTTTAGTTTTTTCATTTTTATAGACTCCCTTTTTTTAATTCAAATATTCTATTTCGAACTAACTCGCCAAGATCTTTAACACTAAGTGTTGCAAACTGAGAACTTTCAATTGGTTCACCAAATACAACCGTCAATATTCCTGGTTGAACTCGCCAATCACTTTTCTTTTTTGCTTTGAACCCACCTTTAAGAGCTAATGGGACAATAGTCGCATTTGTATTTTTGGCCAGATGGAATGGCCCTTTTTTAAAAGATCCTATTTCACCATTCGAAGTCCTTGTACCTTCAGGGGAGATTAAAAAAGAAATCCCGTTTTTTATCGCTTCTTCAGCAAGATTTAGACTACCTATTGCTTTTCTAATTTTTTGTCTAATAATAGGAATGACACCGTATTTTTTGATTATAAAACCAAAAATTGGATATTTAAATATTTCAATAGCAGCTACCGCTGTAATGTAATAAGGTATAAAAGCACCAATCATAAACTGATCAAACATAGAAACATGATTAAACATATATAAATAAGGCCCGCCATCTTTTTTAGGAGGATTATTAATCTTTCTTAACCATTGCCCTGCAAAAAAACAATACATCCAACATATTGGACGAACAAAATAGTGGAGAAGCTTTTTTGGAAATATTAAAATAGCTATAAATAGTAATAATAAAGAAGGAATGAAAAAAGCATACCAAATAGGCCAAATTATTATAGAAAAAAAGGTTTTAAGCATACCAATTATTTAATTCCAATTGCTTAAACAACTTATGGTTTGCCTTTGGGAAAGAGTAATTCTTTATATTTTGTTTTAAAATCCATTTTCTATTTTTATTTTCATTTAAAAAATATTTTTTTTCGGTGCAAAAATAACCATTAAGTCTTATCGTAAAGTGTGAAAAAGCATGATCAACAAAACCAATTTTTTTAAAAATTTTAGTCTCCACACCGCATTCTTCATAAACCTTTTGTTTTAAAACTAGCTCTGGATCTTGTCCTTGGTTAACAATTCCTCCAGGGAACTCCCATAATCCACCTAGCATTTGATCAGCATTCCTTTTTTGGATATAGAATTTATCCTTTCTCCATATTATTGCAATTGCCACATTAAAATGAGGCCGAGGTTTGAATTTTTTTTTAACTGGGTATGCTTCTGGATGCTTCATTCTTGAGGCGTAACAGAAATTATTTATTGGACATTTTATACAAACAGGATTGTGAGGTTTGCAAATCAAAGCACCTATTTCCATCAAACCTTGATTAAAATCCCCAGGGTTTTTTTCACATATTACTAAATTTAAAAACTTATTAATTCTTTTTAAATTATGTTTTGTCAATGTTTTTATACCAATTATTCTTGACATCACTCTTTTTACATTCCCATCTAATACAGGATAGGGCTTATTGAATGCAATTGATAACACTGCTGATGCTGTATAATCCCCAACACCTGGCAAAGACATAAACTGAGTTTTTTCTTTTGGGATTTCACTGTTAAAATCACTGACAACAAGCTTAGTGGCTTTATAAAAATTATTACACCTTTTATAATACCCAAGCCCTTCCCAAAGTTTAAGCAATGAATCCAAGTTTGATAATGATACAGATTTTAATGTAGGAAATTTTTTTATCCAGTTATCATAATATGGCAGAGCAGTTTTCACCTTTGTTTGCTGCAACATAACCTCTGACAACCAAATCTTATAAGGATCTTTAGTCATACGAAATGATAAAGGTCTTTTATTCTTATTATACCAAGAAATCACATCGTTAGAAAAGGTTTTGTTTAAACTTAACAACTATCGATTCAAATGTTTTATAATGGCCCAATTTAAAGAAACGCCAAATTCTATAATTTCCCCTTTGGAACTTTCATCAAACTGCTTTTCTATAGAATAACTAATTTTTTCTAATTGAAATTCAATAGAGCTATTAATTTTTTGTCCTCGTTTTGTAAGAAATACTTTAATAACTCTATTATCTGATGAATCACGTTTTCTTTCCACCAATTTTTTTTTCTCAAGCCCATCAATTAGTCTTGTTGCAGTACTGTTATCAATTCCTAATCTTTTTGAAAAATATGACATTTCTACACCGCTATTTTCAATCGTTGAAATAGCTAATATCTGTTGAAAACTGATACTTGGGAATTTAAGATTTTTTTGATAGAGAGCTTTAAGATTATTAAACAACCCGAAAAGAAGTTCGTTATATTGCATAGTTGTAATCTACAATCTTTATTAGTTACCTATTGAAGAGTTTTTAATAATTTAATGTGTTTTTTTATTATATTAAATCCTCTTAATTTTTTTTCTTCAGATCCAAAATGACCAACAACACTCCAATGATCCATTTGGTTAATTTTTGTCCAATACCACTGCCCAGTTATCAATAAATCTTTTGGATCGTATTCAATAATGGGGTCTGCACCATTTACTCCTGTGGTAGGACCAAACATTGATACTGAGTTAACAACGCCATCATTCTCAAACCATAGTGAATCTGTTTGGGTCCCATCAGCCCAATATCCTGATCTAGAACCAATCAATTTTGCTCTGGCTTTATTTAGCAACGGAGTATCTTCAAAAGGAATCTGAAAACTAGTTTTTGGATCTTTTTTTGTAGTGGACGTAATAAATGAAAAATAATATACCTCTGGAGAAGCTTGTGAATATCCATTAAAATCTTTTGCCCCAACAAGGCTTAAATCATATGCGCTAAAATTTTTTGTATTCATTATAGAGTTGTCTTTTAATCCAGTTATGAAACTTAACCAGGTCTCATTTTTTTGTTTTTTAATTCCAAATTGCTCCAGATCAAAATGAAAGTAATTATTACCAAAAAGCCCTGCTATTCCAGCAAAATATTGAACGTATGGAATTGTACTAGTAATAATATGAGATAAAGTAGTTCCATCATGAGGAGTTGATATAGTTGTAATACTTTTAATCCATCCTGAATATGATTGACCTAATAAGGCGGACTCTTCTTTTTCGCTATTATTTTGATTAATCTCTTGTGTTAATAAATAATGTAACATTCTCGCAGTTTGCCCACCCATGGAATGTCCAATTAAATGAACGGGGTTTTCATTACTCCACTGAGGATAAAAACCAACATAGCTTTTCCCCTTGGGCATACGAATTATTTTATTTTTTTCTGAATGACTAGATCCATAATCAACTTGACCTCCTTTAATTTGATAAAAAACCTCAACAGCCCTATCCCAATTGGAAGAAATTGGACCTACCGAAACTGCAAATATTTGATGCCCTTCTTCTTCTAGGTCTTTTATATAATTATTTTTCCCACCCCAATAGGAATAATTCCCCATTTCTTCAGGTCCCCAACCCATGAATCCGTGGATAAAAACAATAGGATAATTGTTTTTCGCCATCCCATATGATATAAAAAATATAATTAAGACTAGAAAAAGTCTCAAAATCTTATTCCTATACTTAATCCATCAACTCTTATTCCAGTGCCGTAATAATAAAATCCATACTGGACTAATACTTGATTGAAATCATACTCAAACCCGAAGCCAGTGGCTCCTAGCAAAGATCGAAATAAATTCTGTGAAGTGTTTTGGTCAATTTTTCTATTTGATGAACCAACTAAAATTTTCATGGTTTTATTTAAAGAAAAACATACTCCCATAAAAATTTCTGTATTCTGTTTTTTTTCNATNAAAAAATCAAAATAAATTATAGCTGGTAAATAATTAAGCTTTTTTGAACCACCTAAAATAAAATTTGGGCTGATATATGATAGCTTCTGATCAGTTAATTTTAAACCAATTTGATTAATAGATAAACCAACTGCATTATTTTTATTTTTAAAATACCCAATCGTACCAATTGATGTTAAAANAGTTTTAATATTTAATGAACTAAAGTTTGCTGATTTCAAGCTTATGCTAGATCCAAGCAAAATTGGATAAGAATTCATTTCTTTTGATAAATACCCATCCACCCAGGTTTCATTTGATCTATAAGAACCAATATCTNCTCCATTTTCATTATAACCTTTAAAAACTCCATATGATATATGTTTAAAAGACGATGAAAAAACAAAGTTATCTAATGGNAAATTTAAATCCAAACTNTGACTACTAATCAAAGCTGGATACTTNACAATAGAAGTTGTAATGCTTCTAGATTTATTTAGAACAGCTGGATTTTTAATTTGTGCATTAGCAGATAAGAGTAATGAACCTGCTCCCCCCATACTAAAACAAGAAGGAGAAGTGAACGCATTTTCATTCCCATGCANNTTTGATTGAATAATGAAAAAGATAGCTAAAGGAAAAATTAAATTCCGCATTTAAGCAATAAATGTTTAAATAAGACTGATTGGGTCAAAATAAATATTAATTTTATTTTGGCCAAGCAGTTTTTTATTGTTGCAGTTTTTAAAATTCTTTTCAATNAAATTATGAAGATAAATTCCGTTTGGATCAAAATATTTTTTAGATTTAAAAACTAATTGAAATCTATAGTTNTTTTTTAATTTTTCTANAAAACAAGGGGCTGGCCCTAGGATATCAAGACCAGTATAAACACCTTTTAAGTTACGTTTAAATTTTTCTATTAAAGAAGAAAGCCTTAATCGGTTTGGCCCAACAAACTCAACTTTAGCTAACCAACTAAANGGAGGATAATTTAATTCTTCCCTCTCAAGCAGTGCAANCTCGTAAAACTTTGCTATATTNANATCCTTTGCATTTTTAATAACTGCACTATTTGGTGAATATGTTTGAATTACGACCTCTCCTTTTTTGGCACTTCTTCCTGACCGACCAGAAGCTTGATAAATTAATTGAAACACTTTTTCTGTAGCTCGAAAATCCGGCAAATAAAGTCCTAAATCCGNATTAATTATTCCTACTAATGTTGCATTTGGAAAATCTAACCCTTTAGCCACCATTTGAGTACCAATAAGAATATCAAACTCTTGATTNCTAAAAGATTTCAATATGGATGTAAGACCTAGATTAGATTTGGAAGTATCCATATCTAGTCTACATATTNTAGATTTTGGGAAAGTCTCCTTTATAAGCTGTTCAACTTTTTGAGTCCCTGTACCAGAATAAATTAAATTAGAGTTACTACANTCTTGGCAAATAAGCATATCATTCATGATAAAAAAAGAACAGAAATGACAAACTAATTTATTTTTATTCTTATGATATGTGAGTGCTATTTTACATTGATTACACATAACTTGAGCGCCACAATCTTTGCATTTTACTATCGGAGAAAAACCTCTACGGTTTTGAATTAAAATTATTTGTTCATTCTTTTTNAGCTTTTCCTCAATTTTATCTTGCAATAAGCCTGAAATAACCTGATCAAACTTACCCGTCTCTTCTTGATTTGATAACATATCAACAATATGCACTTCTGGATATTTTGCATTACCAAAACGTTTAGGCAATCTTAAATATTCTATTTTTTTTTGTTGAAAATTATAAAAACTTTCTAAACTAGGAGTAGCACTGGCGACAATAACCGTACTTTTTTCAAACGAGCCTCTCATTAATGCCACATCTCTAGCATGNTACCTNGGTTCTTTTNCATCTTGATAAAATGAAGACTCNTGCTCTTCATCAACAATTATAAGGCCAACATTTTTNAATGGCGAAAAAATTGCACTNCGAGCACCAATTACAATTTTAAAATCTCCAATACATATTTTCCCCCAAGTCCANGATCGCTGTAGTGCTTTTAGCTTTGAATGCCAAATCGCAACTATATCTCCAAAAACAGCACGAAANCGACCAGCAATTTGGGGAGTAAGAGATATTTCAGGTAATAAAATAATAGCGTTTCTTTTTTGACTTAAACAATATCGCACAGCCTCGATATAAATTTCTGTTTTCCCACTACCCGTCACACCATGAAGCAAAAAGGAATTAAAGTTATGTTTTTTTAAAGAAATGATTATCTTGTCGATTACTAATTTTTGATCTTTATTAAAAACAATATCCTTAAAAACAGGTTCAAAAACGGATTGATTAAAATCTGGAAGTTTTGTTNTTTCAGTTANTTCTATTAACCCCTTATCTTCTAGAGAAATACAAATTTGTAAAGGATTNCTTACTATTTTTTTGAAAGAAGAAACCTTATGGATTATATTTTTTTCACTAATAATATTAAATATTAAATATTGTTTAGGCGCTGTATTTTTTAATTTACTAACTTTTTCTAAATTAACTTTTTTTTTAGCCTTTACGTATTTTTCTAATTGTGGTTTATAATTACTGGAGAGTGATTTTGGNACTACCGAGTTTGCCACCTTCCCAATTGGAGTCATGTAATATTTGCTTACCCAATTTATCAATTCCCATAACGGCGGAGTGATAACTTGAACCTTGTCAACAGGCTCAATAATTCTTTTAATTATACCTGAGTACGAATTATTTTTTTTAATCTTTACAACTATCCCTTGAATAATTTTATTTCTAAAAGGGACAGATACACGAGTTCCTACTGCTATTGANGAAATATGTTGAACTGATATAGAATACGTAAACGTTTGGAAACTGCGAATAGGGAAGGCAACTTCAGCAAACATTATTTTTTACAAAAGAATTAGGATTTAATTACATAAACTTTAATATCACATTCATGATCTTTTGACAATCGAATTTTTATGTGAAAAATCCCCAAAGATTTTAAAGGAGATTCAAGTAATATAGAGNTTCGATCAATCGCAATACCTTTTTCTTCTAAAGCTTTGTGTATATCATTTGANGTNATAGACCCAAACATTTTATCCTCTTCACCTACTTGCGCTTCNATTGTAATTTCAGTTTTTGAAAGTTGTTTTAAAAGTTCTTGCAATGAAGCATCTTCCCTCATTTTACTAGTTTCAAGAAGTTTTTTCTTCTCTTCAATAAGGGCAATGTTTTTCTTTGAGGCTCTTAAAGCGAACCCATTAGGAAGAAGTTTATTCCTAGCAAATCCAGGCTTTACATCAATTAATTCACCTGCTTTTCCAAGCCCTTCATAATCAGATATTAATATAATTTTCATAATTACCCCTCTTACTCCAAGTTATTTTCAACATAAGGCATAAGTGCAATTGACCTAGAACGCTTAATTGCGCGNACTAACTTTCGATGCATCTTGGCACTCGTTCCTGTAATCCTTCTGGGCATGATTTTACCCTGATCATTTACAAAGCGTCGAAGAAGTTTTACATCTTTATAATCAATATCTACAATTCCATTTTCTTTAAAATAGCAGAATTTTCTTTTATTTTGAAAAGCCATTTTTATTCCTCCTTATTTGTTTCAGTTGTCTCAGGATCTAAAGATTTCTCANCATCAATTTTTTTATCATTTTTATCTGAAGGCGATTGAGCATCATTGCCCTCTACGACCTCGCTGACAGATGTTTTTTCAATATATTTATCAGGTTTTTTGTCTAAAGAAACTGTCATATGCCTNAAAACTAAGCTGTTTAATTTTAACCATGAATCAAAATCGTTNATTTTACTTAATTCTTCGATTTCAAATTGTAAAAGAATGAAAGAACCATATTTTTGGTTATCCACCTGATATGCTAATCTTTTTTTCCCCCAATCTCTATGATTAATTATTTTAGCTTTTGTTTTTTCAAGTTCCTGACCTATTTCAATCATTGTTTTTTCCAATATAGTATTCTCTAAATTTGGATCAACTATATAAATTGTTTCGTAATAACGCATTTTAACTCCTTATCTTTTATGCAATAAGAGGTGCAATGACCAATGAGACCACTGACATCAATTTAATTAAAATATTTAATGAAGGCCCTGAGGTATCTTTAAATGGATCACCAACTGTATCTCCNACTACTGATGCTTTATGAGCTTCTGATCCTTTTCCTATCTGCACTCCATCAAAGGTCACTCCCTCTTCAATCATTTTTTTTGCATTATCCCAAGCACCACCAGAATTAGACTGAAAAATTGCCATCAAGACACCGGAAACTGTTACACCTGCTAATAAACCACCTAAAGTTTCAGGACCGAAAACAAAACCAACTAAGACAGGAGAAGAAACAGCAAGTAAGCCTGGTAAAATCATCTCTTTAATTGCAGATTGTGTTGAAATTTCTACACAACGTCCATGTTCTGCTTTTGATAAAGCTTCTTCGTATGTTGCTTTATCAGTATCGCTCCATTCACTTTCATTTTTTAAATTCATTAATTCTAATGCTTTTTTTAATTCCGGAATATCTCTAAACTGCCTTCTTACTTCTTCAATCATTGACATGGCGGCTCTTCCAACAGCACCCATAGCCATTGATGAAAATAAAAAAGGTAGCATCCCGCCCACAAACAAACCTGCCATTACCCAAGGATCAGCTATATTTATACTTTTAATTCCACTCTGAACCATAAAAGCAGCAAACAAAGCAAGAGCTGTAAGGGCTGCAGATCCAATAGCAAATCCTTTCCCTATTGCAGCAGTAGTATTCCCCACAGCATCAAGTTTATCTGTTCTTTCTCTCACCTCTTTTGGTAACTCTGCCATTTCAGCAATTCCACCAGCATTATCTGAAATTGGTCCGTATGCGTCGACAGCTAATTGTATCCCTGTGTTAGCCAACATCCCTAGTGCCGCCATTGCGATTCCATAAAGACCCGAAAAATAATAAGCTCCGATAATACTAGATGAAATAATCAAGATAGGTAAAGCTGTAGATTGCATACCAACTCCTAAGCCAGCTATAATATTAGTTGCTGCTCCAGTCATAGATTGTTTAGCAATAGAATTAACTGGTCCGGTACCTGTCCCCGTATAGTGTTCTGTAATTAAACCAATTCCTAAACCGGCTAAAAGACCAATTACCGTTGCAAAAAAAACACCATTCCTAGTGAATATTTCTTGATTTTGAACAAATGTGTCTGGAAGATATGTTTGGATTAAAAGATAAATCACTGCAACCATAATAGCTGCGCTACCAAACTCACCACGGTTTAATGCTTTTTGAGGATCCCCACCTTCTTTAACCGAAACCATAAAAGTTCCAATAATAGAAACTACGACTCCTGAAGCAGCAATCATAAGTGGCAGTATAATGAAATTCACATCATACTGTCCCATAACAAGTATACTTGAGCCAAGAACCATTGAGCCAATTATTGAACCGACATAAGATTCAAATAGATCAGCACCCATTCCAGCTACATCGCCTACATTGTCTCCAACATTATCTGCTATAGTAGCAGGATTTAAAGGGTGATCTTCAGGAATTCCAGCCTCAACCTTCCCTACTAAATCAGCACCTACATCCGCTGCTTTTGTATAAATACCTCCACCCACTCTAGCGAACAAAGCGATCGAAGAAGCGCCCAAGGAAAAACCTGATAAAATATTCAATACCATTTTTATATTTGTGGAATCACTTCCATATATATTAGTATACAACATGAATAGAGATCCAAGACCCAAAACACCTAAGCCAACAACACTCATCCCCATTACGGAACCTCCACTAAACGCAATCTTTAAAGCAGATTCTAAATTTTGACGTGCGGCATTAGTTGTACGGTTATTAGATTTTGTTGCAACTTTCATACCTAAAAATCCTGCTAGACCAGATGCTAATGCTCCTACTAAAAAAGAAAGTGCTATATATGCACTAGAATCGTTACTGTTGTAATTTGCAATTCCAAGTAATGTAGCAACCAATATTACAAAAACACTAAGAACCCGGTACTCTGCTCTCAAAAAAGCCATTGCTCCCTCAGCAATATTCTTTCCTATTATCTTCATTTTTTGGGTTCCTTGTTCTTGAGAGTGAATCCATTTCGTTTTCCAAAATGAAAACAACAGAGCAGTTGCTCCAGCACTTAAAACAAGTAAAATATTATTGTTCATTAAAAATCCTTATCCTTAATTAGGCATTAAATTGATTCATAGTTCTATTGAGCCCTCTAGTAATTATACTTTGCATTGCGTCGGCTGCTCGGTTAACCATTATTTTTGCATCTAAGCTCATTTCATCATTAAAGGGTTTCATAACGTATTTTTCTGATGGCCTTTTATAATCGCTACCTGCAATGCCTAACCTTATTCTTGGAAAGGCGCTTGACTGAAGGTTGTAAATAATATTTTCAAGGCCTCTATGGCAACCATCACCACCTTTCGGTCGAATTCTTATCGACCCAAGTGGAAGATCAACATCATCAGTTAAAACATATATGTCTGGGATTAACAAATCGTATTCCCCAATAATAGATTTGACAGCAATTCCACTTTGATTCATGCCCGTAGTCGGCTTCATTAAGAGAATTTGTTTTGATTTATGTTTTGCAAAAACATATTCAGATTTAGCTGGATTGAATGTAAGTTTTTTTCTTCTAGCAAACTCATCAATCACCCAAAATCCAGCATTATGCTTTGTCCATTTATATTGATCGCCAACATTTCCTAATCCAATAAAAGCTATCATTAATTTTCGGTTTTGTCATCAGATCTCTCTTCGGATGACTCATCAACTTTTTCATCAGAACTATCTTTACCATCTGAATCCTCATCTTCTTCCACTTCTTCATCAACCACTTCTTCAGATACCGGTGTCGTAATTGATACAATATTTAAACTAGCGTCTGAAATTAATTCAATGTCTTCAGATCCAGTATCTATGTCACCAACACTTAATGCAGCNTTAATCTCCAAATCATCAATTTTTAGATCTATATGCTCTGGTACATCTGTAGGATAACAACTAATTTCGACTTGTGTTAAGGATTGGGACAAAACACCCCCCTCTTTTACACCAATGGCGTCCCCAACAAGAACAATAGGAACCGAAATTGTCATTTTTTCAGATCGGCGAACACGCATTAAATCAATATGAATCACTTCATCTGTGACTGGGTGATATTGAACCTGTTTTAACATAGTATATTGNCTTTCACCATCTTGGTTTATCTCGAAAATTCTTTGCCCTGAATTCATCGCTCGCAGTAAAATCGATTTTTCAATTGAAATACTNATAGCNTCTTCCCCAGAATAATATAATACCCCGGGAACAAGTCCTTTCTTTCTTGCTATTTTAGATTCCTTAGNTCCTGTTTGATTTCTACTAGATATATCTAACTTATAATAGGATGATGCCATTACTCTTCTCCTTTCTAATATTCAAATAAAGCACTAACAGATTCACCATTATGAACCCTATCAACTGCTTGACCAAAAATGCCAGAGACTGACATAATTTTTAATTTATCAATTAATTTATGTTTTGGGATGGAAATTGTATCTGTAATAATTANTTTANTTATATCTGATTTTTTAATACGATCTATTGCTGGATCTGATAAAACACCATGAGTAGCAATAGCTGTAACAGATTTTGCACCTTGTTCAAGTGCCGCATTGGCTGCATTAACTAATGTACCTGCAGTATCAATCATGTCATCAATGATCAAANCATCCATATTCTTCAAATCGCCGATTAAATGATTTATTTCAGNTTGATTTGGAGCAAATCTTCTTTTATCAATTAGTGCAAANTGCATGCCTAAATTTTTAGCGTAACCTTGACTCATTTTCGCCGAGCCTATGTCTGGTGCAAGTACAACTGAAGAATTAGGGTTNAATCCTTCATCTTGGATTNCACTTAAAATAACGGACCTACTGTATAAATTATCAAAAGGGATTTTTGCNAAACCTTGTATTTGAGTAGAATGAAGATCTAAAGTAATAATCCTATCCGTTCCCATAGCNGTAAGAATATCTACAATTACCCTAGAAGAAATTGGAACCCTTGGCTGATCTTTTCTGTCTTGCCTTCCNTAGCCAAAATAAGGNATAACAACAGTAACAGTATCTGCTGATGCGCGAACAGCAGCATCAATCATCAATGCTAATTCCATTATATTTTCAGATGGACCATTTGTTGATTGTATAATAAANACATCACAGCCTCTAATNTTTTCTTCATACTTTACCCAAATTTCACCATCTGCAAAAGTTCGAATAGAAACCTTACCCAATTCTTGATTTAAAGTATNTGCAATATTTTTTGCAAGACTTGGGTTACTACGACCACTAAAAATTTTTAATNTGTTATTTTTCAATGCTTTATTTTTATTTGCTGGGGCGCAGGGATTCGAACCCCAACTGCCTGGACCAAAACCAGGTGTACTACCATTATACTACGCCCCAATTATTTTATTTTCACACAATTTTGACTGGGTGGGCAATACAGGTTTTATAATCAACCTTAAATAAAGACTCAGCAGAAATAGCTTTTGCTTCATCATCAAATACCCCATACACAGTCGAGCCCGTACCCGACAAACTGGAAAAAACAGCTCCGTGATTTAGAAGCTTTTTCTTAATTTGTCCAATTTCTGGATATGCTGGAACAATAATTGTTTCAAAATCATTCTCAAAAAACTTAAAAAGAAATTTATCCTTTTTAATAAAGTCGGCGAAGTTAACTTTTTCTTTATTGTAGTCCAAAATTTTTTTAAAATTTTTAAATGTTGTTTTTGTACCAATATGAATTTCAGGCATTACCAATAAAAATGTATTTTTAATTTTATGATCTACTTTAACTAGTTGGTCACCAATGCCGCTACCTATTTGACATCCACCATTGATAAAAAATGGAACATCTGCTCCTATTGAAGATCCAATTTTAAGCAAATCATTTAACGAAATATTTAAATTATAAAGTTGAATTAACCCTTTCAGAATACAAGCGGCATTAGAAGATCCCCCACCCAAACCGCTACCTGGAGGAATATTTTTTTGAAGTTCAATATTTATACCTGCAATACCAAACCTATCAACAAGACATTGCCAAGCTTTCACACATAAATTTGATTCATTATTACTAAGCCAATCAACATTGGAAGTAAAAGAACATCCAGAATTTCTTTTTTTTAATATAATGTTATCATAAAAATCAATTTCTTGAAAAATAGTATGGATATTATGATAACCATCTGCTCTTTTATTAAAAACTTTTAATCCAATATTAACCTTAGAAAAAGATTTTAATAAAACTCTATCCATTTAATACGTTTTAGTTATAGTGGAAATAGCAAGAGCAGACCATCCTTCTGAGGTCCCAACAAATCCAAGGCCATCAGTTGTTGTAGCCTTGACTGACACTTGATTTTCATTAATACCCATCAATGTGGATAAATTTTTTTTTATCTCAATGATATGTGGTCCTACCATTGGTTTTTGCAGGATAATAGTGCTATCTATATTAACAATATGATAATTATTCTTTCCCAATTTTTCAATAATCTCTTTTAAAAAGTAACTACTTGGAGACCCTTTCAAAGTTTTATCATCACTTGGGAAATGTTCTCCTATATCACCAAGGTTTGCAGCCCCTAAAATTGAATCAATTACAGCATGGATTAGACTATCTCCATCTGAGTGACCGAGTGATTTATAATTAGAAGGAATTGAAACACCTCCAACAACAAGGTTGTTTCCTTTAACTAATTTATGAGTATCATATCCTATCCCGGTTCGAATCATGTTATTATATTTGCAGCTCTTTCCCAATCGTCTCGAGAAGTTATTTTAAAATTATTATAATCACCTCTGACAACAGAGACTTTATAACCAAGGGACTCCATCATTGAGGATTCGTCCGTTACTTCCATATTCTTTTTTTCTGAAATAGAGATTGCATCCAATAATTTAATCTTCCAAAAAACTTGTGGAGTTTGAGCCATCCATACATTGCTTCTATCTACCGTTTTTTTAACATAACCTTTTTCGCAAATTTTTAATGTGTCAAAATTTGGATTAGCAACAATTGCTCCATCATTTTTTGAACAAGCAATTATAGACTGTTTAATAAGCTTTTGCGAAACGAATGGCCTTGCTCCATCGTGAATACAAACTAATTGTGATCTGCTACTTACAAATAATAATCCATTCTTAACTGAGTCTTGCCTTCTATAACCGCCACTAACAACTAATACTCTTTTTGTCTTTTTTATATTTGCGACTTCTTTTTTTATATTAGCTACTCTATTTTCTGGGACTACAAGTATAATTTCATTAATGTCTTTACAAAGCAAAAATTTATTTAATGAATAAAAATAAAGCGCTATTCCTTTAAGCAATTTAAACTGCTTTTTTTCACCAAAACGGCTTCCTGAACCAGCTGCCATTATAATTGCTGATACGTTCAAAACAGTAAATCTATATAATTATCATTGCATCTCCGTAGCTCAAAAATCGATAATCATGTTTTTTCGCTTCAAGATATGCCTTTTTAATTAGTTTCCTTCCAGCAAAAGCACTCACCATCATAAGCAGAGTTGATTGTGGGCTGTGAAAATTAGTGATTACTCTATCTACCATTTTATACTCATATGGAGGATAAATAAATTTATCTGTCCACCCCCTTTTTGGAGTAACTTGAAATCCAGAAATTGCTATGGTCTCTAAAGCCCTAACTGTTGAAGTCCCTACTGCTATAATTTTTCTATGTCTTTTACGCGCCTGATTAATTGCCATTGATGTATCGGTTGANACCTCAAAGTATTCTGAATCCATTTGGTGCCGATTTAGATCTTCTACTTGAACTGGTCTAAATGTTCCAAGACCAATATGTAATGTAACNGTCTCAATTTTTACACCTTTGTTTTTTAATTTACTAATTAAACCATCTGTAAAATGTAAACCTGCTGTTGGAGCCGCAACTGCACCTTTCGATGAAGCATAAACTGTTTGGTATCTTTTTTTATCATTTTTATCCGCTTCTCTACTAATATAAGGAGGTAATGGAGATGTACCTATTTTATCAATAATTTCATGGAAATCACCTTTTTCATATTCAAAGCGTACGACCCTTCCACCAGATACGGTATTGTCTATGACATCACACATTAAATCTTTTGTAAATACTAATTTGTTACCAATCCGAACTTTTCTAGCTGGACGAACCATAACCTCCCAAAGATTCTCAGATAACTCTCTCAAAAGAAAAACTTCAACTTTTGCATCCGTTCGATCTTTGGTCGCAAATAGGCGCGCTGGGAAAACTTTAGTATTGTTTACAACCAGCAAGTCATTTTTCCGCATGTAATCGACAATATTATAAAATTTTCTATGCTCAATTTCTCCACTATCCTTGTGCACAACCATCAATTTAGCATAATCACGCCTGGCCTCTGGATGTTGAGCAATGAATTTTTTCGGGAGACTGTAATTAAAATCTCCCAGCTTGTATTTTTTTTTCTTATCTATCATTTAAATAACCCCTGTTGGTCTTTGGTATTGTTTATTCCTAATAATTTATATGCTTTTCTTTGAGCGACTCTCCCTCTAGGAGTTCGCATAATTAAACCTTCTTTTATCAAAAAAGGTTCATATACTTCTTCAATCGTTGATATATCTTCGCCTATTGCAACAGATAATGATTTTAAACCAACTGGTCCTCCAGAAAACTTATCTATTATAATTTCAAGAATTTTTCGATCCATAAGATCCAAACCGATTTTGTCAATCCCTAATTTTTGTAAAGCATATTCAGCCAATTCTAAATCAATCTTTCCAGAGGCTTTTATTTGAGCAAAATCCCTTGAACGCCTTAATATGCGATTTGCTATTCTTGGAGTTCCCCGACTACGCCTGGCCAACTCCATTGCCCCATCATCATTTATTTCAACCCCTAAAATACTAGCAGATCTATTTATAATATGAAATAAATCTTCAGAATTATAGTAATCAACCCGCAAAACCACTCCAAATCTATCACGAAGGGGAGATGTTAAATTCCCTAATCGAGTTGTCGCACCGATCAAAGTAAATGGCTCGATATTCAATTGAACACTACGCGCACTAGGCCCTTTATCTATGATAATATCAATCGTAAAATCTTCCATTGCTGAATATAAATATTCTTCTACTATACTATTAAGACGATGTATTTCATCAATAAAAAATACATCTCTATGTTCTAAGTTGGTTATCATTCCTGCAAGGTCTCCAGCTTTCTCAACAACAGGACCTGATGCATGTTTTATGTTAACATCTAGTTCCTTAGCAATAATATTAGCTAATGTAGTTTTTCCTAACCCTGGAGGTCCAAACAGCAATACATGATCTAAAGATTCACCTCTTTTGTTAGCCGCTTCAATATATAATTTTAAATTATCAACAAGCTCGTTTTGGCCAATAAATTCATCAAATTTAGAAGGCCTGAGGGATTGTTCTAAAATTATATCATCATCAAAAGGTGTTGGATCTGTGATATGGATCTCTGTCATAGCGTAAAATCTATATAAATCATCCTATTTTTAACACAAAAAATACAGTCTGAAACCTCTAACAAAAAGATTCTAGAAGTAAAATATTATAATATCTAGCTAATAATTTGGGATATCTTTTTTAATTAGCCCTAATCTTTTGTCTCTTTCATCAGAAAAACGTTTAACTGCATTCAAAATACTTAGCGAGTCTAACCTTGATTCAGTAATAATCTGATCAACACTTCCACCGGTACGCCAACGGTTATCAAAATCAGGAGACAGTGAATATTTGGCGACGATGCGATTCTTTATCCAACTCCCCATACCTTTTAATGATGTATTTGTAATAATCATGCAATCATTCCATTCGGTCGAAGAGATTATTGATTCTTGATACTTTTGATTTTGAGCTTTAAATAACTCCATGCTTATAGCAGCAATTATTTTAATGTTTGGCCCCTTGTTGTTTAATGACGGTAGTATTTGCATTAAAGAATTGGTTGGGGCTGTGCCTCTAATAATTANAATACCTTTCCTGGGCTTTTTCTTATCATAGTTTTTGATTATGTATGCGCCCTTTGCTGAATCTTTATGATTAGCAATCCCTAATTTTTCTCGATCAGGGATTACAATTGATGGCCTTGTTAAATGGATCGCAATAATTGGCACATCTGTTTTTAAAGCAGCTGTAAAGGACGGTGCAACTTCGTTATATTCCCAAGGATGAATATTGATAATTGAGCCATTTGGAAAAAGTTGAGTCACGCCTGGCGCAAAGATTCCATAATGGGTTCTACTATCTTCTGCAGTTTCAGGTCCAGAATGGCCAACAACCCAGATTATTTTCCCTACCTTCAATTCAGAATCTTGAGCTAATTGGCTAAAAAGCCTTAAGGGGCCGTATTTCAAATAACTGAAAGATCCATAGGTGCTTACTGCACCATAAAAACCAGAAAAATGTTCGTAAGGTTTTACACTAAAATTAACGGTAGAAGCTCCTGCCATCATTCCTGCATTCGTAAACTCAGTAATCCCTTGTGGAAAAAGAGGGCTTTTTGTATTAGATTTTTTTTCATAGAAACCTTTATCCCTTGCTCCACCATANCCTTTAGAAAAACCAGAAATGTTTGTTGAGTCTGATAAATCCGCGCTCATTGCTAAAATCAAAGGTCTGCCATATTTTTGTTCAGTGAGCGTATTTATATAACTTGCATATTTAGAAAANCCCATCCTGTTAGGGGCTTTTGTTCCTGGCGAAATAAATAGATCATCCGGAAGATGATCTATATTAAATAATTTTTGATACTTGGATTCTTTTTCAGTATTTACAGTACATTCTCTAATTTGCTTAGGAATAGAATTACCCAAGCTTATTAANCGATCAGATAAATAATTAACAAGATCAATATTATTATCCATAACTGAAAAAACTGTTTTAAACATTGAAACCGCTTGCTTTACATGATCATCTCTACTTTCACCTTCAGGTTCGCCAAAACTTTCAAAAGTCACATCATACTTTTTTGCAAAGTCCTCTTTTGTTTTCCAAAAAAGACTGGAATTCCTTTTATGGGGCGAGCCGTGGCTATAAAAATCATATTTATGATAGCCTCTTCCTTTACGAGTTTTACTATAAACGACCTTTGGCTTATTAGGATCTGGATTTTTTACCAAAAGATTATAATATGCATTAACAATTTCATCCCAGTTCTCTCCATCTTCTACTCCTGAAACTTGCCAACCGTGACCACCGAACCAATTTTTAGGCCCACCAAATAATATTGAACTAATTGGTCGACTATCAATCCCATAATCATTCCAGTCTAAATGATAAATTAAATTCCCCAAACCCAAGCCCCAAGCAGAATTAATAGTTTCATGGCTTGCACCAGCAGTTATACCTCCCTCTCCTTCCATGGCAAACACTTTTACATCTTTGGCATTGCTATATTTTAAAGCAAGCGCCGCTCCTGCAGCAAAAGGAGATCCATGTCCTGTGGGCCCAGTATTAGCTTTAAAAAAAAGAGTCTTACCTTGCATTTCAGCATGACCAGGGAGACCTCCATTCTGTCTTAAATTCAATAAATCTTCCCATGTTAATTGAAAATCTTGCCCTTNAAAATGTAAAAATTTTTTATCTTTTTCCATTCTATGACGCAATCTTAACGATTCATTTAAAACTGCAAGTGTAGCATAAACAACAGGGTTACAATGCCCAGCTACAAGAACAAACCTATCGGAGAACCTTTTACCTGCATCTCTTATGTCCCATCTCATAACCCCAGAAAGCAAAGTGACAACCAAAGCATGTACTTTAGATCTAGACCCTCCTGGATGCCCACTTTGACTAAGGTTTAACATTATATCAATACATTGATCAATAAGGTCTTTTGTTATCTCCCAGTATTTATATTCGTTTTTTANAGTNTCTNTTGATTTCAAANTAATTTNTTCTAANCTATAANANTTTNTTTAANAAAGANCCAGTAAATGANTTTTTTACATTCGAAATTTCTTCTGGTGTCCCAACNGCTAAAANCTNTCCTCCNNCNACNCCTCCTTCNGGNCCTAAATCAATAATCCAATCAGAAGTTTTTATAANTTCAAGGTTATGTTCNATNACAATCACTGTATTNCCNCTTTCTACAAGTCTTTGAAGNACNTNCAATAACATTTTTATATCNTCAAAATGNAAACCTGTNGTTGGCTCATCTAGAATATACAATGTTCGCACATTAGATATTTTAGATAATTCTGTTGCNAANTTNATCCTTTGTGCCTCNCCACCAGATAANGTNGTNGCTTGTTGNCCAAGATTTATATANCCCAANCCAACATCTTTAAGTGTTTCAAGCTTCTTTTTTATAACAGGTATTGCCTCAAAAAAATTAAGAGCTTCATCTACAGGCATTTTTAGTACTTCATGTATAGTTTTACCTTTATACTTCACCTCTAATGTTTCTCTATTATATCTCTTCCCTTTACAAACTTCACACACAACATAAACATCTGGTAAAAAATTCATTTCAATTTTTATTATACCGTCTCCTTCGCAAGATTCACATCTCCCCCCCTTTACATTAAAGGAAAAGCGCCCTGGCTTATATCCTCGAATCTTTGATTCTGGCAATCTTGCAAAAATATCTCTGACATGAGTAAACAAGCCAGTGTAGGTTGCAGGATTAGATCTTGGAGTCCGACCGATAGGTTTTTGATCTATTGCAACTACTTTGTCTAAAAAGTTGAAACCTTCAATAACTTCAAAAGGAAGTGGATATACCCTCGACCCATTAAGCTCTTTTTTTAAAGCAGGATAAAGAGTTTCGTTAATTAACGAACTTTTCCCACTGCCAGATACCCCTGTTATAGTAATAAATCTACCTAATGGAAAATCGACATCGACTGATTTAAGATTATTTCCAGAGGCCCCTTTTATGGAAAGAGCTTTAAAAGCACCACTTCTTCGAGAACTTGGAACCCTTATCTTTTTCAACCCACTCAAATATTGCCCAGTTAAAGATTTTTTTGATTTTTGTAAATCACCTGGAGGACCTGAAAAAGTTACTTCTCCTCCATATTTCCCTGCCCTAGGTCCAATATCAACAACCCAATCAGCGGATTCAATTGTTTCCTGATCATGCTCTACAACCAAAATTGAGTTTCCAATATCTCTTAATGATTTTAAAGTTGTAATTAAACGATTATTGTCTCTTGGNTGTAANCCNATAGAAGGCTCATCAAGNATATANANAACCCCCATTAATTGGGATCCAATTTGAGTAGCNAGCCTNATTCTTTGAGCCTCNCCTCCTGANAAAGTCNCTGCTGATCTATCAAGAGTNANATANNNNAANCCTACNTTAATAAGAAANGATANCCTTTGNCGAATTTCTTTTAAAATTTGATCAGAAATTTCTTTTTCCATTTTTGNTAAAGTTAAACTATCAAAGAACTGACTTAGGTTTTGAATTGGCATTGAAGATATTGCACCAATATGATGATTATTGATTTTCACTGCTAGGGTTTCTTTTTTTAATCTTGTGCCATCACATCCAGAACATGATTTCATGCTCATAAATTGCTCTATCCACTCTCTAATGCCTGAAGACTTCGTTTGAGTATATCTTCTGACCAAATTGGGGATTGCTCCTTCCCAACCCCCTGAATATGTTCCGTTCCATCTTTTTGAACTATATTCCATTTCAATTTTTATCTTTCCTGTACCATATAGTAACATTTGACGAACATCCTTAGGCAACTTAACCCAGGGAGTTGTAAAATTAAAATTGAAGTGTTGAGACAAACTTTTCAACATACTACCATACCAATTCCCCCTAGGCTGTTCACCAAGAGGAACAATGGCACCTTGAATTAAGCTTTTGGTCTTATCAGGCACCACCATATTAGGGTCAACCTCCATCTGTGACCCAATCCCATCACACTTTTTGCAAGCACCATAAGGAGAATTGAAAGAAAAAATTCTCGGAGCTATTTCTTGAAATGAAATTTGACAATTTAAACAAGCAAGTTTTTCAGAAAAAATATGTTCTTTATTAGGCAACTCATTGATAATGGCAACACCTTCTCCAACTTTCAATGCAAGCTCTACTGATTCAGTCAGCCTTTCTTTAACTTCCTTACTGATGATTAACCTATCGATAACTATCTCTATTGTATGCTTTTTATTTTTTTCAAGCTGAATATCACTCCCTAAAGCAACAACTTCACCATTAATTCGAACTCTCACAAAGCCTTCTTTTCGAATACTTTCAATTAATTTTTTATGTTCTCCTTTTCTGCCTCGAACAATAGGAGCAAGAACATGCAATTTTGTATTTTTCTTGAATTGCATAATTGAATCAACAATTTGCTGAGTGGTTTGCTTTTGAATGACGCTACCGCATTTCCAACAATAGGGTTTCCCAATATGAGCATATAGAAGACGCAGATAATCATGAATTTCTGTTACTGTACCTACGGTAGATCTTGGATTGCGAACAGTAGCTTTTTGCTCAATTGAAATAGCTGGGGAAAGTCCTTCTATAAAATCCAAGTCTGGCTTTTCCATAAGACCTAAAAACTGCCTAGCATAAGAAGATAGTGATTCAACATATCTTCGTTGTCCTTCAGCATAAATAGTATCAAAAGCTAAAGAGGATTTACCTGAACCAGACAAACCGGTTATTACAACCAATTTATCTCTGGGTATAGACACGTCAATGTTTTTTAGGTTATGTTGTCTAGCNCCTTTAATGTAAATAATTTTTTTTGAGTTCAATTATTTGGAATGTGTTAAANAGATTATAATATTTAGATTTAAAACAATTTAAACTTACAGATTTATAGTTAAAGCCTTAGTAATAAAAAATGTTTTATAAAAAACAAAAAGTTTATCTAGTGTTATAAATTAATTTCATACTATTTTCTTCTTGTTTTTGAAACTGTGCAATCCAAAAATTAGCGACTTATTATGATCTGTTTTACATCTTATCATCAACGATTAATATTTGCCCTTTGTTTTTTGCTAGCTGTACCTAGCTGTACAAAGGACGATCCTCAAAGACACTTAAACTTAGGAAATTGGTATCTACAAAGAGGACTAGTTGATGAAGCAATCATGGAGTTTCGTGAAGTATCACGCCTTTTTTCAGGAGATGCTAGTAAACTAAAAAGAAAAGAATACAATATTTTAGGTACTGCACATCTTAAACTTGCAATAGCTTACACTAAAAAAGGATGGTGGGAATACGCACTCAATGAAGCAAAGCGTAGTTTTGAAATTACTCCTAATAAGGATTGCCATGATTTAATATCACTGATAGATGAAAAAATTGCTTTAAAAACAGGTGGCAATTAGCTTTCGCTTTATATTGTTCCTGATCTAGACTCTCCACCATCACAATATACAATTGAGCAATTAATAAAGTCTGCTTCAGGAAGCAATAACAATGATATGACATTAGCTACATCTTCGGGCTCAGTTGTTCGCTTCATTGGATTCCTTTTTTTTGTGTTTTTAACCCAATGCTCCCAATTTTCAGTTATTTTTGTTAAAGCTCTTGTTGGTGTAACACCCGCTTGTACAGAATTAGCAGTAATTCCTTCAGAGCCTAACTCCGAACCAATTTGTCTTATTATAGCCTCCATTGCTACCTTAGCAACACTAACAGGTCCATATCCTTCCATCGCTAAGTAATTTCCCTCACTTGTAAGCCCAATTACCCGTGAACCCTTTGATAAAAGCCCTTCAGCATAAAGATTTTGAGTCCAATACAGAAGTGAGTTACCCATAACATGTACTGTCATATCCATTTGGCGTTGAGTAACGGGCTTATCACCAAAAAAATTTGTTGTTGTACCAAAAGCAATAGAATGTAAAAGAAGCTTAAGCGGTTCTCCGCTTGTAATCTCTTTAATTTTTGGGATATATTCATGCATTGTCTTTTCAGAAGCGGCATTTGTATTGAAATAATGGCATCTATTTTTAGATAAATGCTTAACCTCTTCAATGGTCTCATTAGCAACTTTTTTGGCTTCACCTCGATCAAAATGAAATGCAATAATACCATAACCTTCAGATGCTAATTTTTTAG
>NZHK01000061.1 GCA_002691285.1 Fidelibacterota bacterium | reverse complement strand
GCACAAATGTCGGGAGATGGTTATGTGTTAGCAGTAACCCCTGATAATAAATTTAAATGTATTATTGATGTAACAAGTGGATGGGTTGAAACTGTTGGAACCAGTGTGATTAATATTAATCAGTGGTATTCTGTTATAGCAACTTATGATGGTGAGAATATAAACTTGTATGTTGATGGAGTATTGGATGGGCAAAGTATAACATCTGGTGAAGTGATTGATCCTGCGGAAAATAGCAGTTTTTACATTGGTGTAAGGCAAGATCAAAATCAATTCTTTGCTGGCAAGATTGATGATCTAACAATTTGGAATATCACTTTAAATCAAGATCAGATTCTAGCATACAATAATAGTATGTACTCATCTAATGATCCAGGTTTAGTTGGTTTTTGGGATTTTAACAACGGATCCGGCGAAGTCTTGTTTGATATAAGTGGAAATGGTAATAACGGAACCATTAATGGAGCATCTTGGGAAAGTATCAATGCAAACAGCATTTCGTACACTTCCGCAACAAACCTAACCGATAATACCGAGTATCATTGGCAGGTAACCGCAGAGGATCAATCAGGAGCTACCTATTCAACGCCTTTACAGTCCTTTGTAGTAAATGCAGAAAATGATTTGCCAAGTGACTTTGATTTGCTTTCTCCATCAAATACGACCATGATTACGGATCTTACGCCTGAATTACACTGGGATGAACCCACAGATGCGGATCTACTAGGTTCTATTGAAACATATGATATATATATTAGTACAGATAATTCATTTGCAGATGTTACTCCAGAAGAAGTAAGTGTAAATACCTTTACAGTATCTACTGATTTAACAGAAAATGCATTATATTATTGGAAAGTAGTTGCTACAGATGATGATGGAGGAGAGACTTCATCAGCTACATGGTCTTTTTGGACAAATAGTATTAACAGCGCACCAGCTGAGTTTACCTTAGTTTCTCCTGAACAAGATGAAGAGACAGGACTTAACCCAACGTTTAGTTGGAATGAGTCTAGTGATGCAGATCTGTATGATGAGATCGCTTATACATTAAGTTATGGTACAGATCCATCTGATCTTACGGATGTAACATCATCAGCAGAAGATAACTATTCTCTCAGTTTTGATGGTGAAGATGATTACGTATCTACTGGTATACCATACACTGAACTTTTCGGTGCTGAGCAAATTACAATTACTGCACAAATTAAGTGGGTTGCAATTGATGATGATGGAGGCCCAAGAGGTCAAGGGATATTATGTAATTCTGAATCAGGAAGCACTCAAATTGAATTGGCATTGGATACTTCTTGGCCTAATGGGGAAAATAGATTGTCACTTTCTTGGGCAGATGAATCAACAATGGATCAAGCAGCAATGCAAAATTCAATATTGGATAGTGAGCAGATAAATTTTAATCAATGGTATAATGTGAAAGTGGAATTAGTAAATAACCAAGTCAAATGGTTTCTAGATGATTTATTAGTTGAAACTGACAACGTACTATTTTCATCTTTAGGAAGAGAATCTCAAAATGTACCAGAACTATTTATAGGTAGATCTAACCTGTTATATGATACTTTTTTTAATGGGTACATATCTAATCTATCGATTTCATCTGATGATAGTGACTTGATTGGACTGTGGGATTTTGGTGACGGATCAGGTAATGTGTTAACCGATCTGAGTGGAAATGGTAATAATGGTACTATTAATGGCGCATCCTGGAGTAATGATGCTCCTAATTTAGGTAGCTCAGGAGAGGTTCTGATTGGAACTTCATTTTCCCCATCAACAGATTTATCGGATGATACAGAATATCATTGGCAGGTAACAGCAGAAGATCAGTCAGGAGCTACATATACAACTCCTTTACAATCTTTTGTAGTCAATTCAGAAAATGATCTTCCTAGTTCTTTTGCATTATTATCTCCTGGCAATACAACCATGGTTACGGATCTGACTCCTGAATTACATTGGGAGGAACCTACCGATCCTGATTTGCAAGGTTCTATTACTAGTTATAGCGTATATGTAAGCACAGACAATTCATTCGCAGATGTGACACCTGAAGCGGTAGCTACAAATACACTTACAATATCAACAGATTTAACCGAAGATGCGCTACATTATTGGAAAGTGGTAGCTACAGATGATGATGGAGGAGAGACTTCATCTGCTACATGGTCTTTTTGGACAAATAGTATTAACAGTGCACCAGCTGAGTTTACTTTGATATCTCCTGAACAAGATGAGGAAACAGGGCTTACACCAACCTTTAGTTGGAACGAGTCTAGTGATGCAGATTTGTATGATGAGATAGCTTTTACTCTAAGTTATGGTACAGATCCATCTGATCTCACAGATGTATCAGATATTGGTAGTTTTGGGGAAGGATCGGCTTCTACTTCTTTTACTCCTGATGAAGATTTATTAGATAATACTAGATATCATTGGCAGGTAACAGCAGAAGACTTATCTGGAGCAACTTTCACAACTTCTCTACAGTCCTTTATTGTAAATAATGAAAATGATCTCCCAAGTGATTTTGTATTAATCTCTCCTGATAGCATGGCAATGGTAGCGGATTTAACACCTACATTGCATTGGCAAGAACCAACGGATGCAGATGTAAGAAGTGGTCGTTCTATTGAAAGCTACAATGTTTACATCAATTCTGAACTCATTTTTGACAACGTGAACCCAGTAGCCGTAAACACAAACTATTATGAAGTAGAAAATGAATTAGACGAAAACATGTTGTATTTCTGGAGGGTAGTCGCTGTTGATGATGATGGTGGAGAAACTATTTCAGATACATTGTCCTTCTGGACTAATAATGAAAATAGCAGCCCTTTTGAGTTTTCTTTGTTAACTCCTGAAGAAGGGGAAGAGACTATACTTACTCCTACCTTTACATGGACAGAATCAACTGATGAAGATCTCTACGATGTTATTGGTTATACATTGAAATATGGAACAGATCCAACCGACCTTGATCTTGTTGAACCTTTTGAAGCTGGTACGAACATCAATTATTCACTTAGTTTTGATGGTGAAGATGATTACATCCTGATGGAAAATTTTCAGATACCAGAGCCATATCTTTACGATGCTACCATTGAATTATGGTTTAAGTCTAACATAGATCCACAGTCCTTTTCAGAAGAAGGTTTTCAGGGAGCTCACTTATTAAAGAAGAGTGGGTTATATGAAGAGATGGATTTAAGATTATTTGAAGATAGCTTAGGTTTTGAATGGGAGAGCAATATATTTGGTATACAGGAAGGAACGCATATGCTCCAAGGTGCCTACAACGATGCAAATTGGCATCATTATGCAGTACAAATCTCTGAGGATGTATTATCTGTCTTTTTAGACGGAGTTAATGTGTATGAAGAAATTGTATCAGATAATGCGCCTAACTTTTTTGATTTTTCTGGTCCTTTTACTAATCTTCTGATAGGTACAAACTCTGATCAGCAGTCATCCTTCTTTAAAGGCCTCATTAGTGAAATGAAAATTTCCTCTGTTGCTCAGTACGCGGAAAATTTTAGCCCCGATTCGTTGAGAGCAGATGAATCAACCGTATCACTATGGAAATTCAATGAGAATTCCGGTGAGGTTTTATACGATCTTTCTGGAAACGAAAATCATGGTGCAATCTATGGAGAACCAACATGGACAACGGACGTACCTGCTTTATATGGTCAAGCTGGGCTTATTGTGGGAACTTCTTATACAACTGAGTTTGATTTAACTGATAATACTCGTTACTATTGGCAGGTAACCGCTACAGATCTATCTGGAGCGACGTATGAAACAGAAATTCAATCCTTTATTGTAAATCTTGAAAATGATAATCCAGATATGTTTTCACTGCTTGCGCCAGAGAACACTTCTATGGTCATAGACTTAACTCCTACATTTTATTGGGAAGTTCCAATCGATCAGGATGACACAAGAAGTAGGTCCATTGAAAGTTACTTCATTTATTATGGCACGGGAATTGAAGATTTAACCGTAGAGGTAGTGAACTCCAACAGTTTTACAGTAATAGAGCCTTTAATTGAAGATACGACTTATTTCTGGAAAGTGGTGGCTCGTGATGATGATGGAGGAGAGACCCAAACAGAGACCTGGTCATTCTGGACAAATAGTGTAAATAGCTCACCGACTAGTTTTACACTTCTTACTCCGGAAGAAAATCAGGATGTAAACCTACGACCTACTTTTAGTTGGACCGAATCTAATGATGATGATCTTTATGATGAGATAGGTTACACCATTCAAATAGGAACCGATCCTTTCAATCTTGAAGATGTTACTCCTCCAGCGCAAATCGATGAAGAAAACTTTTCTGTAGAATTTGATGGTCAAGATGATTTTATTGAAATAGAATACTTTGAAGGTCTGGATATTTCTGAAAATTATACCTGGATGTTTGATATTCAGTTCTATGATATCAATAGCAATGCAATGTTAATTGAAAATAGTTCTTTCTATAATACGAATGGCTATTACATTAATTATATGGACAGTCGTTTATGGTTTAGCCTTTGCTCTGATGGAACATGTTATCAATATTCAACAACAGAAAATAATTTTTTAAATGATACCTGGTACAACATACAAATTGTAAAATTGAATGGAGTGATGAGTATTTATGTTGATGGCGTAAATGCCACAGATGAAGTTTCCTATAACATAACTCCAGAAGAAGATATCTCGCAATATTATATTCCCAACACTGAGTCCCTTATCATTGGTTTGAATACCTCTGGTGATACCCAAGCATTTAACGGGAAACTAGATCGTCTTACACTTTGGGAAATGGCTCTCGATGAGATGCAGGTTGAGTATTATGGCAATACTTCTCCAAGTGGATTAGAGGAAGGTCTGATTGGTTATTGGAACTTTAACCAAGGAGATGGAGACATTGTATCGGACCTTAGCGGGAACGAAAACAATGGGACCTTAAATGGAACTGTTTGGGTTCAAGAAGAAGAATCTGATGTCGGGCAAAATGACAACATAACGTATTATTTACCTGAAAATGATCTAATGGACAATACAGAATATTTTTGGCAGGTAACTTCATTTGATCAATCAGGCGCAACTTTTTCTACACCTATGCAGTCTTTTTTTGTGAATTCAGATAATGACAACCCTATCGGATTTACATTACAGAGTCCAGATAGTGGAAGTTCCATACCTAATAGTAGTGAGATACTTCTTTTTTGGGATGTGACTACAGATATAGATGGTGATCAGGTAAACTATGAATTGTATTTTGGGAATGATCCTGAAACAATGGAATTAGTAGATGTGGTTGGCGTTAATTATTATGAAATGCAAAATCTCGTTGAAGAAACTTATTTTTGGAGTGTAACAGCTTATGATGATTTGGGTGGAAGTGTTTCTTCTGCTGTGTGGTCATTTGAGGTCGTAAGTGCAACAAATAACGCACCGCTCCCATTTTCCATACTATTTCCAGGTAATGGAGGACAATCAGACTCTCTTCAGGTTGAATTAACCTGGGAGTCTACCACTGACTTTGATTTGGGAGATACAGTATCTTATGAAGTTGAATTGGGAGTAAATATTAATAGTCTAGCTAGCATTTATAGTGGATCCGAAACAGTATTCACAACAGAAGAACTCTTAGATAACACCACTTACTACTGGAGAGTGTTAGCAAGGGACTTAAATGGCGCTGCTACAGAGAATGATGGTGGAATCTTTATGTTTACAGTAAACACAGAAAATGACCTCCCATCAGATTTTGCACTTTTATTACCTGAAAATGGTGCAGTTGTTACAGATTTAACACCAACATTCATGTGGGAGGAGCCTACTGATGAAGATGATGAAGTTGCCTCTATAGGTACTGGACTGTCTTCATTTAACCCAAATATTTTCCAAGTTGGATCTAATAGAAGAGGTTCTTCTATTCAACCAGATTTACAGCGTTTAAGTTTTGATGGTGATAGAAATTCTAGTAACTCACGATCTATAGTTAGTTATGATGTATACATTGGTACGGATACTTTATTTACAGATATTATTCCAGTAGCAGTGGAAGTAAATAATTATACACCAAGCGAAAGTCTGATTGAAGATGTGACATACTACTGGAAAGTGTTAGCAACGGATAATGATGGAGGCCAAACTGAATCAATCATTCAATCTTTTACTACAAATAGCCAAAACAGTGCACCTTCTGAATTTACATTGTTAACTCCTTTTACAGGTGAAGAAGCAGATACTCTTCCTGTAATTTTCACTTGGACTGAATCTTATGATCTAGATATTAATCTTGGCGATGAAGTAATGTATGCTATGGAGATTGGAGAGAATATTAATGGTATGGAAACTATCTACACTGGACCTGACACAGTATTTACAATGGATCAGCTTTTAGATAATACAAATTATTACTGGAGGGTGTTAGCTACAGATTTAAACGGTGCTGCAACAGAAAACATAGGAGGGATACATAGTTTTATGGTAAATATGGAGAATGATCTTCCTGGAGATTTTGCTTTATTCTTTCCTGAAGATGGTTCTATGGTAACGGATCTTACTCCAACTTTCATGTGGGAAGAACCCGATGATCAGGATGATGCGCTAGCTTCCTTTGGGAATCAGACATTTAGTTTAAATTTAAACAGACACTTACAAAATAATGTGAAAAACTCCTTTTCTCTTCAAAGTGATAATGCAGGAAGGAACTCGACAAGTTCCAGGTCTATTGAAGGGTATGATGTGTTTATTAGCACCGATGTTCTTTTTACAGATATAGATCCTGTTCGAATAGATTCCAATTCTTTTACGGTCGATACTTCATTAGCTGAGAATGTAGAATATTTTTGGAAAATTGTGGCTATTGATGATGATGGAGGTCAGACCGAGTCTGCTGTTTATTCTTTTTGGACAAATAGCCAAAATAGTCCTCCAACTGAAATAGATCTATTAACACCAGAAAGGGATGGGGTAACGGGAACACGACCACTTTTTAGTTGGACTGAGTCAAGCGATGAGGATATCAATGATAATGTTTCGTATACCTTGGTATATGGTTCTGACGTCACATCCTTGATTTATGTTGAAGTTGATGATGAGTTGAGCCACTTTACTAGCGATAGCCTCTTAGATAACATAGACTATTTTTGGCAGGTAATTGCTACTGATGGATCCGGCGCTTCCTTTTCTACACCATTACAGACCTTTTTTGTGAATGCTGAAAATGATAGTCCGGATGGATTTGCATTATTAAGCCCAGATAGTGGAAGTTTTGTTCAAGGTTTTGAACATTACCTTATATGGATGCCTTCAATGGATTTAGATGGTGATACGGTAGAATATGAAGTTTTCTTCAACGATCAAAGTATTGGTGTGACAAATCATAACTATATGGAAGTTCGAGATCTTATGGATGATGCTACCTATGAATGGTATGTAATTGCAAGTGACGGAATTGGTGGAATAACAACAAGTGAAACATGGACTTTTACAGTAAATGCTGAAAATAATTCACCTTCAGAATTCTCACTCCTTTCACCTTCAGATGAAGCTTTATTTACTTCTACAGGCATTACTTTTAATTGGCAGAGTAGCTTTGATGTAGATATTTATGATTCAGTTGCATATAGACTCCATATTGAATCTGGAGATACTAATTTTGTTATTGAGACAAGTGATACTAGTTTTTTTATCGAAAACTTTATAGATAATCAGATTTATCATTGGTCTGTTGTTGCTTATGATTTAAATGGCGGTGCCACTAACAATATAGGGGGTCCAAGAATGTTTATTATAAACTTGATGAATGATACGCCATCTATAGTGGGTCTTATGGCACCTAATGCAGGAAGCACTCAATCTGATTTGACTCCAAATTTTGCATGGACAAATTCTTATGATCCCGATCCATTAGATATGGTTTCATACAACCTAAGTTGGTGGGAGCCATTTTCAACAGACATCCAATCTGTAAATATTGACAGCAATGGTTTCACTCCGAATGGATATTTAATGGATAATGCAATTTACCAATGGCGTATTAAATCTGAGGATTTATCAGGTGCTGCATCCTTTTCAGATACTGCGTATTTTTATACAGATGCATATGCGGAGCCTCCTGTCAACTTCTCAACCATTGCACCTGCTCCTGACGCAAGTATGAGTTCCACTGTGGTTAATTTTAAGTGGTTTTCGACCATAGATCCCGATCCAAATGAATTAATAAAATATCGCATTGCTTATTCAACAGACTGGTCAGACACCTCAACCTACGTTTATACTGCAGAAATTGAAGATACCAGTATGAGTATTTTGCTAAATAATAATCTTCAATATTTTTGGGTAGCTCAGGCAATTGATAAGGATAATTTTGTTGTTAGTAGTAACTATAATACACCGAATACTTTCATTATTGGAACTTTATCTACAGAAGAAAATTTAATTCCTAATGAATTTGCGCTTCATCAGAACTTTCCTAATCCATTTAATCCCACTACGACCATACGATATGATCTTCCAAATGAAGAAGGCGTAAGTATAGTAATATTTGATGTTATAGGTAGAAAGATAAGGTCGCTTATAAATCAAAACCAAAGCGCTGGATATCATAGAATCCAATGGGATGCGAAAAATGATTTAGGTGAACCTGTATCTGCTGGAATGTATATTTATATTCTTCATGCTGGAGATCATAGATCAGTAAAAAAGATGGTATTATTGAAATAGAATTATTAATAAATTTATTTCAGTTATATAATGGGAAAATATGTCAAGGTATCAAACTTTTTTATTAGTAATGCTTGTCATCCTATCAAGTTGTACGCAGGATGGGCAAGACTCTGAATCCCAGTTTGATGTTTCTCAAGATATTGAAGGAAACCTTTTAATTCTTAATAGGCTGAATGGGGCAGTATTACTCTATACATCCGAAAGTGAATCACCCTTAAAAGAAATTGGTGCCAAAGAAGACTTTATTGTTAATATACCTTCAGACGGGTCAACTCCCACCTCTCTTCAAATTTGGAAAAAATCGCAGGTATCTGATCCTTTAGAACCAGATATTGAAAACATATACAAAGAATGGGATATCATATTGTCCAATACTTCTACAGAATCTGAGCAGGTAGTATGGGTCATTAAAAGCGGAAGTGCTTCTCCTGCTGTTGGTCAGCTATCTTTTTATTATCCATCTACTGATTTTATGGGCAACATGGTCATTTATGATGCATCTATATACTTAGATAGTAAAAATGGGAAAAAAATTACTTCTTTAACTCCAGGGATAGAAAACAAAACTGTTGGTCTTGATTTTGGATATTATTATCTCTTCTATAAATATTCTTATGAATACACCAGCCAATCAGAAATGGTAGGTTGGATTGAGTTAGATAGCCTTGGAAATTCTATGAACACTCTTGTAAATGCAGGTAACCCTATACAAAATATTGAAGTACCTATTTACTCTTTAAGTGACATTGGTAGATTTGGTTATTTAGACATAATTAACCAATCTCCAGATGATGTGAAAATTTTCACACAAAATGATATTCAAATCGAGGACGTTGTAGTAAACAATCAATCTACTTATGGACTTTCCATTATTGAGAATAATGGAGGTAGCTATAATTATTTGTTGCCTCAGAACAATTATATGCTTACTGCAAAAAATTTAATAACAGGTGAAATAGTTGCCACCCGAGAAAATGTAAGCGTGATTGAGTTGTATAATTCATCGTGGACCATATCAGATACCATTTCATACAGGAATATTACGATTAGCAATAATCTGCTAGAACCGTTGACGATTCATAATGAAGAAAATAATGATTATCTTGGATTTTATATTGCACCCGGAGAGAATATTTCTTATTTAATAGCGGATTCACTAACGTCTTTGGTTGCTCGTAATATAACTTCCACTAGAGAAGCATTTCAATTTGGAAGTGATGCTATTTGGAATATATACTCATTGAATCCAAACTTTTATTTGCATATTACTGACTCTCTTAATATTGATGGTATGACGTTTAATAATTCAGAATTCACATTGAGTTGGGAGCTTGGATCATCAGCTAATTACTTGACATATCAATTATTAAATGCAGAATATTCCCCCTATGCAAGCATAAATGTTAGTGATTCTCTTTTTAAATCATTAACGTTTGAATATCTTGATGATAATAAGGATGAGGAGAGTTATGTTTTTCGTTTAAATTCTAATTCTGTTGATGGGGTAGAGTATGGTTGGCAGGAGGTCGCTTTTCAAATAGATGCGATACAACCAAATGGCCTCTATATTTATCCAAGGCAACAAATCATTACAAATAACTCTGAGTTTGATTTTGATATTATGCTGGAAGACATTGAGAATGTGAGGTCTATTTATGTTGAATTAGAATATGATAAAGAAGTTTTGAGTATAGATCCAGATTCTATTCAGATAGGAACAGTTTTTTCTGATTGCGAAGGATCCTTATTGTTGATCAATGATAATCCAGATCAATTTGGTATATTGAAAATAAACATTTCTTTCATAGGAGAATCATGTAATGGCTTTGAAGGAAGTGGTAACCTTGTTTCCGTTCAAGGGAAGCCATTTCAATTGCCCCTAAATAATGAATCTTTATTAAAAATTAACAACAACTCTTCATTTAGAGATATAAATAATAGTCAAATTAATATTTCTAATATCAATGCTTCACAACCTCATATTTCAAGAGTAGTTTTCCCATGAAAAACAATGTTTCCTCTTTCATTTTTAAAATTGAAATTTTGTTGTGCTTATCTTCCCTAGTTTATACTGAAAACTTAATACTTAATAATCAAACATTAACTTTGCATGGAGCTCATACTTATCAGGTGATTTCCTTGCAAAACAATAGCTCTATTTTTGTGGATAGCACTACATGTAAGTTGCTACTATACTGTGATAGTCTCTTTATTGATTCCTCTTCTGGAATTTATGCGAATAGTATTTCCATGAACCAGAATTCTATGGGGTCAAATTTTACGGATGTTGGTGCTGGAGGTGCAGGTGGAGGTTATGCAAATCTTGGTGGTAATGGCGGCGGTGAGGAAGAATCTTTAGGGGGAATTATTTCCGGCCATATGGATAGTCTTTCTACAGGGTCTATTGGTGGTAAAGGAGACATTCAATTAACTGCCGAAGATCATCTCGGAGGAAAAGGTGGTGGGGCGATTATGGTAGTGTCTCATTCAGCCAAAATTTATGGCAAAATAAGTGCAGATGGAGGTTCAGGAAATGATTATTATGCATCTGGAGGAACAAGCATATGGGATCACGGAGGATCTGGTGGAGGTAGCGGTGGACATATTATCCTCAATATTCTTCATTTGGAAATGTACGATGGATCTCTATTATCCGTTAAAGGAGGTGCAGGTGGAATTCCTTTTGAGGGAGAGAATGAGGGTGAACCCGTAATTCCTGGCGGTGGAGGTGGAGGATCTGGAGGATATGTGACTATTTCTTCATTAGCTGGTATCTCATCAGAGTTTATTAATCTCCTAGGTGGGGTCGGTGGTAATGACTTAAGTATTTCATGTCACCCTGGTCAAGATGGTGAACCCGGAGCTTTCCATCATAAACCTTTATCAATAACATCACTTTCTCACCCAGATCCTTCTCTTTATTATTTAAATAATGAGCCCGTTTTTCAGCTAGCTGCTCCAGGACAGATATCAGGCTATTTTTATGAAGTGTCAACTAATCCAATGAATACTGTTACACTAGCACAATCACAAGCTATACCAAGTTTTGGGGAAAAGACCACATATCAACATGGGGCTCTTGAGGATGGGACATGGTATCTACATATTATCCCTTATTCAAGCAACGGAACCTTTCAAGAGGATTGGGCTGGTACGTATCAATTTCGAATAGGAAGAAATTCTGTTGAAATAGATTCTCAAACGCATCCTGATAGCTCAGAATGGTATTCAGGTCAGACTATCGTATTAAATGTTTCTGCATTACCAGGCATATCAAAGCATCACTACGAGTTTAATAGAAACCCGCTTACTATACCCGAGGTAGGAGTAAGTAACCTGTTGTCAGTTAATTCCTGGATTGAGTTTGCTTCCGGACAAGGTGAATATTTTTTGCATTTGATACCGGAAGATTCAGTTGGATATGTTTTTGATCATCCCATTCGAAAAAGATTTAACGTCGGTTCCCAGCCACCTTTCGATAACTTTTTACAAATTCCTAGTATAGACACATTAATTCTATCATCAACTGGTCCTTATGATAATTTTATCCTAGACTGGGAAAATACTCAAAGTACTGAAGGGGACTCTTTTTACTATTTTATTGAGTTTTTTTTGGATTTTGAAACCGTTTTTTCTGATACATCAGTATTTGCAGGTCAAGACTCAGTTGTTTTTGATGGAGCAGAAATTTATCAAGGAATGTTAGGTGTCGACGGCGATACAGTTCTGGGATATTGGTGGGCTCATGCTTTTTTAGGACAAGATTCTTTAGGGGCTCTTAATGGCCCACTTCCATTTGTCATTATGAAGGAGCCTTACCCCATATCACCTTTTTATCTGCAAACTCCGCAAGATAGTGCAGAGATTGTTATTAATCAATTTTTAATTGAGGATACTCTTATTTTTAATTGGGACATGACTACAACAGCAAATAATCTTCCATTGCTATATAGGCTTATATTTAATGACTCCTTAGGCTATGTTAATAATGATAGCGCTTTATTTTTTTTCCGAGATACCCTTTTAAATGAAACAAGAATGGAAATTCCTTATTTGAGTTTGTATAGTTTGATGGATAGCCTAGAAATTGATACTGTGAAATTAAATTGGCAGGTTGAAGCCTTTGACTCTACTCACTCATTGGCTTCAATAAATGGACCGCACTATCTAGAGGTCTCTATTTTAAACCCTCCGCTTGTTCCTTTTGATCTTGAATATCCAGTTAATAATCAAAATTTATTTCTTCAAATGGAAAATATTTTAGATACTCTCTATTTTAGTTGGACTGAGTCCTTTAATATTTTTGGAGACACAAGTCATTTCAAAATTTTATTTGAAGATACATTAGGAACGGTAAATAATAATGGAGTCTCATTATTCTCTGATTCTTTGCTATCTGAAAATAAATTTATGGTTTCTTATTTGGATATGTTTAGGAAGATGGATAGCTTAGAAGTTGATAGTGTTATTGTTGCATGGCAGGTGCAGGTATTGGATACTTCAGATAGTATCCTTTCTGCTAACGGTCCATTTTATTTAAATATTTTTAAAGATTCAGTAAATATCAATATTCCAGATATTACTTTTCAATTGCAAGATTCAATCTTTTGTCGAAATGCAGAAATAGATGCCCAAATAATTCATATTTACGATGACACGATACAGGTAGTCATGGATTATTCGGTAAATCAGGGACAGTCATGGGTAAATGAGTTTAGTATAGATACTGCTAAAAATATTGTTGATATAAGGTATGAGTGGGATATTTTGGAAGAGTTCGGATGGAATTATATTGAAGATATAAGTGTAAGGGTATATGCTATTAGCAATAGTTTTTCAAGTGATACTTTATATATAAATAATGTTGATGTAGCCAATATAGTTGGTGATTATATTTATACTCCGGTTTCAGAGATTGGTCTGAAAGCTAATGATATTGCAATATTAACATCCTCATTTTATGATATTGGAGAGGAAATAGTAGCATATGATATAGGGCCTTCTACGGGAATAGCTCCTGCACTAATTGTCAATCCAGATGGTATCATTAATTTTGAAGACCTAGCAACTTTTACACAAATGTGGTACTGGTCAGCAAATATTTTTTCAAACATTGATACTTTAAATTCAAATTATGTTTTAAAAGATAAAAATCAATTTACACTTGATCCAATCATTAATAATTCCAATGCGAATGCAGATGCTTTTCCATTCGAAATAGGTTATGAAAATGAACTTGACCTTCTTGGATTTGAATTAAAGATTGAATATAACATTGAAGATTTAGATGTTACCTCTATATCTTTAATTGAAGATAAGTTGGGTGTGGAAAATCAATTAATTATATTAGGCAAGCACAATAAAGAGAAAGGTCTATATACAGTCAGTGCATGGTCTAAAAATCAGGATTACATATCATTCCAAGATATAACGGTGAAACTAAACTTAAAACGGAAAAATATGGATGAAGTTCTTTTCCCTATTCATTTATATCTTCTTCCCTATTTTTCAAACGATGACAAAGGAACAGTTGATCATTTTATATTAGATCTAGATATGACGAATTATTTACCTAATAAGGTATCTCTGTCTGCAAATTATCCAAATCCTTTTAATCCTTCTACTAAAATAAACTTTAGCATAAATAAACCGGGTATTGTATCAGTTAAAATCTTTGATATTTTAGGAAAAGAGATACGAACCTTATTTAATGGATATTGCGAATCTGGATCAAAAATAATTTCTTGGGATGGTAAGGACTTTAGTGGTAAAAATATGGGTGCAGGAATGTATGTTTATCAGTTAGAAACAAAGGATGCTAGAATTAGTAAAAAAATGGTTCTGTTAAAATAAACATTATAAATTTACTGTATCATTTTAAAAATATTAAGTATAAAACTATTCAAAATAAATATTTTCAATTTAAAGGAAATGTATGAACACTACTATTGAACAATTTATGGATCAGGTACAAGCAAAAAATCCTGGAGAAAATGAATTTCATCAAGCTGTACATGAAGTAGCGGAATCTTTGTGGCAATTTTTAAAAGATAGCCCTCACTATTCTCATTATAAAGTATTAGATCGAATGGTTGAACCTGAAAGAGTCATTCAATTTCGAGTTCCTTGGCGAAATGATCTAGGAGAAGTTCAAATTAATAGAGGCTATAGGGTAGAGTTTAACTCTGCGATAGGTCCTTACAAAGGTGGCTTACGTTTTCATCCATCTGTTAATCTTTCTATTCTAAAATTTTTAGGATTTGAACAGGTATTTAAAAATAGTCTTACAACTCTTCCAATGGGTGGAGGTAAAGGAGGTTCTGATTTCGACCCAAAGGGAAAATCCGATAATGAGGTAATGAGCTTTTGTCAAAGTTTCATGACAGAACTCTCACGTCACATAGGACCTGATACAGATGTTCCAGCTGGTGATATAGGCGTTGGAGGTAGAGAGATTGGTTTTATGTTTGGACAATACAAAAGAATTAGAAACGAATTTACAGGAGTACTTACAGGTAAAGGCCTTAACTGGGGGGGATCTTTAATTCGTCCTGAAGCTACCGGATATGGATGTGTTTATTTTGCACAAGAAATGTTAAAAAAAGCAGGCAACGATCTCGAAGGAAAAAGTGTAGTTATTTCTGGATCTGGAAATGTTGCGCAATATGCAGCTGAGAAGGTAATGCAACTTGGTGGTAAAGTAATTTCACTATCTGATTCTTCTGGAACAATACATGATAAGGATGGATTTACAAAAGATAAGCTAGAATGGGTAATGGATCTAAAAAATAACAAGCGTGGTCGAGTCAAAGAATATTCTAGTAAATTTAATGTTGATTATCTAGATGGTAAAAACCCTTGGAGTATTCCTTGCGATATTGCCCTTCCATGTGCCACACAAAATGAAATTAGTTCAGACGATGCAAAATCTCTTGTTCAAAATGGGTGTAAAGTGATATCTGAAGGAGCAAATATGCCATCTGACCCGGAAGCAATTAATGTGTTTTTAGGTAATAATATTCTTTTCGGTCCAGGTAAAGCTGCAAATGCAGGTGGAGTTGCTACGAGTGGTCTTGAAATGAGCCAAAATAGCATGCGTATTAATTGGGCTAGGGAAGAAGTGGATAAGAAGTTGCATCAAATTATGAAAGACATTCATGAATCATGTGTAGAGCATGGGAATGATGGTGGGTTAATTAATTATGTTAAAGGTGCAAATATTGCGGGATTTATAAAAGTAGCTGATGCAATGATCGATCAGGGTGTAGTGTAGGTCAATTTTAAACGAAATCATATTCCACTAGATTCTTCTTCATCCATTACTTCTTGTGTTTTGGAGTTATTTGGTTTCTCTATTATACCTAAACCGTTTGAACCATCCACCACAACATTAAAAGGATTTTCAAAGCTATACCAGTCAATATATTTTCCAGAATGTTTGATCTCAAAATCCTTTAAATGATCAAGATTTAGAATATCATTTTTTTGTTTATAATCAATTGTAAAATAAGAAATATGTAGATTTGTGATATTTTGAAAAAAGTGACTACCAAATGAAGGATCTATCGGTAGCTCTTTTAACCCCATTTCTATGATAACTTTAGAGTTAGATATAGATTGCCACTGTACGGGTATACCTAACCATGGATCCGTTGATCCCCACCTACCCGGTCCACAAAGTATATATTGGCGACCCTTCTTAAATTTTGAATTTATCTTTGATAATTCCTTTGCAATTTCTTTTGATTTACTTAAATCGAAAGTATTCGTACGGACAATAATTAAATCCTTGAGTGTACTAATCTTTCCATCACCTAAAGAGAAAGAACTTTTACATAAAATAGAATTCTTATCAAAGGACGTAATTGTATTTGTTCTATGTAATCCTGTCAATACCATAGGTTTTATTTGTAATAAATAAAACTCAGGTATTGAGTCTTTCTTGATATTTACAGCGAATTCAATTTCTACAGGACATCCCAAGGCTTTTTTACCAATAGACAAAATTTCTAGTGCAAGTTTATCAAAAGAAATATTGCCCCATTTCAAAATTGGAGAGAACGAAACAATTCTAGTCCCAGGATATAAAAGAGAATCTTTAATCGTTCCATCTTCTTTTGAAATAGAACTGCCAACCCATTTAAGAGCGCCATCAGTTTCCGCATCTTCTAGAGTATATTTACTCAATTGATGATTATTTTGTTGATTCAGATTAAAATTCATTGCATAGAATTCATTTTGACTGCTTTGAATAGTTGATTTTAGGGAGAAAAATTGAGGAAGTATTTTTGGATATTTGGGTGATAATCTTAAACACTTTTCGCCATCTGCAATAGTTCTACCAAAACCAAGTGCTAAATAAGCAACCCCCTCACTTCTTTTCATATATGAAACAGGATAGTAATTAATACTTTGTAAAACTCCACTAAATGTGGGATAGAATCGATTACTTTTATATTTTACCCCAACAACTTCCTGAATTAAAATTGCCATTTTTTCTTCTTCGATTCTATGTGCTGTATTCTTTAATAATGTTCTTGCTTCACCCTTAAATGTCGAAGCATATATTATTTTTATAGCTTCAAGTAATTTATTTAGTCTATCCTTATTTGATTTTGAATTATTGGATAGCATAATAGTTTCATAGGTTCCAGCAAGAGGCTGATATTGTGAATCCTCTAATAAGCTAGACGATCTTACAGCAATTGGGAAATTATTTTCATTTACGAAAGATTCTAGTTTTAAGGTTAGATCAATTGAAATTCTGGATTTTAAAAAATAATTCTGTAGCTTTGTATCTGAAATATTGCTTAGGGCAATATCCCATAATTCATTATCTTTCATGAAACGATCAAATTCATTTGTGCCAATAACTGCTGATTTGGGAATGCAAATCTTAAAATTAGAAAATTTATTTTTAATATTAGAATAATTAATCATGGACTTAGCAAATCCAAGTCCCCTTGCTTTCCCTCCTAGTGACCCACTGGAGAGTCTAAAGAAATCAGATTCAGAACTATTAAACCTAGAAGAGCTATAATTAATAATAGTAGTTTTATTATCTTTTTTATTATTCTTAAGATATTTAAGAATATAGTTACGTATTGATTCTCCGTTCTCAAAATCGTCTACTGATATAGATCTGATCATTGAAGCTAGATTGAATTCTGCTCTAGCTGCTAACCAATTGGAAAAGTGGTGGCTTTTTGCATGATGAACTATTGAATTATCAGGTATACTTTCTATGCCTTTGATAAATTCATCAATAGTTTTTGCTTTTTGAACTTGAGTGTTATCAGGTAGCCGAAAAAGGAAATCTCCAAAACCAAAGTTATAATTCATGAAATCGCGTAATTTTTTTAGAAAAGTAGGTGATTCTTTGTGCAAAAAATCCGTTCCCATTGCTTTAGCAGGTATTCGATTTTTTTCTTGGCTTGATTGAATGAGTATGGGAATCGATTGGTCAATATTTCTAACCCATTTAACAAGTTTAAAACCAGCATCTTTAGTCTTTTTTTTATTTTTTAAAAATTCAACATCGGAAATGATGCCAAGGATATTGTTTCTGTATCTGTTAAAAAATAATTTTGCGGTCTCATAATTTTGTGTGAGTAGTACTTTTGGCCTTGCTCTTAAAAGTAATAATTTTTTTGATTGGCTTAGTCTTCGGTTTATCAAGTTTTTTGTCTGATACATAATTTCTTTGTATAGCAAAGGAAGAAGAATTGAATACATTCTAGGAGAATCTTCAACAACTAAGATACATCTTACGTCTCTATCTAATATATCTTGTTTTGCATTTTTTCGATCTTCAATATATTTTATTATTGCAGGGAAAACACTAGCATCTCCCGACCATATAAACGTTCTGTTAATTGATTTTGCAGATATTACACTTGGCAATTGTTTAAGTTCTGTTTCATCAAAGGCTAGGAGCACAACTGGCTTTTTTGGGTAATTAGCTTTAATTGTTTTTCCTAGCGAGATTGGATCCTGATCTTCAATTCGCAACATGACAATTACCAAGTCAAATTTTTTCTCTCGCATTAATTTCATTGCTTCCTGTCCAGTAGAGACTCTATTAACTCTTGGTGCATAGGTAAAATTCATACCAATATATTCAGTTAGTATTTGTTCTGTGAGATGACCGTCTTCTTCAAGGATAAAAGCATCATATGGACTGGCCACAAGCAATATCTCATGGATTCTATGAGGCATTAAATCCTGAAAATCAATATCTACATTACTTTTTACAAAAAAGTCTACCATCTTATTTTAAAAAAATGAAATTTCATTAAAGAATTTTACCATAATTCAGATAAGGCATGTAATTTTAAAGCTATAATTAAGCATATTTTGGTCAATTATTTTAGNATTATCTATTTTNTCNTACTAAAATTTATTTAAAAATATTATGATTAGAACATTAAAGNCCTTTGATATTAAAGGTAAAAATATTTTACTNCGNGTTGATTTNAACGTNCCTATGNATGGNNGNNGCGTAAGTAATAATTTTAGAATAAAAACTGCTTTACCTACTATAANNAGTTGTATNGAAGGNGGAGCATCGATTACAATTATGTCNCATTTNGGNAGNCCAAATGGATCNNCNTCNAAAAAATTTAGTTTNATGCCNGTTGGAGAAGAGCTAGCAAANCTTCTTGAAATGCCAATNAAATTTTCAGAAGATTGNATCTCTTCTGATNCTATNGATACNTCGATAGGTTTAAANCCNGGTGAAATTCATCTTCTTGAAAATTTACGTTTTNANAATNAAGAANTTGAAAATGANAAAGAATTTTCAAGAATTNTATCAAGNCANGGNCATANTTACATNAATGATGCNTTNGGTACAGCACATAGATCNCATGCATCTAATGTTGGTGTNGCNTCATACTTTAAACANTCNGGNATTGGTTGGCTTATGCATAAAGAATTAAATTTTTTAGAAAGTTTAATGGACAAACCTAATAGGGAATTGACTCTAATTGTTGGTGGTGCAAAAGTGGGGACTAAAATTAAGCTAATTGATAATTTTTTGCATAAGGCTGATAATATTATTATTGGTGGAGGGATGGCTTTTACCTTTATGAAAGCTATGGGAAAAAATATTGGAGGATCTCTTCTTGAGGAATCAATGATTCCAGTTGCTCTTGATCTTATCAACAAAGCAAGAATGAAAAATGTGAACTTAGTATTGCCTGTTGATGTAATATGTGCAGAAAAATTTGATAGTCAGTCTATGGAAGGATNTTACGCAATTGAAAATATTCCTAGGGGTGTTATGGGTCTAGATATCGGAAATGAAACTCTAAAATTATTTGAATCTATTCTTTCTTCATCTAAAACTATTTTATGGAATGGTCCGATGGGTGTTTTTGAAAAAAAACAATTTTCTAAAGGTACTGAAAAATTAGGAAAAATCCTTTCAAAACTAGCATTAGAGGATGTAAAGGTAGTAGTTGGAGGAGGAGATACTGCCGCTGCCTTAGAATTATTTGGATTAAACAGAGGAATGACTCATGTTTCAACTGGAGGCGGGGCATCCCTTGAATTACTTAGTGGAAATTCTTTACCAGCTATTCAATCATTGGAGATATAAAATGAATAAAAAGCCCATTGTCGCAGGAAATTGGAAAATGAATAAAACGCCTTCCCAAGGAAGAGAATTTATTCAAGCTATTGAAAATATGGTTCCTGATATACAAAATACTGAAGTTGTTTTTTTTCCAGCATACCCTGGTTTATTTGATCTTAAATTGAGATCTCCTTACCATTNAGGAGCACAAAATTGTCATTGGGAAGATTCTGGTGCATTTACCGGAGAAGTATCTATTGAAATGTTAAAAGAGTGCTGCGTAGAGTATATTATTGTTGGTCACTCAGAAAGGCGGCAACTATTCAACGAGAATGATAATATGATAAATAAAAAAATTAAATCGATATTATCAGCAGACCTGAAACCAATACTATGTATAGGTGAAACAATTGGAGATAGGAATTCTGGTATGACTGAAAAAGTCCTTGAAAATCAGATAAAAAAAGGTTTAGAGGGAGTTGAATCACTGAATGGTTGTATAATTGCATATGAGCCAATTTGGGCAATTGGTACTGGTGAGACTGCAGATGAAGACCAGATATTTCGGGCACACAATTTTATAAATTCAGTTCTAAAAAAATTATTCCCAGAATCGAATAATTGTCATATACTTTACGGTGGCTCTGTAAATATTGAAAACGCAAAAGATTTAATCAAAATAATTGGTGTAGATGGTTTTTTAATTGGTGGTGCTAGCCTTGATAAAGATTCTTTTGTATCAATTATTAACCATGTTGAAAAAAATTAGGAGAAAAAAATGACAGGANTTTTAATTGTACTCCATACGATAATTAGTGTGCTTCTTATAACTGTAGTGCTCATGCAGGCCAGTCAGGGTGGAGGTTTGTCAGGTACATTTGGTGGAAATGCTGCTAGTTCTATGTTAGGGGGACAACATGCTGGGAATGTACTAAGCAGGATTACTACCTGGCTTGCAACATTGTTCCTTACTCTAGCTGTATTAATTAGCGTTTTGACTAGTAAAAGTGATAAAAGTGCTTCCTCTTTGGTAAAAGATGCTGCTGAAGGCCGTGAAAATATTTTACCAACTGAAACAATACCTATTGATGAGGAAGCCACACTGAATTTGGAAGCAGAATAGTGCAGTTATTTATTGCCGAAGTGGTGGAATTGGTAGACACGCATGCTTGAGGGGCATGTGGGGTAATTCCCGTGCCGGTTCGAGTCCGGCCTTCGGTACTANTATAAGAAGCTCTGTTTTACGGAGCTTTTTATTTTTTTTCAATAAGTT
>NZHK01000060.1 GCA_002691285.1 Fidelibacterota bacterium | reverse complement strand
TGATATAACCAATGATTCAAAAGGGTTTAGCTTTGAAGCAAATAGGATTGCATCACCGCAATTATCTTTTCAGTTTTTTTTGAAACCAGAAATCTCACAATATGAATATCAAGATTTAAAAGAGTTTTTAGAGCCTAAAAAATACAATTTTAACTACTTTAGCAAGGACCAGATTATTCATGTTGATGATGAAACAATTGAAATTGATCCTGATAGAGATGGTATGGCTCCATCATTCCAATTATCTAGTGATTATATCAAAGGATTTAATTTCTTTTCATTGCGATCAAACTTCATTATAAAATGGGAATATAGACCAGGCTCAGCTATGTTTTTAGTTTGGCAACAGCAAAGAGATCATTTTGAGGTTACAGAAGCTAATGTGGAACTAAATTCTAGTATAAATAAATTAATGAAATCCAGTGCAATTAATACAATTTTGCTTAAAGTAGCCTATTGGTTTAGTTCCTAACCTCTATAACATGATCCAATAGTAAATTTTCTGTGATTGGATCATAACTGATACACCTTCCTTTAATTGTCATTTTTTTTACCCTCAGTAAATAAAAAATCTGAGATTCTTTCAGGTGTGCATATAATTTTGTAATGTAATATAAAATCAGAAGAATCAACTTTTGTTACATTGCCATCTATTTGGATCACATTGTATAGAAGTTCCCCTCCTTCGTTCATTTGGAATCTCCAAAGAATATCATGTGCGCTAGTTTTTAAAATTGGATTTAATTTGGTGTAGTCTGTTTTGAGGTTTTTTGTATAGTAAACAAAAAAGATCATAGCAATAATAGGTATTATTGATCTAACTATTTTCCAATTCATTTCACCACGAGTCATAGGAAATTCTAGATTTAAAATGGAACAATAAGCAAATCATTTTCTAAAGAGAGCCATAAAAAATATTTTCAAAACAATTGAGAACTAAATACAAATAGAAGTAGTTAGTTCTATAAATTTATCCATGGGAAAAAACAAATTATTGATACGAAGCGCTAAAGAAAAAGATGCTAATCAAATTGCTAATGTCCTTTTAGACTTTTACAATATGGAAAATAAGAAGGAAGCAACAAAAGTATTTATTAATGAGCGAGAAAAAGAATTTCACTATATAGTTGCTATTGAAAATAATGAAATTTTAGGTCTGGTGACTTGGTTAGTACATGGCTTACCTAAGCATGGTCTATTCGAATTAGATAGAATATGTATTTTAGGAAATTCTCGAGGAAAAGGTATCGGGAAAAAGCTTGTAGATGCATTAATTGAGGAAGCCAGAGGATGGTATATGGATAGAAATGAAAAAGCAAGAAAACTATATCTTTTGACTCATGAAGATAACACAAATGCTCATTCATTTTATAAGAAGGTAGGGTTCAAACATGAAACTACTTTAAAAGATCATTATTACAAAAATCAAGATGAACGTGTGTACACTATATTTTTATAATTAATTAATAAGAGAATATTTTATGTGTGGTATTGTAAGCTATATTGGTCCAAAAGATCCTGTCCCAATATTATTAAAAGGTTTAAGAAGATTAGAATATCGTGGGTATGATTCTGCTGGAATTGCCTTAATAAATAAAAATAATCTGCAGTGTTTAAAGAAAGCTGGGAAAGTTTCTTTTCTTGAATCAGTTATTGATGACTCTGCGATTAATGGTTTTTGCGGTATTGCCCATACTAGATGGGCAACGCATGGAGAGCCTAGTGATATTAATGCTCATCCTCATCTAGATCTAAAGAAGAAAATAGCATTAGTACATAATGGAATTATTGAAAATTATGGCGCCGTGAAAGAGGTGCTTAAAAAAAGGGGCATTTCTTTTACTAGTGCAACAGATTCGGAAGTCCTTGTACAACTTATTTCAGAATTGTACTACAATAGTAAAGAAAAATTAAGTTTTGAAGATGCCATTAGGGCCGCTTTACAAGAAGTAGTTGGTGCGTATGGAATTGTCGTTATTTGTGAAGATGAACCTGGAAAAATTATCGCTGCCAGAATGGGTAGCCCATTGGTTTTAGGTGTTGGTGAAGGTGAATTCCTAATTGCAAGTGATGCTTCTCCTATTGTTGAACATACTCGAAATGTTATTTATTTAGATGATAATGAATTAGTTTCTATAAAAGATGAAAAATTTTCTATTTCAAAAATTGATTCTAAAATGATAGTTAATAAGACTCTTACAAAAATTGATTTAACAATAGAAGAGATTGAAAAGGGTGAGTTTCCTCACTTTATGCTGAAAGAAATTCATGATCAAAGGCACTCGATATCAGACACAATGCGCGGTAGGTTTAATTTGGATGATGGAACTACTCAATTAGGTGGGATAGCTGATTATTTTGCAAATATTTTATCAGCATCTAGAATTTATATTACTGCTTGTGGAACTTCTTGGCATGCAGGGTTGATAGGAAAACATTTAATTGAAGAATATTCTAGAGTACCTGTACATGTTGAATATGCTTCAGAATTTCGTTACAGAAATGCTATAATTGATAATAATACTATTATTATTGCTATTAGTCAATCTGGGGAGACTGCTGATACATTAGCTGCGATAAGGAAAGCAAAAGAACTTGGTGCTCTTACACTTGGAGTTTGTAATGTGGTTGGTAGTACCATTGCAAGAGAAACAGATGCAGGAATTTTTACACATACCGGACCAGAAATTGGTGTTGCCTCAACAAAAGCTTTTACGGCACAATTAACTATTTTAATAATGTTAGCTTTGAAACTGGGCCGCAAAAAAGGCGTTTCCAGACAAAAAGGGAAGAAACTTATAAGAGCATTAAGACATATTGACCAAGATGTCTCATCAATTCTTAATATTTCTAAAAAAATAAAGAAAGTAGCAGAAAGCACATGGAAAGCAAATAACTTTTTATATTTAGGTAGAGGTGTAAACTTTCCTGTTGCATTAGAAGGCGCATTGAAATTGAAAGAAATTTCATATATTCATGCAGAGGGTTATCCTGCAGCAGAAATGAAACATGGTCCAATAGCTTTAATTGATGAAAATATGCCGGTTGTATTTATAGCTCCTCAAGATGAAAGTTTTCCTAAAATTTTAGCTAATATAGAAGAAGTAAAAGCTCGGAAAGGAATAATAATAACTATTACAGATAAAATTAATAATTCATTAAAATTGCTATCAGATCATACTTTAGTGATTCCGAAAACTCATAAGCATGTATTTCCAATTACATGTTCAGTAGTTCTTCAAATGTTAGCATATGAATTAGCTGTTTGCAGAGATTGTGAGATAGATCAGCCAAGAAATCTAGCTAAGTCTGTCACTGTGGAGTGAGGTTTGCTAGTTTTTTTGGGTGATATAATTCAATTTTTTTAATATCTTGTTTAGGTGAAACATATAGAAATTTTAAACGGCAAAATATTTTACATTTCTATTAATTTCATGGTAATAACTTTTCTATTTAGGAATTATTTCCCCTACCAAGTCATTCAGCATCTATTTTATTCATTTGGTTGTATCCTAATGAGTTTATCTTATTCTGGGAGGTTCTCAGACCAAAAAAATAAGTTGGTTAACCGAACAGAACTTTTTAATCATTGAGTGTCATCGTTGAATAATTTTGTTAGCAAGTAAGGGGTGGTCAACTACTTATTTTATCCAAATCCATTTTTATATGTTTTAATTTAGGTTTTCTGAATTTTGATGCATCTTTTAATCTAAATGGGTAACAGAATAAGTTGGTAATAATCAGGATTTAAAGTGAACAAGTATGAAATAAAAAAGTTTTATTTATTTTTATTGTTTAATGTCTCAATTTTAATTGGACAAAATATTATTTATACTAAAACATTCCCCAGTGGGAAGCCAAAAATTATTTCCTATATTGTAAATAAAGGTGTTGATAAAGTTAGACAAGAGGAATATTTTGGTAATGGGACCTTAAAAAAAGAAGGATACTATCAGTTTGGGAATAAACAAGGAAAGTGGAAGTCATATTTTTCTAGTGGTAATTTAAAAAAAGAAGAAAATTTCAATAATGATAAATTAGATGGAGAAATGATTACATGGCATCAAAATGGGAAAAAGAAAGAGAAAGGAAATTTTCGTAATGGAAAGCGTGAAGGACTCTTTTTTTCATGGAAAGAAAATGGATCATTATATTCAAAGAAATCTTTTGTTAATGGTTTAATGTGTTATTTTATTGAATATAGTGATAGTGGATCTATAGTTACAGTTAATAATTATTGTGACTGATAAATTAAAACATCCATTCTATTATGCTCTTCTTTAATAATTATATAAAATGCCAATTTTTAGCAAGTCAGCTTATATGTCAAAAAATGAATTAAAAGTCCGCAGTGGTAGTTACAACGATGGTAATAAAGAATTTTCAGGAACATATGTGAATGGCTATGTGAATGGGAAACATCAAGAATATAGAGTTGGAGTTTGGAAGTTTTGGTATCCTAATGGAAAAATGAAATTTGAAGGCTTGTATAAAGATGGGACTTTAATCTCAAAAAAATGTTGGAATTCTAAGGGAGAAAGTATTTCTTGTGATTCCTTAGTAATATCAGGATCAGAAAAACTTAGGATGTTTAAAGACTAATGAAAATTATTTTCCCAATATTTTTTATCTTTTTTATATCTAAAGGTATTGCACAGATAGTTACTAAAACCGAAGAATTTGATGATGGGGGATTAAAATCGATTACATACTTTAAAAAAATTGAGAACAAGTTTGTTGTGATTAAAGAAGAACAATTTTATAATGACGGAAGTTTGTGGTATAAATGTGAACTTAAACGAATATTTGATAAAAAAGATTGGAAATATATAAAGATTAAAGATGGAAAATTTTCATCCTATCATTCAAATGGAAGAAAAAAAGAAGAGGGCTTTTATAATGAAAATAAAAAAGATGGTAGATGGATTACCTGGTATGGAAATGGATATAAAATGTCTGAAGAGATATATAAAGATGGATTGAAAATTTCTAAAAAATCTTGGAATGAAGATGGTTCAGGTAAAGATTAATATTTTAAAAATAGAATAATTTTTTATGTTTGTAAACTTTAGAATATTTATAGTCTCTTATTTAACCTATCTGATTGATCTTGCAACTTTTTATCCTAGGTTAAAAAAAACAATTCTCCTTAACCTTGGAAATCCTCCTAAAGTAGTTTTAGATGTTGGTGGAAATAGAGGACAAAGTATTTCTTATTTTTTAAAACTAAATAAGCATACAAAAATCATTTCTTTTGAGCCCACAAAATCTTTATATAAATACTTAACGAAGAAATACAATTCATTTCCCAACATAACTATATCAAATAAAGGGATTAGTAGTTTTTCAGGGGAAAAAAAGTTTTATGAAAATCGTTTTAATTTAACATCCTCTTTCGAAAAGCTTAATTATGATAGTGACTACCTAAAGTTTAAAACAAAAATATTAGGCATTGATAAAAATGAAATAATTAAGGAGGAGTATAATGTAAATGTAATTACTTTGAGTAGTTACATAAACGATAATATATCATCAGATATAGATGTAATTAAAATTGATGTTGAAGGCCATGAGTACGAATGTTTAAGAGGCCTATTTAATACTTCGTTTGATTCAAATATTCATTTAATTCAGCTTGAAAATCATAATGATGATATGTATGAAAATTCGATTTCTTTTAGTCAAATAAATGACATATTAAATAGAAATAATTTCGAACTTGTTGACAGATTTAAGCATGCTTTTGGAGACTTCGAAGACTTGTTATATAAAAATAAAATGATATGAAAAGGTTTGATTAAGTACTTTTAGGTACACCAAATTAATAAATCAATTTAAATGTAGCTGAGATGTGATTTTTATTGAAAAAATTTTAATATAGAGTTTTAAAATTTGAAAATTCTGAATGGAGTAGAATATTAGTAACGACTTAAAGAATTATGTTATCTATCATCCAAATGGACAAATAAAAGAGCAAGGAAGATATTATATTGATGAGATTGGATTTGATGACGTAGAAGAGTTTCATGTTCCGGTTGGAATATGGAGAGGATGGTATGAAGATGGCCAAGAAGAATATATAGAACATTTTAATGAAAAAGGTAAAAATGATGGGATCTTTGTTTATTGGAATGAAGATGGAATTAAGACTAGGGAATGGTATTATAAGAATGGGAAAAAACATGGCTCTTTTAAAATATGGTATGGAGATGGTAAAAAATCTAAAGAGACAAAATATATTGAAGGGAAAAAAGATGGTCTGACTTGTGAATGGTATGAAAATGGAAAAAGAAAAATGAAAACAACTTTTGAGAAAGGTATAAAAAATGGTATTCATACCGAATGGAATGAAAATGGAGAAAAAACTATTGAAGGTAAATTTATTTCTGGAGTTTTAACTTCAAAAATAAATTGGGGAAAAGATCTATAATATGAAGATCCCAATAATGGTTTTATTACTTTTTTCTTTAGCTCTTTCCGATAATCCTGTTTATGATATAGAATACCACTATGACAACACAAATATCAAATCAATAACTTATTATAATATTAGGAATAATAAGATTGAACTTGCACGAATTGAGCTTTATTGGATAAATGGACAAAAATATTCTGAATCATATCATGTAAGTGGATTAAAGTACAAGGAAATGCTTTGGTATGAGAATGGTCAGAAAGGAATGGAGTGTAAAGAAGTAGATGCCAGGGGCACCAATTGTAAATATTGGAGACGAGATGGTAATACCGCAAAAGAAGAGGAATTGAGCGATTCAGAAGAAAATGAATTGTTTTTGGAATATAGAAATAGATACTTTTGATAGCTCTAAAATAATTTTACTTGATAAAAAATATAATATATAATTCTATAGCATTCGTTTTGCCTAGAAGTGTTTTGAACTTTTTAGGCTCATTAAACAGTCTAAAATTCCTTAGAGACTGGCTTTTTGATAGAAAAAAAGTCTTAAAGCCTATAAGCTTTATCACTTGGAATAATTTAAAATTTTATTTTCGAGCTCCGCTACAAATTTTAAGGAAGGCAAAGATTAATGGTATAGAGAGCTCTTTGACAAAATCTATAATTAGATTAATTAATAAAGATTCTAATGTCATAGATATTGGATCAAACTATGGTTTCATTACATTAGCTTGTTCAAATTTTATTCGCGACGGCATGGGTAAAGTTTTTTCATTTGAATGTGATGTTAATTGTTATAAAAATTTGGAGTCTTCAATAAAAAGAAATGCATTTGACAATATAGAATTATTTAATGCATTTGTTGGCAATAAGAATACTTCCATTATCAAAACAGTTGATAGTTTAATACATAGCCATTGTAAGAAAATTGATTTGATAAAGATTGATACAGATGGAACTGACCTTGAGTGCTTGGAGGGATGTGAAAAAATTATAAAAGAGTCTGATCCAATTATTGTTATTGAAGTAAATAATAACTTTAATCAGATAGTTGGATATCTTTTAAAAATCCGGTATCATTTTTTTTATGATCAGCATTTAAGGGAAATTGATATTACATCAAAAAATATTATTCCAAACCTTTTTTGTTCTAGATATAGTTTGAAAAAATAAAGATTATAATCTAAAATTATTTCATATATAATTATAAGATTACTCAAATTGTATAGTTACATAATACCTTGGCGAGATTACACCAAAAACTTCTTCAAAAATTATCGTACTTTTGGTAAAACCGTAAAATTCTTCAATAAGTTTAATATAACGATTTAAAGTGATTTCTCTTTTGGCCATATCAGATTCAGAGACTCTATTAAAATGACCTTTAAAAACTAAAATAAACTTATCATTCTTTTTATCTCGTAATTCACTAAGATAGACATTTTCTTCATACAAATTAATATTGTTACCAAAGTAATCAACAGGAGCAGTACAATTTGTGATTAATATTGAGATAAAAAAGAATTTGAGAATTAAATTCAAGATCCTAGCACTAAATATTTAAAATTAATTTTTATAAATGATTTTATGTGTATTAATTAGTTATCCTCAAAAACGGTAATTTTCAAATCTTTTTCTACCAAGTCACTCCAAACACCTTCAAAGCGACTAGACTTTAATACTGCACAATTATCAATATAATGGTAGCCTTTAAATTCAGTGTGTCTAAGTCTTGGTTTATTTAACATAAGTTGATGGTACTTTAATCCAATGGTATTCAATTTATCTTCGGTTATTTTTTTAAGTGCTTCAGTCCTCGCTGTAAATAAGCAAATATAATTTCCTTCATCATATTTCTTATTTATCCATTCAATAGCATTATCAAATAATTTTGCAGATTGTGTGTGGCTGTGGGCTACTTCATTTGGAACATCTTCCCAAACAGTACCGTCTAAGTCAATTATATATACTAATTTTTCCATTTTTTCCTTCAGTTTATTTTTGAAATTTACGGATCATTATTCTTTCAAAAAACGATCAAATTATTCTTTAATATAGTTTAAGTGATTTTTTTTGAGCAAATAATTATATTTAACAAAAGAAAGGTTGACTAAAAATTCCATGCAAAGCAAAGAAAAAAGACAAACTAATTTGATTCGATCTTCCCTAAAAACTTCAACAATTGAAGGATCTTGGTGGGCTGTAATGTATGGTATGGTAGAGACCTATTTTGGAGCATTTTTTGAAATATTAAAGTATACAAGTTTCGAAATATCAATATTAACAACTTTTCCAATTTTTGTGGGGGCTATTGCTCAAAATCTTTCAAATAAAATATATCATTATTTTCAATCAAGAAAAGTTTTATTGGTTATTTTAAAATTATTACAATCCATATTAATTCCCTCAATTTACATGATTGGTTTATGGCTAAATAATTTTTATATATTTTTATTTTTTATTTCTATTTATTTTATCATCGCATTGTCGCAAATGTCACCTTGGACTTCATGGATGGGGTATTTAGTACCTGGAAAAATAAGAGGGAGATATTTTGGCAATAGATCACAAATAATTCGTATTGCGACGTTAGTTTCTTCTCTTTTGGCAGGAGCAATCCTTCATTCATTTGAAAAAACAAATCCATTAACTGGGTTTGGTATAATATTCTTTATTGGGCTAATAGCAAATTTAGGTTCAGCCTATTTTTTATATTCTCAGTATGAGCCAGATTATATGGTGATTGCGGAAGATGGGGAAAAAGTTAGCCTAGGGAATGATAAATTTAAATTAATAAAAAATTTTATTACATATGATGCTCTATCAGAGTTTTCATATTGCATTTCTGGTCCATTAATGATTGTATATTGGATAAGAGAGCTTGGATTTAATTACCTTGAGATTGCCTTATTAATTAATGTTAGTCAAATATTAGGACTTTTTAGTATGCGGTATTGGGGTAGAACTGTAGATAAAATCGGACCTTTTAGTATCATTCGTACATGCAGTTTATTTATTAGCATTTTTCCAATATTTTGGATAGTTATTTTTTTCCTACCTTTACAATTTAAATTACCCTTATCCATAATTCTTGCTTCCTTAGCATCTCTCTTTTTTAGTGGAAGAGCATTGGCTATGGATAATCGAATGTATGAACATATGAATGGAGAAAACATGATTCAATTATCTTCAAAAAGAATATTTTATAGAGGGGTTTTTATTTTTATTGGCGCTTTAATTGGTGGCCTTATATCAAAAACCAACTTTTTTATTAGTATGGAGCTTTTTAATAACCTAATAATTAAACTTCATTTTGTATTATTATTTTCAACTATTGCGAGAATTGCAGTTTGGATTAAGTTTCTTAGAGTACGTGAGGGATCTATCTAAAGTTTAATGTTATTTTTTATTTTTTTTTCAAACCAATAATATTTCCTCAGCATTTTATATACTCTTCTTATTGGAAATATTTTAGAAAGTAAAAAAGCAAGTTTTTCTATAGAAAATTTTTCTTCTGTTAAATCCTTATACATATAAATACAGTAGTGTGCTTCATTGTAGCGTCGATGTACTAAAAAAAACATTATTTTACTTCGATATAATTCTGCAACTATTTTTAATTGTGAGAATTGCTTCTCTTCTTTTACCTTCTTATAAATAATGTCGAAACATTTTAATATTTCCATTTGATAAAGATAATCCGTCGCTATTTGATTTGAAATATTTTTTGGGTGTACCCATTTTTTTAAAATAGGTTTTTTGGACGGTGTATGCATTATTGGATAATCCATTAATCCATTTATAAATTCAAAAAGCAAGTCTTCTGACCCAAATAATGGGAACCAGGAATCTTCCGATATGTATTCTTTTCTCCATAATATACTGGATGTAGTCCAATAAACATTATACGGGAAGAGAGGGGCGATTTTTTGTTTAGTTTTGTTTGTTCTTCCAAGAATAACCATATCTTCATCTTTTTTTCCAACAAGAGTCGTTCCATATGTCATTAGTAGTTCTTTATTATTTTCAAGAGTCTTCAATTGTTCAGAGATTTTTTCTGGTAATGCTTCATCATCAGAATCTATAAATTGTATATACTCTCCATTGCAATTCTGCATACCGATCTTTCTTGCTATACCTGGTCCTGAATTATAACTTATTCGAATAATTTTCCAATTACCTTTAAAAGATTTTAATTGATCTTTTAAAAAAGGTTCCAAAATTTGAATGGATCCATCATCAACAAATATAATTTGATGATTTAAATAGGTTTGGTTAATTAAAGATTTGATCGTGCGCTCTAGCATTTCTTTTCTATTATAGCAAGGAACAATGCTAGAGACTAGCGGGCCATTGTATCCATTTTTTTTGTTTGCTTGTGACATTATAGTTATTTCTGGATTTTTCAAGAAAACTCTATTGCCCCATTTGATATCTTTAAGATATGAATTACCATTATAACCTCTCCATTTTTTTTTGAAATAATTTTTTTCATTTTCAGTGGTTCTTTTTATCCAATGCTCATCAAGTTGATCATGGCTCGATGAATATTGGTGTTTTACTTCAGCTCCAGAAATAAGGATAGGTACTTTACCTGGGGCAGGAAATCGAAAAGGAGGTATTCCTCGATTCTGAAATAATTGCTGATTTAAAAAATCATCATCTTGATACCATAAAAAATATTTAGGGTCAAACTCTTTTAATGAATCCTTCCTTCTAAACATAAAACACCAACCAGTATATCCTAATCGATTTTGTTTTTTATATTCGTCAAAATTATTTTTCCCATAAGGTACGGCTGGTAAGGAAAAAGAAGGTACATTTCTGCTTTCGTCTTGAATAGTATAAGGACTAGCTAATCCAATCCATTCGTGCTTTTCTAGATTGCTTTGTAAAATTTTGATACAATTTTTTGAAAAGATTAGATCATTATTAGCTATGCATATATACTTTCCTGATGACAATTTCAATCCTTGATTCCATGCTGCAGTTACTCCAAGATTTCTTGAATTTTGGATGATTTTTATACTTGGATAATTTTTTTTTATCCATTCATAGCTATTATCAGTACTACCATTATCAATAATAATGACTTCTGATTTTTCAGAAAAAGACAAGGAACGTAAACATGCTTTTGTAAGCTCTAGTTTATTCCATATTGGTATAATAACTGAAGTAAGAATAGTATTAAACATTTATTTTAAGTTAGAAAAAATGTGTAAATAGATATTATACTTTAAATAATTCTAGTCCCACTCTCCAGTTATTATTTATAAAAAATTATTGAAACCAATAAATTTATTAATTTTAAATTGAAACTTATATGAACACCGCCAATATAGTAATCTTATTCCTTTTGTTTATTTCTCCTTTTATTTACTTCCCAGTAGTTATAAAAAAAAGATTCAGGGTTCAAAAAGGTTTTCTTCGTTATCTTATTATTTTTCTTTTTGGATTAGTGCAGAGTATTTCTTACTTAATAATTCTTTTTGTATTAGGAATTCCTTTATAAAGTTGTGTTAATTTTTTCTTTAAACTTTTGAAATCATTAAAAATAAAATCTGAACAAGAAAATATCCAAGAGCTCATGTCATCTATTGGAATACTATTCACAATGAAAACAGGTTTTTTTATCCAATATGCCATTGTTACTTCTCCATGAGTCCCACCACCTTTTAAAACTGACTTATCCCATTTAACTATCAAATAGTCAGAATCATTTATAACAGCCTCTAAATCCAATTTTATTATTTTTCGTATTATATTTTTATATTTAACAGGGTCTGTTTTTTTCATGGATCTAAAATTGTTAGAATTTAGATGTCCAATAATATTTTTGGTCTCTATTACTGGGTTGAATACTTTGTGATTAAGATTATTATTGAGCCACAACGTCATATCTTGCCTCCAAGATGCTCCATCATTTTCAGCATTTTCAATTGGTCCTGATAAATAAGCTTTCATATTTTTTAAAAATTGTTTGTGAATAAATTAGATCTTTTTTACGAGATCTTTGATATTAAAAATATAAAAGGGAACAAATATTTTTTTTATGTGTATATAAATTATCTAACCCAAGTTAAGATGGCAGATTATAACCTGAAATTTCTCCTTGGTTTTTCTGCCATCTTTTGATCAAGTTAAGTTTTAATAAAAATTTATGAAAAACCATCTCTTACGAAATTACATCGAATTATTAAATATCCTGGTTTGTAATTGAAGGTATAAAAATAATAATTGTGTTTTTAATCTAATCTTAAATAGGATGTAAATTTTATATTAATACGCATATATTGGTAAGAACATGATATTAAACCCAAAGGATAAAAAGATCAATTGGATTGGATTGATCCTAAATATATTAGTAATGGTAATATTAGGTTACGTTTTGTTTGGCTGGTTTAATGGATAAAATAAAAAAATATTCATGGATTTTTTCTTTTATAGCTTCAATGTACTGGTTTTTTCGTTTTTTTCTAACGGGCTATATATGGTGGCATTTCTTTTTGGCCTTCCTTTTTGGAATAACCTTTTATGTTTCCAAAAAAGGTTTAATGAGATCTTAATTGAAACTTCTTATCATATTTTTTATTTCATATCTTGCTAAAAAAGGGATTGTCACTATTCCTTTTGACTTTAAAAAGTTGTTTAAAAAGAAAAAGAGATAAATCTATGAGGATTATGAAATTCCAATAAACTCATATGCAAACCGAAATGGATTTAAGGTATCCTCTATGATTCTAAATGAATTATCGACTTTTACGCCCAAGATAATTCTTTCGCCATTACCTAGCCTTCTTCTCAAAATATTTTCATTTAGAAGATAAATACCTTTCAGAATACTTGCTCTTTGGGCTAGGTAATTATTTAACCTTTCAATGTTTTTTAATTTAATTGAATTCTGCATCAGAATTATCCTTGTATTTTTCAAACTTAACAAATCGGGATTTTATATTATGTGATCTAAATCAACTTTGATTATGATTTTTAATACCGAAGCCAGTTAAGTACAACAGGCATATAAGAATGGCAGCCCAAAAATTGGAGCCACTTATCCACCATTTCATTGCAATAAATAATGAAAATCCAACTAGAATTATTGTTGCTATATGTTTTCTAAACCAAATCAAAAAATTTAGTTTTATAAATTTATTTTAATTAGATCGAATATACTTTGGTAGGCGCAGTTCTGCCTTTGAGAGTTATCTCTCCACTTAAACTACTTTGGTCATATAATTCTTTGGTTAAAGCAGTATAAATCTCATGACTGAAAGAGATTTCTGTATTAAAGTCTTTATTGGCCTGTTCAAGTCTTGCTGACACATTTACCGTGTCGCCTATGGTACTATATTGAAGCATTTCTTGGCTGCCTAAATTTCCTGCAATAACACTCCCTGTATGAATTCCTATCCTCATGGTTATGGATTCAATATCATGGTTTTTCCAATATCTAGAAGTTTCATCTTCATCCCATTTTTGATTTAATTCTTTCAACTTTTCTTTCATTTTCAATGAACACTTGACAGCTTGATTCTCATGGTTTTTTAGTTTCTCAGGTGCTCCAAAGACTACCATTATTGAATCTCCAATATAATTTAAAATATGTCCGTTAAATTCTTTAATGACTTCATGCATGGCAGTAAAATATTCATTTAAAAACTCAAGTGCTACCTCAGGAGACATGTTCTCAGTGATTGTAGAGTAGGAACTCAAGTCAGAGAACAGTATGGATACCCATTTGTTCTCTCCATCTAATTCTCCTCCTTCTTTTAACATTTTATCAGATAAAACATCTCCAAAATACCTTTTAAGAGTTGTTTGCATTAAATTTTTAGTTTCATCAATTGATACTGATTTAGCAAAATCCGACCTGCTTCTATATTCAACATTATATTTATTATACGTTAATAAAATTAGCGGTATGGGTAGTGAAAATATCCATACGGAAATATGTGCACCCTTGATTTGCATTAATGTAGGAATAAACGTTAGCAAAAATATAATTGCCATTATTACGCTAGTAGAAAAATTCCCTGGGAAAAGGATATAAATGAATAGAAAAAGTGTAGGTAAAAAAGATAACATATCATTAGGATTCATTTCTCCTTCAGCCATTAGAGCTGGTTCTGCTACCATCTGAAATATTTGGAAAAAGTGATACAACATAAACATGCAGGCAAAAATGATATCGAATTTCTGCTTTTTTAGCCTTTCAGGAAATTTGAACCATGAAAGATAAAGTAAAATGAAAACAGGATATCCGAGCAAAAAAAATTTGAACTCTCCTATCATTTTGTTANANATGTTGTANGCATCAAAANTNAATATNATTGCAAAAAATATNATNGCNAAANTNANNGGNTTTTTNACNCGNNNCCANTTNTCNGCCATAAAACGATCTTCCATCACTGGATTTTCAAATTTACAAGTATATCGATCTATTCTAGCTAAATCATTANTATTAGTCATTATTAAACTTAATTGATATCATTTTAAAATAAAAATAATGCTACTTTCATTACTTTAGTACATATAAATCGTATTAAAAATTGGATGTGTTTGAAGATATAATTTCCGCTAGCATGGTGATATCAAAAATATCTAAAGCATTATCATGNATAATATCTGCATTTTCCATTTCTAGNTCTGNTGGGTTAATTCCATTAATTANCCATGAAATTAGTAANACTANATCNAGNACATTTGTTATCCCATCCTGNGTAATGTCNCCTATAGTATCTACAGAGCAATCTAAGTTGGTTAAAAATTTAGATGCAGTAGCAGGCTGAGTAATTAAAGAATCGCAGTTGGAAAAATCATTTAAAATATATTTCTCTATCCAAAATAAGGTTTTTAATCCCATTTCTTCATCATTATATGGGCTTGTTACGATGCTATGAAATCCTCCTGCGATTTCATAAAGTAATTTATCTGTATCTTCAGGTGTGTAGTCATAAAAAAGATCAGTATGGTAGTTATTTGGAGCTACATTATCATTCTCACCACTTATAAATAAAATTGAAGTGTTATTATTTACAGCAATGCTAGGATTGTCAAGCCATGAAGCTAATGCAATTACAGCTTTTATGGATGAATCTTGTTGAGCTGCTATCTGTGCACCACCTCCACCCATCGAGTATCCTCCTACGGTAAAATTTTCAACGTTTAAACCACCAAATAATGGAGATCCTAATCTTTCATTCTCAACTTTAATTGTTACAATTCCATCTAATAAAGCCTCTGCCCTAGAAAATGGAGGTTCAAAAAATGAATTTACATTCACAAGGAATGTGGCATAACCATAGGAAGCTAGAAAAGGTCCCCAATCTTGAATAGCAGATATCGAATTTGTAAAACCAGGAATGAGTACCACTACAGGAAGAGGGCTGGGTGCCTCTAAAGAATAATAAAGTAGTGCCTCTGAATAATTTGGACCATTTCTTAGACCGTCTTGCTCCGTCATTGACTCAATAGTGTATGGTCCATTTGAAAATAAGTTTGAATGGGAAAGTATAAGTACTATAAAAAAGATTATTTTTGCAATTGAGCCCAAAATTTTTAATAAGATAATATTGATTTCATTTGAATATTAATATACCCACCATGCCTCAAACAAAAAAGGCTATGATTGAAGGAGGATAAAAAAGAATGTTTATAATTTTACAATCTGGTATGATTATCTAACTGTAATTCATCAAGGTTCTAAAAAAACTAGGACACAACGGAATTCCAGTTACCATCTATAAGTAGAGTGAGGCCACTCCCTTGAATATTAACAAACATAGTATTATCAATAGGAGAAAAGCATGCTCCGGCAAATTCTGATCCTGAGTAGCTATTTTGTGCTATAAGATATGGATTTCCATTGGGAGTTAGTCCCCATAATCTATTCCTATCTGAATTATCTTCACATACAATTAGATCACCCCAAGGTGCTATCACTATATTATCAGGCATATTTAATGAGGCGGTATCCTGAACCTCATACCACAGCTCTGCTAATGATTGGTCAGGCGTGATCGTACTAATTTTAAATATTTGACCTTTTCTTAAATTTCCACCGCTTGTGCAGCAAATGTAGACCGATTCCTTGTCAGCAATTATTCCTTCAGGCCTAGCAAAAATCGTTGCTCCTTTCGAGACTCCTTCCTGTCTTACAGTATCTTCATCAGGATCGTAATCTTCGATTCTAATCCATTCTATCTGATATGATTTTTGTAATTTAGTTTGCGGTTCCTCCCAGTTACGAGAATCGGTTAGATCTTTTACTTTTAAAGCAAATAATTCACCATCTTCTAAGTTATTTGGATTTTTCGGTACAAATTTATAAATAAGACCATCGCTTCTATCTTCGGTCAAATATGCATTGCTATATTTATCAAATGCCACAGCTTCATGATTAAATCTTCCAAGTTTTTTAAGGGGTCTTGGAGGTTCGAGGGAGGGATTTCTTGGATCGACCTCAAATACATAGCCATGAGAAACTTGTGATGTGTTTTTATTATTTACGTATTCTTCACAAGATAACCAAGTACCCCATGGTGTTACACCGCCTGCACAATTTTGCATGGTTCCGCTAAGGCTCAAATATTCTTTTAAGACTTTTTTAGAGTCTTTATCTAAAATAATATTAGTGGTTCCACCAATTGCTTTCTCGTCATAATGTTTAGAACCTAAAAGAGCTATTTGTTCATTCACATTTTGGAACGGACCTACTTTCATACCATGTTGAGGAACTATTTCATGATTTCTAACCAAAACTATATTATTATCAACTAAAAAAGATCCCATGCCATCGGCTAGACTCGGAACTTTAAATCCATCGGACATCATTAAATCTTTTTCTGAAATTATTCTNTATNTTANAGANGNATGTAAATCAATAATATTATTAGGATCTATATTAAGATTATGATTAGTTATTGATTCTTTTGAAAAGCAGCTAATTAAATTAGTAAGCCCAAAAAAAGGTAACATTGTGCTTAAAGAAATAAAGGTTCTTCGATCCATTATTATTCCGTTATTGTTAATATTAATTATAAAAAAGTAAAGTAATTCCTAATATAAATGTGAATATTATTACCAATATTTTACAACATCTTTATTTAATTCTTTTTGATCTTTATCTTAATAGCTAAGTGGTCTGAATATCCGCCTAGTAATCTATTGCCAGCCCAAAATCGAAAAGGATAGTGGCTATAATTGCCTTCTTGCTGTCTATATTTAGGTAAATCAAGAATGTAGAGAGAATTACTTACAATTGATAATCCTTGTTGATCCTTAAGCTGTTTATTTATAACTATTTGATCGTAAAAATAATCTTTATTTCTATAAACATATGTACCGACCTTTGGCTTTCCCATTAACGGTTTCATCTGACTATGTAATCCGGCATTCTCTAACATCTGCATATTTAAACCGTCAGGATCTTCATTGAAATCTCCCAATAAAATAATTTCTGCAAACTTATCATTTTGTATGATTTTTTTTATTTCATTTATAACCAATTTTGCAGTAGTTGCTCTTTTGGGTATCGCTTTTTCTCTTCCTCCATAATTAGAAGGCCAGTGATTAATAAATATGTGTAGTAATGAATTTTGAAACTCCCCTAACACGTATAGTATATCTCTTGTTTTTCCACCATTATTTAGTGAGTTGAGGATGGCTTTGCTAGAAATTATTGAAAAACGACTTTTATCATATAACAATGCATTATCAATGCCACGATTATCAGGAGACTCATAATGAATAATATCATAATTACGTTTTGGGTAAGCTGTATTTAGATCGTTTAAAACTTTAATGTTCTCAACTTCACATAGGCCTAAAATGTCAACATCTAAATCCGAAACTACTTCGGAACAATTTTTTATTTTTAAATCGTAAATTCTTTGATCAACATTTTTTCGTCCTCCTAATGCAAATTCATCATCATTTTTATTGGGATCGTTTATTAAATCAAAAAGATTCTCCGCATTCCAAAAGCCAATACTCAAAGGCTCGTCAGAAAACAGAATAGTAAAAACAAGTGGGATAGTTACAAGGCTTTTAAGAATAATATTATGCATTAGGAAGTTTACTCATAATATTACAAACAAAAAACCCCACGAATGTGAGGTTTTAAGCTAATTGCGGCATGGAGCGTATAATAGCCGTAATTAAAAAAATTTAATTTTTAAAGTAAATCGGAAGTCTGTATCGGAAACCTTTAGAAATTTTACGTTGAATAATTTCTTGAGATGCAAAAGTGTCTAAGCCAGTAAAAATTGCATCATCAAATGGTTGCCCAAGAGATTTTATAATTTTAATTTCAATAATTTTTCCATCATCATCTACATAGAATTCAACTATTGATATTCCTGACAATGAATAATCTTTTATAAGGTTTGGATAAACGAACAACCCTCCAATAGTTTCGGAAGAAAACATATTTTTAATATTTTCAATATCCGAAGAAGCTCCTTTTAAACCATTGCTAAAAGCATGAGAATTTGGTAAAATTAAAAAATTAAAATAAATAAAAAAATATCTTAAAAATTTAATTATCATAATTATATTCCTTAATAAAATAACTAAAGTAATGCTTATCTAATAATAAAATAAAATATGTATACATTGCAAATTTTATTTTTACCAATGTTTTATTTTTATAAATGTTTGATTGGAAAATAAAAAATCAAAATCGGTTTATCCATTTGGGAAAATGTAAGCGTTGAATGGCCTTCAAATATCAAAGTTAAAGTAGAAACTTAACTTGACGTTTTTTATAGGCTCTTATTTTTTTATGCTAGGCAGTTTTATTTTTTTTATTAAATAATCACCAATAAAATTAGCTTTTTCTTTTGTGCCTTCCGAATTTAAATGACATGAATCTTTCCAATGGCTTGGTTTTGAGGGCTTGAATTCATTGAAAGGTATAACAGCAACTCCTTCAAAAGCTGATATTGAATCCATTACAGTATTTAAAAGATACTGAGTATTATTGTTTCTGTTTATTGCATATTCAATATTTTCTTTTTTGGAAAATTGTTTAGCAAATGATCCGTCCCTACGTTGGTCATTATTTGCAAGTATTGTTATGGGTTTTATGTTATTTGCTTTTGCAATGTTGATGATACCACTAAAGTATTTTTTGAAGCCAATTAATCTATCTTGATTGACCAAAGTTCTTGAAAGCATTTCATGCTTTATTTCTGATGTTTGGATTGATAAAGAATAATCGTGGGATGGATTTAAATACATTAGAAGGAATAAACGAAAAAATGAGGATGGGAAATCGTCCCATAATTTTTTAAAAAACTTATTATTGCTAAACCCAACTTTCCTCCAATGAGAATAGTCAGCTTTGTATTTTTCTGGGGAGGTTAAAGGACCAATATCGTTTATACCTGTGTGTATTAACAATAAGTCAGGATTGTAATATACTCCTTTAGTTATTAATCTCATAAGTGCATCTAAAGAAGTATGATAGGGTACCCCGGCATTAATTACTTCAACATTATACCCCTTTGAAATTAAATACATTTCCAGTGCTTGCGGGTAGCAAGGATCAGAATCAAGTACCCCAGTACTCCATGTAGTTGATCCCCCAATACACATAATTCTAAAGGCATTAGATTTTTTTTGATTCCCTCCATAACGAAAACCTTGTTTGTTAACAGATGGATGCTTTTCATTTGGCTTATAATCTGATCGTAAGTCAGGAATATATCTTGAAACCCAATCAGTATTTTTTTGTCCAAAATAAAATGGAAACAGCACTCTTAAAGCAAGATAAGATAATATTTCAATTGCAATAAATAGATAAAGAACGTATACCAATTTTTTGAAAAATACTTTGTAGTCAAAATTGGAAAAATAAAGAAAGAGTCCTATGAAAAGTAGCAGAAAATCCACAAATAAAATCCGTGATTTTGCTACTGGTTTCATGTATCCATCTGAGTCAAAAAATTCTAACCACACATATTGATTAATAAAAATCAAGGATATAATAAATAAAATCCCTATTTTTTTTTGCGTATTTAGTTTTTTTATTTTATTTAAATAAGACATTAATTATTATGCTAATATTTTAAAATTTTGTTAATAAAAGGAATTAATATATTTTCCCTAAAATAATTCTTGGGTCTGGAAAAATTTTTAAAGCACGTTTATGGTGCCTTTCAGAGACTACTCCTGGAAGATCACATTCTTTGGGTTCTAAAAGACTTAATTGAAAATGAACATGAGGTGGCCAACCACCATTTTCTTCCTTGTTTCCTACGAATGCTATTGTTTCACCAGAGCAAATTTTTTGTCCAATTTTTTTATTTAATATTGAAGATTTACTTAGGTGTCCATAAAGAGCATAGAGGTTCTGGTTATTAAAACTATGCTTAGTTATAATTGTGTAACCGTAATCTAATTTAAGATTGTTATTTTTAAATAGAAAAATTTCTCCATCATAAAAAGACTTTATGACAGTTCCAATTGGTGCACCAATATCAATACCCATATGAATGAACCTTTTTGTTTTTTCAAATAATTTTCCTTTGTACATATTGTACCTTTTTTCATTGTATTTACCTATAGAAAATGAATGTTTATTATTTTGAAAATTATTTTTACTTTTAAAATCATGAATATAAATATTTTCAGGTAAATCAATAATACCATCAAATGTATATTTTGATAGTATGGGAATGTCTGGAATATCAGATGTTTTATTGAAAAAAGAGTTTATAAACATTTATATATTAGATTGTAAAAGCAAAAAGTAATTATTTGTTTTTATTAAGTGATTCATTTAATAAAGTATTATATCTTTCCTCTAATCCTTTGTAATCAACCATTCTTACCTCAAACCCACGGCCTTTTTCTTTAGAGCTTATATAAAGCTTTCCAGACTTATTATCAAAGATTTCTATGAGGTCTTCAGTATCTTTATTTGTGCTAAAATTGTAGGTGTACCTTCCGTTGCTTTCTGAATTATGACGTGAGTAATCTGTATGCCCTACGATTACCATAAATGTAAATACAAATAATCCCCCAGTGATAAGACCTTGAATGTAAGACTTCATTATATGCTCCTTTGCTTTTTTAGTTGTTATCTAGATTTTTAGATATAGAACTGGCCTAATTCAGAATAATCGAGTTGGTTATTGCAAAATTCATTCTCTTTGCAATCGACGAAAATCATATTATTATCAGAATCTTCCGGACAACCATTTTTCTTAGGATAGCCATTAAATTGTTGCTTTATAAATTGCCAACTTTCATCACCAATTAAAAATTTAGGACCGTAATTTCTTGTCCAATGGGTGTAATTACTTGTTTTTATAAATACAATATTATCTATGTTTATACCCCAATTATTAAAAGTGGTATAAGCCTGGGTTTGTTGGTTTCCATTTTCTACGAGAACATACAGTAGCTCATCACTTGGAAGTTCTATTACTAAACTAGGAGGAGGTCCCAATGACCATCTAATCATTGTCATAGAGGAGGGCTCCCATTCTGCAAAGATTCTTTTTTCTGGAAAGTTAGTATATCCAAAAGAAATCAAAAGATATAGATAAAATGTTTTCATTCTAATTATTTAAAAATAATATTTCTGAATATGTAAAATTGCAATGGATTGGCTTATAAAAATATTAGACAAGTTGCAATTTAGTTTTTGAAATAATTTTTTTGGAATCATACAATATTGCTCTAGGATTGGGCATTAAATATTTTTTTTATCAATTTAATTGGTAAAGTAAACATAACTTCAAACATGAAACTCAATTGGCATGTATTTTTATTAATTATATCAATAAAGTTAAAAACAAAGCCATCGCCATTTTTTTTATTCTTTGGTTTTACTTCAAACTTAATTGGACTAATTGTCCTAACAAGATTTTTAATTTCTTTATAATTACGGTCTCCTTCTTTGATCATCAGATTTTGGTGGCTACCATTATATTGTATAATTTTCATTAATAGATGAACGTTATCCTTATAAATAACTTTATTCCATTTTATCAAACTTTTATTAGATTGAAAAGATGCATCTTTTGCCATTAGCGTATTAGGACCGGAAATTCTTATTGCTTCAATAAGAGAAAGGAAATGATTCTTACCGCCTATAGATGTAGCATTATCAAGAAGTTGATTCTTTAAAGCTTGTTTTTGAGCATTCTCTATTGAGTCGTAGTCAATCATATAGTCTATAAATTTACAAACTTTATGAAAAACAAACATCTATTTGGAAATAAGATCTATCAAAATGAAAAGTGATAACTTAGGATTTTATTATTTTAAGATTTAATAAACTAATTTGATTTGTATAAAAAAATATTTTTAGTATTTAAAAGTATTTTTAATAGTTTTTAAAAAGATCTTCAAATAGAACTATCCTCAAATGAAAACAGTATTAAATATTGATTATTTTTATGGACTAAAATAATTATTCTTGTTCATTCTTATATCAGTCAACTCTGCATAGTTTAAATTTTCTCTTATAACCAATATATCTTTTGTCACTTTTTGTTACAAGTTGTAGTTGAATATGGAATTGTAAAAATATTAGTTTTCATTCCATATGTGATAAATGTATATATGTTTCAATTTAGTGTAATTTTGAATTTCTAATTTATTTTTTTTAAATTAGGCAGGAAAAAGCATTTTTATGCATATTTCAGTCATTGCAACTACCATTATGACTATTAATTTAACAAGATATAAAATGGTAGTTGTATGGGTAGTTCTATTTTATACATTAGGAATACATAAACAATTTTTTAGTGTTTAATTCTGCATACTAAGATTGGAAAAATCAGGAGAGTTTATTGTTTTGATAGGATGATGGATAATTAAATAAGAAATTTTTAAAAAAGATTTAATGTTTTTTTAATAAATAATTAATGAGTGATCTTGATGTTATTGATGTTACTTTTGATTAAATCTAATTTTATAAATAATTAACTAATGTCAAATAATGCTATAAAGGAGTCTTGAATGAGATTTTTAATTCTAATTCTATTTCTTTCATCTATCATGTTAGCTCAACAAGGTAAATACATTCGTAAGTCAGTGAGCTCGTTGGAGTCAGTTTGGTATAAGCCCGGTTCTTTGTCAGGGTTGAGTTTTGATGCAAAAACATTTGACATGTTTACAGATTTCTACATTGAAACTCCTAGGTTTGATTACAATGTACTTCCTTCTAGNCTNTTGCAGGATTTTCGAAGAGAAGCAAATTCACTTGATGAAATAACAGCTGAAGCGCTATCCGGAGTTTTAGAATCAACTGTAACTAGCAAAATTATCGAAATCCTTAATGACCCTGAAATAATGAAAAATCGTGGGAGTGCTTTAAAGAGCGAATCTGCTCTTCAATCGTTTGCAGCAACGAAAGCAAAGTCTGTTGGCCTAACCACTAAGGAACTTGCTACTTTAATGAATTCAGCCTATTTCTATCTTCCTTTTATAAGTTCAGCAAAGAAAGAAAGTGAAGGTGCAAAAGACCTAAGTATTACAATACAAGGTGGTATTATATGGTGGCAAATGAAAGTTGGAAGCGATGGCTCAATATCGGTTGAGCAAGTTCTTACCGCTACAACTGAAGCTATCTCTAGCATTGACCCTACAGCTAAGGCACTAGGACAGTCATTATATAACGAATTTACTTTTGGTAATGACACATGGAAGACTACTCCTGAACAATATTGTCAAAATGATGCCATGCTCGCATTTTGTAAAAATTTAGGAGTTAAAACAAAAGAACTCGATGATTTTAAATTATCTGCTCAAATAGCTGAGGCATCAGGTAAAAAGTATGGATTCCCTCTAGGTTTTAGAGAGGGGGTTCATCTCGATGATGGTTTCCATATCGTAGAGTTTGAGGAGCAAGATGGAGAAGAGGTAGCTGTTAGGCAAGGATTTGTAAGAGTTTCCAAAACTGGTGATAACAAAAAAAATAGTAACAATCTAACTTATGCTACTCAGTTACTTGGAAGCAGAGTATCAGAGGGAACTATTGTTATGGAGCATCCAAGGTTAGGATTAGATGCAAGAGTTAAACTAGGTCTATTGACTGGTCTAAATATTCCAAAAGACGATGTTCCAGCAGGGTTATTTGGTAGTCCTAATCTCTTTGAAGAGGATGTTACGAGTGCTGCTGCTGTAGATGTTTTCTTCTCATATAACCTTGCTCCCATCATTGGCTTATCGCAAACATTTCTAGATTTGAACACAACTTTTGCTTTCCCAACCGGTAAGATTAATGAAGAAGCTTTTGATGGTGAAGTCCCATCGATCGCCCCCTTTTTATTATCTGCTTATCTTGGTGGAACCAAAAAGATTTGGTTTGGTTCTAGCAACCTCAGCATATTTAGTGGTGGAGGGATTGAATCTCTAAATTTGGCTGGAAAGTTGTTTGGAGAAGATTATGTTTATAGCGTAAGGTCTATAGCTTTCAAATTTGCTATAGATTTTGAAAAATTAATTACTCCTGATGTTAGTGTTAATTTAGGATTAAAATACAAATTTGCATTACCACCAATGCAATTAGCTATTTCTTATGCTGGTGTAGAAGACACATATGAAGGAGCGGATGTTTCAAATTTATATCCTGATTTAAGTTTGAGTGCTTTAGGATTAAATTTAGGCGTAAACTATGCTTTAGGAGAACTACCGTTCAACTTATTTGGATTTTTAGATCCACTAAAGAAACATTAATAACATAAAATAAAGGGGATATAATGAAAACATTTAGAAATATTTTTTATTTCGTTTTTGTAATTACATTTTGTAATGCGCAACTCTTCGAGGACTATACTGTATATGGAGGATTATCAGGAGTAAATATTACAACTTCAGATTTTACGAATTTTCATGTTTCAGATTGGGAACAATTTGGACTTGACGGTTTGGAAGGAAGAGTTGCTGTCCCCCTTGGAGACAATGATATAGCAGGACCTAACCTAAACGTTCTTGTGGGTGCATATTCACCTCTCCTAAATAGACTAGATGGTTTTGCTGAGGCTCAAGTTGGTGTTGGCGATGTATCTTATGTTGCCGTTTTCCTTGGTGTAGACTTCAAAGTAATGGATGGTGCAAGTTTCTCTTTAGGACTGACTCCAAAATTTGGTTATTCTTCCGCACAAGCAGATTTTGGTGCGATTGAGCTCTTACCAGGCAAGACACCTCCCGTAGTTTTGTCCGAAGGTACTTTTAATGTTGGAGACAGTCTGACTATGGATATGTCAGGAGTTGCATTAGGATTTGGGCTCACGCCAAGGATCCAATTGACAGATGAAATTGGTTTAACATCGTTTATAGGCTTTCAGCAGTCTATAACAGCTGATCCAGCAATTAAAGCTGGAGATATAGAAATTCCAATGTCCTCGAATGGAGTAGTTAAATCAGATGGGTCTTCAGTTCAAGCAGGACTAGAGCCTACCGCAAATTCTACTGGCTTTACCTGGCAATTTGGAATAACCTATGATATATCATTATAGTGATATGTACATAAGATAAGCAAATATTTAAAAAAGGAGACACAATGAAATTTATAATATTATCTTCAATTTTGGCCTTATTTATAGGTTGCGGTGGGTCATCAAAACAACCTTCCCCTATGGATATGCCTCCGCAATCTAGAGCTGCTAATCCTCAAATACCTACAGATGTTCCTGAATGGTTTATGATGACTCCCGAAGAGGATGATGAATATCTTTATTCAACAGGCCAGGCAGATTCCAGAAAAATGAATATCGCAATTCAAAAAGCCAGTCAACAGGCAAGGATGAATTTAGGACAACAAATCAATAACAAAACGAAATCGCTAATTGAAAACATGTCGCAAGAATCTGGAATGGGTAATAATACACAAGTTACTGAATTCTATTCAGAGGCATCAAAGTCCATTAGTAATGAAACTCTTACTGGAGCAAAGGTGCTCAAAAAATATCCATATAGAACACCAAATGGTGGTTATACTGCATATGTTCTTATGGGAATGAAAAAAAATGCATATAATAATGCTGCAGCAAAAAAAATAACCTCTATGGTAAACCAAAATAAAGAAGAGGCAATGTATGCAGAGTTTAAAAAAACACAAGCCTTTAGTAGGTTGGAAGCAGAAGTTGCTGATTAAATTTCATTAAAAAAATGAGGAGCTAGAATGAAGACTTTTTTAACGTTTATTGCTCTTTCGCTTACTTTTATTAACGCACAGCTACCAGTATCAAAGCAGGCAACACTAGTTGAATCAGTGTCCTCATCCGAAGTAATGATTGAAGCAACTGGTATTTACAAAGGTAAAGGGAAAAAGAAAAAACATAAAATTAAAGATGTGAAATCCAAAGGAGTATCTCGCGCTACTCTTGACGCTAAAAAAAGTGCGGTATGGCATGTATTGTTTGGAGGTACAGATCCTCTTTTAAAATCATCTCAAGAGCAACAGTCTTTTGGGCAGCATGAAGGCTTCTTTTTTAATAATGATAATATTTCAAATTATATAACCTATGAAGATGCCATGTTGATTAAAAAGTTGAAAACTGACGGCGGACAGGGCATGAAAGTAGTTAAACGGTTTAAAATTAATAAGGAACTANTNACNAAAGACTTAGAGGCTCGAAATATTATNGCGGCGCGTGCAGATTTAGCAGAGACGATTGGTAATCCTTTTATTATGGTATTACCTTCTGTNNAAAAGGGANAGAGTCCNATNGANGCATTAAGAACTAATNCAGCATATAAGCATGCTGCGTCNGTTGTTGAAAGTTATTTAACAGCNAGGCAGTATGANGTTATNGTCCCTCAACAACAGGAATCATTNGAAAGTCTAAATGAAGCTCAAATGGATTTAGGNGNCAGNGAAGAGGATTATGCATATCAACTTGCACTNTCTATAGGCAGTGACGTNTACATAGAATTTTCAGGAATTCAAGAGGACGCTGGATATGGNACNAAAAAATATGCATTAACTGTTAAAGCTTTNGAAACAACAACTGCNAGATTGCTGGGAACTGAAACCGGATACAGTCAAGGAAGAAAAGGGGAACTAATGG
>NZHK01000022.1 GCA_002691285.1 Fidelibacterota bacterium | reverse complement strand
AAAGTGGGCTAGCTATCAAAGCAGACAATGCACAAGTTCAGGAAGATGAATCAGTAAAAATCAATGTATTAAGAAACGATAATATTGTTGATAAAACCAATTTATCCATTGAAATAAAAACTGAGCCGACCAAGGGAACCGTGGCTATTAAGGATAATAAAATTATTTACACACCAAATGCTAATATCAATGGAGTTGATAAATTTGAGTATAAGGTAGATATTGGAACTGCTACTGGGTCAGGTCAGGTTCGAGTAAATATAAACCCGGTAAATGATGCCCCTACAGGTGTGTCTTTGTCTAAAAATACAGTCAAGGAAAGCTCTCCTGCTGGTACAGTAGTTGGAACTTTAAACGTAGAAGACCCTGATGCTGGTGACAAGTATAAATTTGGTATTGCTAGGGATAGTAGAGAAGATTTTTCGGTTCAGGGACTTAACTTAGTAACTAAAAGAACCTTCGATTTTGAAACTGAAGAAAATTTTTCTGTTTCCGTTCAAGTAACGGATTCAGGCAGTGAAAGTTTTGTTGGTCAGGTATTTGTTGAGGTAGAAAATCGTAATGAGAAGCCTATACTTAAAGGTGAAAAGAAGCTATCTTTCAGTCACGCAGAAAATTTAGGGAAAATCGTTGGTAGACTGCAGGTAGAAGATCCAGATAAGGACCAATCTAGTGTTAAGTATAAGTTGGCAAAAAGCGATGATAAAGATCACTTTAAAATTACTAGATCAGGTGATATTGCTTTTCTAAGGCTCCCAGACTATGAAAAGCCAGTTGATAGGAACAAGGATAATGTCTATAATGTATCCTATAGAGCTTATGATCTAAAAGACGACAAGTTGTTTGTTGATGGTGAAGTAGTGGTAAATGTAAAAGATGCAGCTGAAACAGAGGTGATTACTTTAGATAAAAGAAAATTTGTCTCTTGGACAGTTGATCATCAGCCCTACCATATTCTTATGGAGGATGCAGTCTTAAATTATATGAAATTAAAGTACTCTGATGCAGGGGATGGTGAATCTGCTGATGAAGGGGACAGGACTTCTATAAAAGAAATGAAATCTACCGATCAAATTATTATTGTTCAGCAAAAAGGAAATGATAGTGAGATCTATGAGATTTGGTATGGAAACGGATTGGATTTCACCATTATTGATAGGGAAAAAGTAGATTGGGTATTCAGTCAGGATATTCAGGATGTTTTAATATCTAAAGATGAATATTTAACAAGTGAGTCAGAGACTGTTTTCCATGAAAGTGAATCGGAAAGGCTAATGGCAGGCTATGGTTCCCCTTTTTCTTTATGGCATGCGAACAATTTTAAGATGTCTTTATCCTCATTTTCAATGAGGTCAAATCTTCTCCAGTATGCATCGAATTTTCGAGTTGGGAACGCAATAATTGGATTGCCAGGGTTACTTGCCGGATCAAGTGAATTAGGAGTTGCTACGCAAAGATCAGAGTTTGGTGTTCGTGTCCCTTTCGCTTTTGATTTTGGAACAAGCACTGTTGAGTATGATGATTTAGATACTCCTTCCAATGAGTACCTTGGTCTATATGCTCGAGGGAATATTGATAATCTTTTTTCTACAAAGACTAATTTACATGCTTTAATTGGTTTCAGTTTTTATCCCTCAAGTTCAGGAAATAAATTAAATTCGTTGAATGACTTGTCTCCCTCTACTCCTGCTACAGATGTTGATGCTTGGAAGGAAATCGATAAACAAACAGAGAATATAAATATTTTAGATAGCTATGCCTTAGTTACTTCAACTGTGCAGGTGCCTATTAAATTTTCTTTCATTGGTAGATTATCTGCTTCACCCGGTTTTCATTACGTCAAAATAGCACACAGACTAAAAGATGCCCGTGATGAAGCAATTAAAAATCAAGAATTGTATGAAAGAACATTCTATGGACAGGAATCTTTTAGTACAGCCTTAGATAGCGGAGGAGTTGAATCAGTAGTCTTTGATGCGATGCCAATGAAAGATGGAGAATCATATACTAGGATAAATTCTTTTTACATACGTTTTGATTTAGTAGGCAACATTGGGCAAAAGCCGAAATTCATTGAAAGGCTTTCATTTTTAGATATTTTGCAAGTCTCTAAAGTTCCCTTTTATGAATTTTCATTACAATATATATCTGGGATGAATATGCTTACCAATTTGAATGTTAATCTGTCGGATGAATTTGGTATATCTTTAACCAGTCTTTCTAAAAATAGTACTCTAGACACTGGTAATTGGATGCCTGATTCAAAACTTTGGTTAGGTGTTAATTACCGAGCGAACTTTTAATTTTATTTCACTAAAATCACTGTAGAATGAGATTGCTTTTTACATCATTTTACATAGTTTTGTATAGTTTCTTGTTTTGTCAGGAAATAATATACTCGGAAGATCTATCTCCAAAAAAAATTGCTCCNGGAAGTGTTCTTGCTGATCTTGGAGAGGANATAACTGCNTCATCNCTAACCACAATCATTTTAGATGGTTCTAGATCCCAACCGCAAAACGGATCTCTTACTTATGAATGGCTATTTCCGCCTAATATGATAGGTGCTGATGACTATAACTTTTCTGATAGCGACACACCTGTATACTATGATCCAGATCAAAATGGGAATCAAAGTGTTAGATCATTAACAACGAGAGATAAATTTTTAGAGTTTGATGTTCCGAATCTACCTGGGCAGGCATATGAAGTAGTTTTACGGGTGCAAAATCATGTAGGCACTACTCATAGAGATACTTTAATTATAACTATTGAGCAACCTTTGGATATGGAAAACATAAATGCTTTTTCAGGGGTAGATATAAACTCAGAGGACACGTTGGCGATAGATGAAAGCACAAATCTAAGAGAGCCTTTAGTTGCAACTTTGATTCAAAATAATTTAATAACTATTCAACCAATTCATAAAAAAGATTTGAATTCGATGCAGGTCAATCTAATCAATAAAAATATCTATGCATTTTTAAAAGATAGAGGAATGAAACATGTACTTGATCCAAATAGAATCATACCAAAAAAGATTTCTGTAAATAAACCTTATAGTTTTACCCGAATTGAAAATGACACAATAGCAATAGCGTATCTTGATACTGTTTCTTCGGGCGAAGATTTTTCAAATTTTTCAACTGATCCGGTAGACACAGTTTTTAAAGCTTTTACCATTAATGATACGTCAACAACAAAAAAAGCGTATTATGTTTTTAGAGTATATAAAGATGAATTTACAACGGACACACTGACTTATACTGAAATAGTAGATACTACCTTAAGCTATAATTTTAATTGTGAGGACTATGATTGTGCTGCAGAGAATGCATACTTAGAAAGAGCTAATCGTGTACTATCTTGGGGGGTTAATCAATATGATCAGCTAGAATTTCATTATTTTACTTTAAGTGATATATATAGTAGTGACCCAGTAAATCAATGGATCTCAAATCCAGTTGTATTTAACCCTGTTGCTGATAGTATCTTGCGATATCCAGAGTACTTATCTTTTGATTCTACGGGTTCTTCCATTTTGGTGTCTGGAAACAAGCAGGATATTTTTAATTTTGGGAAAAACTTAAAGCCTTTGAGCATGATTAAAAACTTACCGGAGGGGAATAGTATTGAGCATCCCTCTGGCATATGCGTAGGTCGGTTGGGTGAATTATACATAACAGACCAGTCTAATCATTCTGTATTTTGGGTCTTTGAGGGCGTGGCGAGGACTATTTATTCTGCTCCACGATATAAAAATGGAGACCTTATTGAAGGAGAGCCTACTATTCCAACATCGATTCGCTTGAATAGCTCAGAGGAAATTATTGTCTTGTTTTTAGGTGATGGGTCAATACGAAAGTTTGATAGGAAGGGTGTGCAAAGTGTACTGTTACAGTCGGGTGTGATTAAAACTCCTTCTGATATTGCACTGAATGATGAAGACGATTTGTTTGTTGTAAGCGCTTTGGATAAAAAAGTTTACAAAGTAGTAAGTGATAATGAAGTAATTGTAGTAGCTGGGACTGATAATAAATCTGCTACAGCATTAGATGGAGTTATGGCAACCGAGTCTTCTTTAGGTGAACCTGTGAGTATTGACTTTGACATTTCGAATAGACTCTATATTGCTGATAATCTTTTTGGATCTATTCGAGTAGTTACTCCTGACGGAATTATAGGGACTATTACGGATAAAGGGAATCGTATTTTTGACATTGATCAATTAAGGGTTAACAATTACAAATTAACCACATTGTACACTACCCATTCATTAAAGCATAAAATTACAAGAGTACAATTTCAAAACTTAGCTCCAAATAGCAAAATAGATTTTATAGAATACCCATACTACACTTTAGAAAAAGAGGGAGTCTATGGGTTAGAGCATTCTGTAAAAAGAGCAGTTGAGAACGTTCTTACGGGCGTAGTTCCAAAAGAAAAAACATCAGTATTTACCAAAATATCTTCAAATGGAAGTCGTATGTCAGCTTACATAAAAAAACGACCAATAATTTTTGGATTATTATTAATCCTTCTTAATCAAGGTATTTCAGATCTTTTAACTGAGGAAGTTCCGGAATTACCTCCAGATTTTCCTTTATAGTAAGAATACTTTTTTAATTCATTTATCATACAAAGGAGTTTATCATGAAAAANATGATATACGCTCTAGCTCTTTTCTATTTGTTGTATGCACAAAAGCATATTTCAAAACAAAGCGCTGTAACTAATCCTAGCTATAAAAACACTTTAAGCTTGAATCGGGATTTAACTATACCTAAAACTCTATCCTACCAGGGTTTGCTTACAAAGACAAACGGTAGCCCTGTAAATGATGGTTCTTACATGGTCAAGTTTAGGTTCTTCAACGCTCTCACAGAAGGTGAACTTTTATGGGAGGAAAATCAAAACATCGATGTTAAGGATGGGATTATAAGTGCAACGCTAGGATTAGAAAATCCTGTGGATTTTAGCTCTGAAGAGTCATATCTCGAAATTTTAGTAGAGAATGTGCCCTTGTCCCCTCGACAGGCTTTGACTTCCGTACTCTACTCGATGAAATCAGATACTGCTAATTATTCTCAAGGGGGTAGTTATTCAGATCTTGATAATTTACCTGACCTATCTGTGTATGCAAATAAAGACACTCTTTCAAACTTTCCATTGACTGGCAACCTTGATTCTGTTGCATTTACTGGGGATTATAATAATCTTTCAAATAGACCGGACTTAAGTGGTTTTACCCAGTCAGATACTCTTAGCCAATATACATTGACTTCTGCTTTAAGTGCAGTCGCTCTCTCTAATGATTATATTGATCTTGATAACACGCCAGATCTATCTGTGTATGCAACTAATGATACGCTGAGCTCAGTTGCTTTTTCAAACGAATATTCTGATTTAAACAATGCACCAGATCTATCTGTGTATGCAACCAATGACTCATTAGGTGCATATGTTTTAACGGATAGCATTGGAACTCTTGCTTCGCAGAATTCTGATAATGTAGTGATTTCTGGTGGTGTGGTAACGGGTATTATTGATGTTTCAGTAGCGGATGGTGGAACCGGTGCCTCTGATGTAGCAACCGCACGGCAAAATCTTGGTATTGAGATAGGAGTAGATGTACAAGGCTATGACGCTGACTTAGCAGACCTCGCAGATGGTGAACTTTCAGTTGATAAAGTACAATATTTACAGAATGTAACCTCTGATATTCAAGAACAATTAGATGCTGTAAGTGATCCAGGTCTAAGTCAAATAGCATCCCTTGATAATTCAGATGGAAATATTATTGTAGGTTCAGCTGATGGCTGGGTGGCAGAGAGCGGGGAAACTGCTCGCACATCTTTGGGGCTGGGTACCATTTCTACACAAGCATCGGATAACGTAACGATTACAGGAGGTTCAGTATCTGGAATTACAGATGTGTCAGTTGCAGATGGTGGTACAGGTGCATCAGATATATCTACTGCACGTCAAAATCTTGGAGTAGAGATTGGAGTGGATGTCCAAGGGTATGACGCTGATCTGGCAGATTTAGCCGATGGTACTCTTTCTGCTAGTAAGGTGGAAAGTGGTGAATATTTTATTCCTTCTGCAGGAACCAATGGCCAAGTATGGACTTCAGATGGAGATGGAGCTGGATCATGGCAAGCATCTAGTAGCTCAGTAACAGGAGCTGCCTCTACCATAGATACAGAAATTTTAGATGCATCNCGAGNCGTAGTGTCTAACGCAGATGGNAATATNGNNGTTTCAGATGTAACCAGTACTGAATTAAGCTATNTAGATGGTGTTACTTCTAATGTNCAAACTCAATTAGATGCTAAACAAGGNACTGATGCTGATTTAACTGCGATTGCAGGTTTAGATAATTCTGATGGTAATGTTATAGTNGGTTCAGCTGGAGGTTGGGTTGCTGAAAGTGGTGCTACAGCTAGGACTTCCCTTGGTTTAGGNACCATTTCCACTCAAGGCTCAGACAATGTTGCAGTAACGGGAGGAACTATTGATGGCACGGCAGTCGGTGGTACTACTGCATCCAGCGGTGCATTTACTTCTCTTACAGCAAGTACATCTGTAGATGTAACAGGATCTACAGGTATCATATTAGAAAATGATGAGACCATAACGAATTCTACGGATGGTACGGTACGGATTAATGGCACAGTTGCAGGTGGTACTGGAAGCGGTGCTGGTGTATTTACTTCAAATGGTGATCAAGATGTAATGCTTCAGACAGGTAATTCTACTACAGGATCGATTACAATTACAGATGGCGCGAATGGTAATATTGCCATAACTCCTAATGGAAGTGGAGCTGTTCAATTAGATGGTTTATCTTGGCCTACTGCAGACGGTTCAGCCAATCAGGTATTAAAGACCGATGGTTCTGGTTCACTTTCCTGGTCGTCTGCTGCAACCGCTATTAATGGCCTATCAGATGCTCTTGTTGAAGATACTGGATCAATGTATCTAGGGAATGATCCTTCCTCTTCCACCGATGGTGCAGATTACAATGTCTCCGTTGGTACTACAGCTTTAGATGCAATTACAACTGGATATAGTAATACAGCTCTAGGCTATAATTCTCTTACTGCTAACTTATCAGGAGATCGTAATACAGCAATCGGGGCCAATGCTTTAAAATCAAATACAACAGGTATTACAAATGTAGCAGTGGGTTCTAGTGCATTGGAGTCAAATACTACTGCGAATAGAAATACCTCCGTAGGTCATGCAAGTAGTTTCAAATTGAGCTCTGGGCAAAACAATGTTACTTTAGGTTATGAAGCCTCCAAAAACATGACAAATGCTAATGATAATGTTATCATAGGATCTGGTGCAAATCCTAGTGCTGATACTGGAACTGCTAATCAAACTGTGCTTGGGTATGGAGCTACAGGTCAAGCAGATAATTCGGTTACACTGGGTAATGCAGATATAACGGACATTTATATGGCGCAAGATAAAGGAGCAACTGTACATGCAGCAGGTGCTGATTTATCTGGTTCGACTGGTTTAATTTTAGAAAATGATGAGACCATTACGAACTCCACAAATGGAACAGTATTGATTAATGGTACAGTCGCAGTTGGTACAGGAAGTGCTGCAGGAGTATTTACTTCAAATGGTGATCAAGATGTGACGTTACAGACTGGTAACTCTACCACAGGGTCGATTACAATTACGGATGGAGCGAATGGTAACATTGCACTTTCTCCAAACGGAAGTGGAGCGGTACAGCTGGATGGTTTGTCTTGGCCTACCGCTGACGGTTCAGCCAATCAAGTGTTGAAGACAGATGGAAGTGGAGCGCTTTCCTGGTCTACACTAAGTACGAGTTCTACCACAGTAACGGTTACAGATAATGAGAATACTAATGAAGGGAATGCCTTAATATTTGCAGCAGATGCAGCTCTAGATGGTGGAACCATAGGTTTAGAGTCGGATGGTGATGCTACATATAACCCTTCAACAGGTACGATTGCAGCGACGAATTTCAGTGGGAACCTTACAGGTACGCTTCAGACAGCAGCACAACCAAATGTAACTTCTTTGGGGACACTTAGTTCTATAGACATTGATGGTGGAGCGATTGATGGTTCGGTGATAGGCGCAAACTCAGCTTCTACTGGAGCATTTACATCTATAACTGCCAGTACTTCTTTGGACGTAACAGGATCTACAGGTATCATTTTAGAAAACGATGAGACTATTACAAACTCTACGAATGGAACGGTATTGATTAATGGTACAGTTGCAGGAGGTACAGGAAGCGGTGCAGGGGTATTCACCTCTAATGGTGATCAGGATGTAACGATACAAACTGGTAATTCTACCACAGGATCGATTACAATTACAGATGGAGCGAATGGCAACATTGCATTGACTCCAAACGGAAGTGGATCTATTCAGTTAGATGGTTTGTCCTGGCCTACTGCAGACGGTTCTGCCAATCAGGTGTTAAAGACTGATGGAAGTGGAGCACTTTCTTGGACGACATCAAGTAGTGGAGCAAGCAATATTAATGGGCTTTTTGACGCATTAACTGAGGACAACTCTACTTATATAGGGCAAGATCCTTCTTCGACAACTTCCACAGCTGAATACAATGTCTCCGTTGGAATTACTGCTCTTGATGCGGTTACAACAGGTGACTATAATACTGCGCTAGGATATGATGCTTTATCTGCAAATACAACCGGGACTACAAATACTGCAGTTGGGTACGGTACCTTAAAACACAATGTTGAAGCAGGGGCAAATACTGCGGTAGGAGATTTGGCCCTAAGGCAATTAAAGACTTCGACAGCTTCCACCTACAATACTGCGGTAGGAAGAGCTTCTCAGCGTGGTCCTAATAACGAAGCGCAATTTCACACAGGGGAGAGAAACACCTCAGTTGGAGCTGGGTCAATGAAGGTGATAACAACCGGAAATGACAATACAGCTGTTGGTTATTGGTCTCAGTATGGTTCCTCGATTACCGGGGACTACAATACCTCTCTGGGATCAAATAGTCTTAAAAATCTTGACAGCGGTGATAAAAATATTTCCATAGGTCATGAAGCAGGAGATGCTATTACTTCAGGAAGCAATAATGTTATTATTGGTTCTGGATCTGATCCAAGCGCAAGCAGCGCCTCGAATCAAACTGTGATTGGATATGGTGCCTCAGGAGTTGCGAATAACAGTGTTACCATTGGTAATAGTGATGTTACAGCTTGGTATCCTGGAGCTGATAATACAGCAGATTTAGGAAGTAGTTCTGTTGAATTCAAAGATTTATACATAGATGGTACTGCAA
>NZHK01000059.1 GCA_002691285.1 Fidelibacterota bacterium | reverse complement strand
ATATCGACTCCTTGATAAAATATGCGAAACAGGTGGAACGTGTTTTTTTGTAGGTGATCTATTTGATTTTTATTTTGAATATCCTGATGTTATTCCAAAAGCATATGCTGATTTTTATGAAAAAGCATCAAATATGAAAAAAAATGGCATCCATCTTCATTTTTTAACTGGAAACCATGACCACTGGTTTCAAGACTTTTTAGAAACCAACATAATGAATAAAATATATACCGATGATTTAGACATAATTATTAACGGTAAAAGGTTTTTTATCACACACGGAGATGGCATTCTAAGTTGGGATCATGGTTATAGGATACTCAAAAAAATAATCCGTTCTAAATTTTTCATAACTATTTTTCGTTGGATACATCCCACAATTGCCTATAAAATCACTAAATTTATTTCTAGAAGTGGAAAAGAAGATATGCATGAGGCTGACTTTAATAAAGATGTTAAAAATGAACTTCAAAATTTTGCAGAAAGCCAATTTAGAAATGGGTTCGATTACATGATTTCAGGTCACTATCATTTAAGCGAAATATATAGTTTAGACAAAGGAAAACTAGCTGTTTTAGGCGACTGGTTTCATCGTCCTAGCTATGCCAAATTTGATGGAAGGGATTTATCTCTTCTTCAATGGGAAGAAAATGTATAGGAATATTACTTTAATAATCTCGATTCTTTTCATGTTCCATGGATGCTCTATGGTTAAGGGATTATTTGGGAAAAAAGCAATTGGCAATCCAAATGATCCTGATTTTTTNAANANAGTNCANGAATTAAAAAGTGCATATAGAGANGGNAATATTCAGGCATTNGATGANTTAATNGAAGTATATGAAGACCCTGATCTACATGTAAAANTNCGAGTTGCAGCTGGNAAAACCTTAGCACAAACTGAGCANCCAAGAGCNCTCCATTCTATATCTGAAATGGTAGCAACAACCACAGCNCTTGATTATGCTTTGCTAAATGAATCAATAAAAATGCTTGGCATGTTNAANGAAAATCCAAAAGCAGCAGATGCANTAGTGCGNTCNATGCACAAAATGGANGATAAAACAAATGAAATACATATTTCATTAATTAAAAANCTAAGACGCGTNCGAACAAANGATCAAATTNTNGCTCTCNTAGANCTATATGAAGTTGCGAANAGNAATATGTCNANNACAGAGCGNCTTNTNACAGAATCNATGGGNGCNATAGGAAATGANCAAGTTATTCCTATNCTNACNCAAGTAGCTAGAGACCCNAANATTAATATTGGANTTCGAAATCAAGCAGTAGAAATATTAGGAAAGNAAAAGCCAGATGATGTTGCTGTCGCTTTTGCAGAACTCTTGGGCGATCCCAATACAAATCTTGAAGTTCGTGAATTTGCCCTAAACACCATGAAAGGAGTCAANGAAGAGAATCTAGTACTTGCTCTTCTAAATACTTACAATATGGGGAAGACGGAATATTACAGTCTATTAAACACTATGTTAGACGCGCTTGGTGAGTTTGATGACCCTGAAGTAAAAAAAGCCGTAATAGAAATTGCTCATAGTGATGACTATCCAATGGATATTCGAAAAAAAGCAATTGATAACCTAGCAGCATTTAATGACCCCTCCATATTGAATGGACTTCTTCCAATGCTTGAAAACAAAGACAACTATATATATTATGATAATATCATCAATATGGTTTATAAGTTAGGTGAAGAAAAAAAGAATGCCGAATCCGTTAGGCGTATGGCATTTAAAGCNCATTTTTCAAAAAGAGAATATGATTAATTCAATTAAATATCTTCTTTTTATTGTTTTTATTAGTTTTTCTAACGCAGAAGAAAAACCAATAAAAATCAATATTACAGGTAACGTTCTTGATAAAAATGTAAACGGTTTGAAAGGTGCAAAACTTGTGATTGAAAATAACAATGGCGAAAAATTGGAAAATGAGAAATCCGGGAAAGAAGGAAAATTTAAATTTAAAAAAATTAAGCTATTCCCAGGAGAGTATATACTTAAAGGAAACCACAAAACAGAAGGATCCGGAGAAATTACATTTTTTGTCGACAGTGTTGATGTTGAGCTTACTTTAGTAATACCCACTAAAAAAGAAGAACCCGTAATACCAATTCAAGAAAAACTACCACAACAAAAAACTATTACTGAAAAAGAAACTTTGAAATTTGAAGAATATTTTTTTGAATATGAATCAAATCTCGAAGCTTTAAAAGGAGAGATAGATTCTTTAAAGAGCGTTGTGAAAGGATATCAAAAAAAACAAACAATGCCAAACGTTGGAAGAGAAATTTTAGATTTAATTGTAATACCAGAATATCAACATCGCGTTGAATTACAAAATGGAACAGTAGTTTCCGGAGCACTTATAGAAGAGACGGATTCAACCTTAACCTTAAAAACACAAATTGGGACATTAGTATTAAAGAAAGAAATGGTTGTAAAGATGGATGAGTTAAAAAAACCAGGCCCAAAGGTTGTGTTTTTAGGAGATCCATTTATTGACTATTACCCAAGCAAACAAATTTTTTCTGGTAAGGTGAAAAATGTTGGAGAAATTCGTGCAGATTTTGTTAGAATAGTCGTTAAACTATTTGACCAAACCACAAAAAGCGCTGGAAGGGATTCTATTTTTGTGAAAGGAGATAGAACTGTTTATGAAACAAATGTAATAGCAGATACTGCTCTAAAACCTGGAAAAACAGCATCCTACTCATTAACAGTTCCTATAAAAAAAGGGCGTAAAGCAGAATATCACACAATGGACATTCATTGGGAACAGACCAAATGAAAGACCATAACCTGATTTCATTTTTAATAGTTTTATCCATACTTTGCGGGCATAACCCAAAATCCAATCGCAAAATTGAATTCCCTGATTTGCCTGGATATAAAACACTTGTTTGTGATCTTCACATGCACTCTGTATTTTCAGATGGTAGCGTATGGCCTGATATACGAGTTCAAGAAGCAATAAAAGATGGACTAGATGTTATTGCAACTACGGAACATATTGAATATCAACCTTGGAAGGATGATATTCCGCACCCTGATAGAAATAGATCTTACGAGTACCATAGTAACTTTGCAAAAAATTCAGATGTATTAGTACTCAACGGTTCTGAAATTACAAGAGATATGCCACCTGGACATGCAAACGCAATATTTATTAAAGACGCAAACAAACTTATTACAGAAGATCCTCTTGATGCATATCTCGAAGCAAGAAAGCAAGATGCGTTTATTTTTTGGAATCACCCATACTGGGCTAGTCAATCTCCTGATGCTAGTGTTCCTTTAAGTACAATGCATAAAAATTTAATGGAAAAAGGGCTGATAGAAGGAATTGAAATTGTAAATGACACCACCTTTTCCAATGAAGCATTACAAATAGCTTTAGACTATAATTTAACAATTTTAGGAACATCTGATATACATGGGATTGTAGATTGGCAGTATCGGATTCCTTCAGGAGGTCATAGACCTGTTACACTAGTTTTTGCTCGCGAAAAAACAAAGACTTCCTTAAAAAAAGCCTTACAAGAAGGACAAACAGTTGTATGGTTTAAAAAGAAATTAATAGGCAAGAAAGATTTTCTTATTCCTCTTATTAATTCTACTCTAAAAGTAGAATCTGCTAAATATTTTGCAAACACAACAGTAGCACACGTTACAATTTCTAATAATTCAGACGCACCCTATACTTTGAGAAATCATAGCAAATACGATTTTTATAATTTAACAGACTTGGTAATGATCCCCGCCCATGGTGAAGTAAATATTGATGTAAGAACCATTGAAAAATTAAGAAAATTTTTACTACAGTTTGAAGTTTTAAATGCACTTACGGCTCCAAAAACCCATCCTGTTATAGATATTATTATTAGAGNAAAACAATAAATTTTATTTAANTTTTNNNTNGATTTCGGTTCTAATTATCATAAAATTACAATATTTGATTTATAACAAAAGGNAAAAATGAAAAACAAATTAANGCTTAGCTTTATTGCATATTTTTATTTCCTTGCAATAACACATCTTTATGCNCACAAAAATCATTCAAGTAAGCCTAAAATGCCATCGATAGGTGTAATCCAAGGCACTGTTCTAGACTCATTATCATCCTCACCTCTTGAATATGCTTCCGTATCCTTAGTTGAACTTGAACATAATGAACTAGTAACTGGAGGGCTTACTGATAAAAATGGATACCTTAATATCACTGAAATCCCTCTTGGAAGATATGTGGCAGTTGTTGAATTCATCGGCTATGAAAAAAAAGAAATAGGCCCCATTAATCTCTTCCCTGGTCAAGGAGCTGGAATTCAGCACAATCTTGGGAAAGTAAAATTAAATATTTCTGCTGTAAATCTGGGAGCGGTAGAAGTTGTTGGAGAAGAGAGTACTTTCATTCAAACAATTGATAAAAAAATATTCAACGTTGGACGCGACTTATCTTCTTCTGGAGGCACAGGGACAGATGTCTTGAGGAAGGTCCCATCCGTTGATGTAGATATCGATGGCGTTGTAACTATTGCTGGAGATGCTAATGTAACAGTACTTATTGATGGTAAACGAAGTGGTAGAACTGGGAGTGGCAGACGCGGTAATGTAGATCATATTAATGCAGNAATGATAGAAAAAGTGGAAGTTATAACAAACCCATCCGCAAAATATGACCCTGATGGTGTTGGCGGAATTATTAATATTGTTNTGAAGAGAGGTGCTTTAGATGGATTTAATGGTACAATATCATCAATGGTAGGTGAATATAGAAAACAAAACCTCAATGGTAATCTTAATTATAGAACAGAAANGCTCAATGTATTTACCAATGCTAACTATCGTACAGGCAATAGAATTGGAGATGGGAAAAGAGAGTTTGATTATATTTATCCATCTTACACAGATTCAATAAATACTGACACCTACCGTAAGANAACACCCAATGATTTTGGGATGAGGTTTGGAGGTGATTATTACCCTTCAAAAACAAGCACTGTCGGGTATACATTTGATATTTCCCAACATAAGGAAACAACATTTCAACGGTTTAATTACAGAGCTAACACAATTAACCCTANCTTACTAGGAAATCTAGAAACTACTGAAACAGATGAAGGTCTTCATATGGATCATGTGTTTTCTTATGAAAATAAATTTGATTCCGATGCAGAATTACTAAATGCGTATGTAAGCTATTCATATGAAGTTGACGATGTAAATGAGATTGGAACAATGGACTCAGAATATGGTGCTAACTTTTCTGGAAATTCAACGAAAGCATTCGAAGATAATAATAACTTCACAGCATCCATAGATTACGAAAATAAGTTTGGGGATAAGTTAGACTATGAAATAGGAGCAAAAGCTACAATCCGAGACTTTAAGAAAGATCTTACTTATCTACAAAATATTTATGAGAATGATTATGAAGAAGATATTTATGCCGCTTACATGGTTGCTCAGTACGAGCTTACTGATCGGTTTGGATTTAAATTTGGTGCTCGGGCTGAACAAGTAGAAACTTATGCTAATCTTAAAGGACCAGAGTTGACAGAGNATGATTCAGTAAATGTCCTTACCTNTCTTTTTAAAAAAGGTATCGAAGAAGGACCTTANGATCCANATTATTTTAAGATTTATCCCAGCGNTTTTTTACTTTTCAAACTTACTGATAGANAAACTNTTCAATTTGGTTATTCTAAAAANGTNAANAGNCCAGGNAGAAGNACCATNAGNCCNTTNCCTGATAACACTTNNGACATNACTAGATTANGNAANGGAAANCCTTACNTAAAACCTGAGTATAGCGATGTNATGGANTTNACNTNNTCNAGNAANNCNAGAAAAATNAATNTAAGCNTATCTACATCNCNNAAAAANACANAAGATGTNATTATGTGGTGGGATAGAGATTATATTACNTTTGACTCTACTACATATGANATAATGAGCGCAGGAAATGCCGANAACTCTGTAAGNCAAAATTTTAGTGGAAATATTATNTANCGACCAATGCCTCTNGCNAGTATNATGATGTGGGGCTGGGGCTGGAACTCTTTNCAAGANGGAANAAGTGTNGATGGTGATGGGAAAAGTAGNGGCTTTGGNTTNGGNGGGAGATTAACNCTAAATATTCCAACCATTGCAAGACTTGAACTTTCAGGAAATGGNAGAGCTAAAATGAAAATTNCAACTGGAGAAATACCTGCNAATTACAGAATAAATCTNGGTGTCCAAAAATCTTTTCTTCAAAATANATTATCTGCAACNTTTAAGGTNGATGATATTTTNAANACNGGNAAATTTATTATNGANACNGANANTGAAGTTACNAATTCAGCNACAGGNGAAACATNNAGGCAATTAATGTATGCTGAACGNCAAAGNCAAAGACGNTTTGCNTCNATAGTACTAAATTATAATTTTGGTAAGCAGCAAAAGAAAAAGTGGNGCAAAGGNANTTTTTCNGGTAGATCTGGTGGAATGGGTGGTGGNATGGATATGGACTATTNATCTATGGNANGNGANTCCGTTCAACCATTTCTTTTATTTCTTTTGGGGGAGGATCATTCTTTTTTGATACAATATAAGCAACTATGAAATTGACCATTGCACCTATGGCTCCAAAGGCGTTTGGCTCGATCCCCAAAAACCAATTGGGTTCCATTTCTCCAAGAAAGGATGTAGACTGAATAAACATAATACCCTTATGCTGGAAAACATATAAAAGGGTAATCCCGATCCCTGCTAGCATTCCAGCAATTGCTCCTTCTTTATTTATACTTTTAGAAAAAATTCCCATCATCAATGCAGGGAAAATAGATGAGGCAGCTAGGCCAAATGCTAAAGCTACCGTTCCTGCAGCAAAGTCTGGTGGATTAAAACCAAAATAACCCGCAACAGCAATAGAAGCAGCCATAGCAAAACGACTTGCCATGAGCTCTTCCTTTTCAGAAATATCTGGTCGAAAAACACCTTTTAACAGATCATGCGAAATCGCAGATGAGATAGCCAATAGTAATCCTGCAGCAGTTGATAATGCTGCTGCCAATCCACCCGCAGCGACTAATGCAATCACCCAGTTAGGCAATCCAGCAATTTCTGGATTTGCCAAAACCATAATGTCACGATCAACTTTTATCATTTCATTTGTTTTATATCCATCATACTGGATTAAACCATCTTGATTTTTATCTTCAAATTTTAACAATCCCGTTACTTCCCAGTTCTTAAACCACGAAGGCCTNTTTGANTAAGATAAATTACTTTCCTCANNAGGNTNTTCNATNGTAGTAATAAAATTTAATCTAGCCATTGCCGCTACTGCTGGAGCAGTAGTATATANTATCGCTATAAATAATAATGCCCAACCAGCAGANAGGCGTGCTGCTTTTACAGANGGNACTGTAAAAAACCTCATAATAACATGGGGTAAACCAGCAGTNCCAATCATAAGTGAAAGAGTATAGAAAAACATATTAAACAGACTAAGCCTTGCATTAGTGGTATATTCAGCAAATCCTAAATCAGTTACTATTTTATCCAACGTATCGAGTAAATAGGTACCGTCTTTTATTGTACTCCCAAGTCCTAATTGAGGTATTGGATTACCCGTAAGCATAAAAGAAATAAAAATCGCAGGGATAGTGTAGGCGATTATCATAATTACATACTGTGCGATTTGGGTATAGGTAATCCCTTTCATTCCACCCATTACTGCATAAATAAATACTATGATCATACCAACCATAAGACCTTGATCGTAATCAACCTCAAGAAACCGAGAAAATGCAACACCAATACCTTTCATCTGACCAATTACATATGTTACAGATGCAATAATTAAACATAAAACAGCAACTACTCTAGCTGTTTTAGAATAATATCGATCACTTATAAATTGAGGTACAGTAAAAGAACCATGCTTCCTCAAATATGGAGCAAGTAGCAATGCCAACAGTACATAACCACCTGTCCATCCCATCAAAAAAACAGATCCTCCATATCCTAGAAATGCAATCAAACCTGCCATAGAAATAAATGATGCAGCGGACATCCAATCAGCGGCAGTTGCCATACCATTCGCAACAGGATTTATATCACCTCCAGCTACATAAAACTCTTGTGTATTCTTAGCACGAGCCCAAAAAGCAATACCAATGTAAATAGCAAATGTAATACCTACAATGGTAAGCGTAAGAGACTGTAGACCCATTTAAAAATGTAATTTATTATTGATTAGACACTCCATATCGCTTATCAATTCTTCCAATTTCATAAACATAGTAAAAGATCAGCAAAACAAAAAAATAAATAGAACCCTGCTGAGCAAACCAAAAGCCTAATTTATATCCACCGATCCTTATATTATTTAAATATTCAACAAAAATAATGCTAAAACCGAACGAAACAANAAACCANATNNNNAAACANTTNATAATNAANCTAATATTTTCTGACCAGTATGTTTTTTTNTTAGACATATNAAANATGNNNTNTTTTNTNNAATNTTANANTTNTATTTATTTCTACNATATTNATTNAAAGGGATTAAATATAGCACTAANANTANTTANTATTNAGATTTTGNAGANNAGCCTAAANCTTAGGCAGANGGCATNTTTTTCTTTTGANCNANATCACTTTCTAGAATATTCACAAAAANATCTTTNATTAAAGATAANCTCTTATTNTCACTATTCATTAATATNANTTTCTTNTTCANNATTAAGAGGAAGCTCAAANCCTTGNAGAAATTCATATGANANTTTTTTNCCCATATGTATTTCAAGACTNTTNCTAATCCCTACNTTAATTAGTACCTGTAAATAAAGCTCTTGGATATTCTTACGCAGTNGTTCATCACCATCACTATTNAGGGGAAGNTAATCTATTTCNCCAATAACTGTCTCACCTTCCATCCTTGTNTTAATGACTTTAAACTGCTCTACTCCTTTCACAAGTATATCATATTCACCATTGCTATATTTTTTGTATACTTTTTGAACTTTCACNCTGCATCCTTTTGTACAAACCACATTATCTTCATTAAGAATAATGCCAAATGGTTTATCNTCTTCAATATGATCTCTAACCATTTTCTTATACCTTGGCTCAAAAATATGCAATGGAAGCAATTCATATGGAAGCAAAACCATATTAAGAGGAAATAGTGGCAAACTAGTCATNGTCTATTTTTTTACTTTTACCCTTTTAAGTTTTTGTGATTTAAAGGTACTTAATAGTAATGCATTTAAANCTAATATTCCTAGCATCAAACTAAATTTATACAGTTCAAAATTTGTGCCAAAACCAAAAAAAANTGAAATNANTTGCAACACAATTGTGAAAATAATGTAANAAGATAAATATTTTAACATTTATAACTCCATATCGCTCAAATCGCTCTAAAATATGTTTTATTTTGAACATAATTCAAATAGATTTTGTGGTACAAAGGCAATAAAATATCTATGCTAAACATACAAATAAGAGGCTTTCTGTCAAAAATTGAGATTCAATCTATCTCTGAAAGTGAAAAAAACTTTTTACTTAATTTTATAGGCGATTCAAAAATGACACTGGCCGAAATATTATNNGATACAAATACATTCAATTTAAATANCTCTGAAAAGCTAATGCTCCCAGTTGTAACGAACGACGCAGAAATTATAATTACTTCATTTACCGAANATAANTATTACGATGATGGTTATTCTTTTTTTAGAGAAAAAGTAAATAAGATGACTGATAAAGCTTCTATTTTAGAAAATATAGCGGTGGNANATTATGGATTGATCAAAGAAAAAATATATTACGGATGTTCATTTGAAAGCAATGTAAAGGAAGTNAATTATCAAAATTTTGATAAAAATAATNTTGATATTGAAACGGTAACAATACCTTTTCTTAAAAAAAACTATATTAATAACATNTTTTTNTGTAACCAAAAAATCAATGATGAAATAAAATCAAAAAAACAANTTATTAAACATAAAGCAGTCCTATACGAGAATNATTACAAGANCAATNAAAAAAGNAATGGTAACTTAAATGAATCAGAGTTCAATATNNTAACCTACTCTGAGCATGGTAATGANTAAATAAGTGAANTCCTTNAAAAAAATTAAATTCATATTAAAATATTTTGNTNTNACATTTTTAAAATGGACNCTNCCTNTANTANTGNTANCGAGTNTNTTTATTTTNNNTNTTCTTNTNATANTTTAGCTATGTTGCATTTACTNAAAAANAAAACATTTNTNCTTTTTTTTATNGGNAANATNACTTCTTTAATTGGNTTTGGTTTTAATCTTATTGCTATTAGTTGGATGGTATTAGAAAAAAGTGGNTCNGAATACCTTTTAGGAAAAATTATGGCATCTGCAACTGCTCCAGGATTAGTTCTAGCTATTTTTGCCGGAGNAATCATAGATAAATTAAATCGAAAATGGTTATTGGTTTTTCTTGATATTTTTCGAATGCTGGTAATTATAGGATTCCTTTTTTTTATTTCGAATAACCAATTTCAAATTTCAATACTTTATCCAGTTGCTTTTTTTATGGGATTAGGAAATTCATTATTCTGGCCAACAGCTCAGGCATTTGTTCAAGAACTCGTTTCAGAAAAAGACTACTTTGATGCCAACAAGCTACTTTCTGCAAGCTATCAGGTAGGATCTATATTGGGAGCTGGTATTGGAGGATTAATTGTTCATTCATACAGTCCCATAGTAGCTCTCTGGATAAATATAGTAACTTATTTAGTTTCTGCAATTTTTATATCTCTTGCGCCATTTAAAAGAAAAAGAATAAATACAAATGATAAAAGCTTATCTGATTCTATTATGAAAGGATTTTCATATTTAAAAAAGAGGATAGATGTTCTTGTTCTTGGATTAACTACAATATTATCTGACGTTGCTATTTGGGGCTCTCTTTCTGTACTAACAATTACTATCTCAAAAGAAATTTTTCAAAAAGGAAGCTTTGGGTATGGAATAATGGATGGTTTTTATGGAATTGGAGCATTACTTTCCACAATTGTAGTTGGAATGGTATTATCAAAGTTTGGCAAAGCTTCCTACCTAATCTTTTGTTATGCTGTTGCAAGTTTTATGTGTTTAATAACTCCAATTACGGCAAATATATATATCGCAGGTATTACCTATTTTATAATGGGGTTACATAACAATTCTGCTCGCATAATCGTACGGACAATTTTTATGGAAAACATACCAAATCATATTATGGGCCGAGTCCAAACTGTATTGGGAGTTTACACAAGAGCAATGGTTGTTCTCAGCTCTCTTTATGCAGGTTGGGCAATTGAATATCATAATATATCACTAGCAACATATTTTACATTTGGTCATTTTATAATTGCATTGTTAGGCATTTTTATTCTTCAAATGATTTGGAAAGATGAAGAAAATATTTTTTTAAAAGTTTCACACAATGCCTGAACTTCCAGAAGTGCAAACAGTAGTGAATCAGATTAAATCAGATTTGGTTAACGAAAAAGTAGAATCCATAACCCCAATTTGGCCTAAAGTATTTCATAATTTTACCAGTGAAGAAGCAAAGCAAAAAATTAAGAAAGGGGAAATACTTGATGTAAGCCGAAGAGCAAAGTTTATCATTATAAAATTTGCAGAAAGTATCATAGCTATCCACCTAAGAATGACTGGAAAATTATATCTGTTACAAGAGAAACAGACCATATCAAAATATGCTACGGCATATTTTACATTAAAAAGTAAAAGAAAATTGATATTTGAGGATGTTCGTAAATTTGGAAGAATTTATTTATATAAAAATATAGGACCAATCAACAAAAGACATGGTCCTGAACCACTTGACAGCGACTTCACATCTAAAAGTCTTTTCAAGCTAATTAAATCAAAAAAAAGAAACATAAAGGCTCTACTTTTAGACCAATCTNTGATTGCAGGACTTGGTAATATTTATGCTGATGAAAGTCTTTGGAAAAGTAAAATCCATCCGAATTCCCATTCACACAAAATTCCAAAAAAAAGAATTGATAACCTCTACAACAACATAAGAATTATATTAACTAAGGCAATTGAACAAAATGGGACAACTATAATAAATTTTGCTGTTAATGGTGAATCAGGGAAATANACAAATGAATTAAGAGTCTATGGTAAAAANAACTCNNAATGCTATTACTGTAGTCANATAATANTAAAGATTCGTGTTGCCGGAAGAGGAACCTATATCTGTAAAAAGTGCCAAAAAAAATATAGATGAACTCATGAAACCTACCAAAATACTTAAAANAGAATATAAAGAGCTCAATAACGCAATTGCAGATGGAAAGCATGAATATCATTGTTTTTATTTAGCAACAGTTANCCTNAAGACTCCAAGGCTTAGAACTGTTGTTTTAAGGTCATTTGATAAAAATAAAAATTCCTTGTCCTTTCATACTGATTTGCGAAGCAACAAAATTAAAGAAATAAAGTCAAACAACAATATTTCTGCTCTTTTTTACAATAAAAAGAGGAAGGTCCAAATTAGAATAAAAGGTAAAGCTGTGTTACATGAGAATTCGAGTGAGCTAAAAACTATTTGGTCTAAAATGAGGCCAGAAAGTAAACTCTGTTATATGGGGCCCTTCGCACCTGGTGAAATACTTGATCATTTCCAACCAAATTTACCAAATCATGACGCTCAAAATATTACCACTGAAAATCATAAAAAAGGATATAAAAATTTTTGTAGAGTAACAATTCAGTTGGATAAATTAGATTGGTTGCAACTTGATCATCGTGGTCATAGACGTATTCTTTTTACCTTTGATAAAGATTCCAAACCTATGTGGGTTGCCTCATGAAAAAACAAAAAATCATAAGGATGCTTCCCATACTTTTTTTATTATTTATTAGCTCTTCATGTATGAGGCTGTACACTGGTTCTTATGCCCAAACTGATTTCACATTGGATCAACCAAATGAGCTTGGACCTACGGTACAAAAATGGGAAGATGGATTAAGAACATCTGGAGAAAATGGGGAACTTGAATGGTGGTACTTTGATGCCAAATTCAATGACGGTTCGCTGTTTGTATGTTACTTTTACAAAATTCATCCCATAAAGAATATCTATTTTATCGGCATGAATTACAATAATCCCGATGGCGAAGAACTATTTTTGATGAAATTCTTCAACGAAGAGGAAGTCTATTTTTCCAAAGACAGCTGCAATGTTTCTATGGGTGATAATTATTTTAGAGGCAATCTAAAAGAATATGAAATCTATCTCACTGATCAAGATTTTGAAGGGTTTGGTATTCAAATTAAATTAGAATCAAATCTTAAACCTTATCGACCTCAAGATGGTATTATAAAAGCAGGTGAAGATTATTTCGCATGGCTCGCTGCTGTTCCAAATGGAGTAGCAAAGGCAAAAATTATTCGAAAAGGGAAAACTCTAGAAGTTCAAGGTAGTGGGTATCATGATCATAACTGGGGTAATACCCCTTTACAAAAACTTTTTGAAAATTGGGTTTGGTTTCGTGGAGAATCAGGTGAATATACTGTGATTGCCTCTGAGTTAAACACTTCAGCCAAACGAGGAGGATATAGTATACCTATTCTTTATATGGCGAATAAAGACAATGTCTTAATCAACAGATTTGGTACTAATGGCTTGTTTACTAAATATTCAAACAGAATAGAAAATGTTTATAATAAAAAAAACGAGCCTCTTTTCTCTAAACTAGAGATGATTACCACTGACGGAGAAATAATAACTATTGAAGGTAAAGATATTATTGATAACGCAGATATGTTTAAGAGAGCTCCCTTGCCTTCATATTTAAGTTGGGTATTACCTTTATTAAAAATAAGCTCAAAGTTCTCATCTATTGACCCTCACTATACCCGATTTGACAGCGATTTAAGGTTGTCAATAGATGATACCACATTTCAAGGTCATGGAGTTCTTGAAATTATGGACCTAAAATGAAAAATAATGATTTAATAAAATTAAATAACGTCATCAAAAATTTTGAGAAATCAAAGGCTTTGAATGACGTCTCTTTTTCAATTCCAAAAAACTCTATTTTTGGGTTGTTAGGTCCTAATGGTAGTGGTAAATCAACTCTAATGCGCATTCTTTCCGGTTTGATTATTGAATGGGGTGGAGAAATATTTTTTGAAAATCAAAATATCAAATCAAATCAAAAATATTTTTTACAAAAGTGTGGATTTTTGATTGAAAACCCTACATTTTACGAATATCTATCTGCCCGCAAGAATTTATCTTTACTGGCTAAATTATCTAACTCTAGTGATCAATCAATCAACAATGTTTTACATGATGTTGACTTAGTAGAAGATGCTGATAGAAAAGTAGGAGACTTTTCCTATGGAATGAAGCAAAGGTTAGGAATTGCTCAGGCTATTCTCCATAATCCTGATATACTTTTTCTAGATGAACCAAACAATGGGCTTGACCCTTTGGGTATTAGAGAAATGAATAAAACTATTTTAAACTTACATAAAAAAGGAAAAACTATTTGTGTTAGTACTCATATTTTAAATGATGTAGAAGAGTTATGTTCAGATGTTGTAATACTAAAAGAAGGCAAATTGATACACAGTAGCTCCATGGAATACCTTATAGATCAAAGTCAAGAAATTGTAATTCGTAGCAAGAACATAGAATCCATAACAAAATTCTTTACAAAATCAAATGCATGTAAAATAGTAAATATCGAAAAAGAGAAATTAATTATTAAAACAGACCTAGACATTCATTCATTAAATCAGTTATTACCAAAAAACTCAGAAGTCCGGTCTATTGCAAAAGAACCAAACCTTGCGGATCTTTTTAAATGATTAAATTTTTAATTTATAATGAATTTCAAAAAATTTTCTACCGAAAACGTACCTACATTGGTTTTATACTGATAGGAATTTTAATCCCATTCATCGTTGGGGCAATTGACAATGGTGGAAGCATGTTAGAAAAAAGCATTTATGGACAATTATCTGATTCCTTTTTTTTCGTAGGTTCTTTAATTAATGGGTATCTTGCTACATACATTATCATAGCAGTTTTAATTACTCACATGCCATTTTTGTCCACAATTATTGCCGCCGATATTGTATCAGGAGAATACTCAAAAGGTACTTTTAGGCTATATCTTTCTCGACCTGTATCAAGATCAAAAATACTTCTAAGTAAATTAATAATTGTTTATTTGTACACAATATTGTTAATGGGGTTTTTTATTGGTTATTCTCTTTTAATTAGCGTGGCCTGGCTTGGGACTGGAGAGCTAGCTGTTTTTCATATGGGATTACTATTTCTATCAGAAGATGATGCGCTTATTCGGTTTTTAATTGCATTTTTAACCTCAACAGTTGTTATGTTGACCGTTTCTTCTTTGTGTTTCTACATATCAACTATTTCAAAAAACAGTGTTACTCCCATTATTATCACTATTAGTACTGTTTTCGTTGGAACCGCAGTTTCCATTATACCAATTGAATTTTTTCAAACTATTAACCCCTATCTTTTTACGGGTTATATAAATTCCTATTTAAGTGCCTTCCATGACCCAATACCTTATGGTACAATATTCAGATTAATAGCTGTGTGTTTTATTTGGACAGTAATTTTTTTAGGACTGGCTTTCAACCATTTTATTAAAAAGGATATAACAGACTAATGAAAAATTTCATCCTCACAAGTGCTGTCATTCTTTTACATTTTAACGCAAAAGCAGACGATAAGATAATTGATCGATTCATTTATAAAACAAATTATCAATTTCAAAAAATAAAAGACTTTCAAGCAAAAATGAGCGTCCGGCTCAATGTCCCTGGCTTAAGAATGCCTAAAAAAACTTATAAGGTATATTATAAGCATCCTAACAAATTTAAAGCAGATACTAAAGGATTTGGGATATTACCTAATACTGGTATTTTTACATCGCCAGAAGATAATTTTGACAACTTAAAAAATCTAAAATTAAATAATAACTCCTCTAACGAAGANGAACATTGTCTTACCATTACTGGTACCTTAATTCCTGATAGTCTCAAAGCACAATTCCCAAGCGAATATGCTAAGTTAACCTTTGATCCCCTTGTCGATGTAGTAATTGACACGAGTAGGTGGCTAATAAAAACTGTAACAAGTAGAATTGATACTGTAAAATTATTTGAAATAACCAATAATTATAATCTGTATGAAGGCAGGTTTTATTTGCCTAAAGAGTCAAAAGTAGAATATTTTATTAAAGATGCTCGATTAGCTGGATGGTTAAAAAAAGATGTAAAAACTCTAATGAATACCAATAACCTAAGTGCCAATAGTGATGTGATAAAGGGATCTATAGTAGTCAATTATTCAGAATATAAAATAAATAAAAACCTACCGGATAGAATTTTTAAAAAAAGAAGAACAGATTAAAGTTAACTTCTTTTTAAATAAACCATAACAGCATTTTGTGCGTGCATTCGATTTTCTGCTTCATCAAAAACTATTGAATTTTCTGACTCCATTACCTCATCTGTTACTTCTCTTCCTCTTTCAGCAGGAAGGCAATGCATAAATAGTGTCTTCTTACCAGTATTCTCTAATAGATTCATGGTTACTTGGTAATCCGCAAATATTTTTTCTCTTTCCTCTGCTTCTTCTTTTTGTCCCATAGATGCCCAAACGTCAGTGTATATCACATCGGCTCCACTAACAGCCAAATTCGGATCCTGACAAGATTCAAATGTTGAAAACTGTGAATCATGAACCATCTGAATAGTCTTTTCATCTGGATCAAACCCTGAAGGATTACAACAAACAAAATGCATAGGAAGTATAGAAGCTAGTTGCAACCATGAATGAACAATATTATTACCATCTCCCATATAGACAATCTTGAGATTATCTAAGTTTTTTTTATGCTCCCAAACTGTTAAGATATCNGCTAAAATTTGACAAGGATGATTATAATCTGTGAGTCCATTTATCACAGGAACATCTGAATATTCTGCCAATTCTAAAATATGTTTGTGATCAAATAGTCTGGCCATAATCATATCATTATACCTTGAAAATAATCGAGATATATCTTTAATAGCTTCACGCTTCCCAATTCCAATATCGTTTGGGCCAAGAAATAAAGCATTACCGCCCATCCATTCAAAACCTGTTTCAAATGAAACTCTTGTTCGGGCAGAAGGTTTAGCAAAAATCATAGCGAGAGAGCGATCCTTAAACGGCTTATATTCTTCTTTGTTATGAAATTTTACTTTTAATTCTTTAGCAAGGTTAAGTAGCTCCCAGATCTCATCAGCTGTGTAATCGGTAAGGTGTAAAAAGTGCTTTTTCATTAGGTTCCTTATAATATATATCGACTTAGATCGGGATCTTCTAATATCCCAGCCAATGATTCTTTAACAATTTTTGCAGTAATTTTAATTTTTTTCTGCCCCCGCTTTGGGTGTTCAAAAAGAGGCTGTTCAAGCAACGTAGACATAATCGTATGGAGTCTCCTTGCTCCAATATTTTCCATTTTATTATTTACACTTGAAGCTAATTCTGCAACTGCTCTAATAGCCGCAGAATTAAATTCTAATTCTACATCTTCTGCACTAAGCAAAGCGGTATACTGCTTAATTAATGCTGATTGTGGATGAGTAAGTATTTTTACAAAATCATCGGTTGTTAATTTTTCTAGCTCCACACGAATTGGAAAACGGCCTTGAAGTTCTGGTATCATGTCTGAAGGAGCACTTACATGAAAGGCACCTGCAGCAATAAACAAAATATGATCCGTAGCCACAACACCATATTTTGTATTCACATTACTTCCTTCTACAATTGGTAATAAATCTCGCTGTACACCTTCCCTACTTACATCAGGACCAGACCCACCATTATTACCTACAACCTTATCAATCTCATCTAAGAACACAATCCCATTATTTTCAGTTCTATCTCTTGCTAATCTATACACTTCATCTTGATCAATTAATTTTGAAGATTCACTTTCAATTAAGACTTCTCTAGCATCTTCCACAGACATCTTTTTAGTGCGCTTAGATTTGGGTAATGAGCCTGAAAGCATATCTTTTATATTCATCCCAATATCTTCCATCCCCGCAGGTCCGAATACCTGCATCCCTATTGTGGTCTCATCTGCTATTTCAATTTCAATAATTTTGTTTTCAAATTCTCCATTTTCTAATTTTTTTCTAATTCTATTTCTGGTTCTTTCATGACGATCTTTAATCTCTTTTGATAAGTTCGTATCTTCTTTATCTCCATCTGGATAAAGAATATCTACAATTCTTTCATTTGCCAATCGCTCAGCAATTTCTACAACTTCATTTTCTTTTTCTCTAGAAACCATGGATACAGCAGTGTCCATTAAATCTCTAACAATGGACTCAACATCTCTGCCCACATAGCCTACTTCCGTAAACTTACTAGCTTCAACTTTAATAAATGGGGCATTTGCAAGAGATGCCAGTCTACGAGCAATTTCAGTTTTCCCTACTCCTGTTGACCCAATCATAATTATATTATTAGGCATAATCTCTTCTCTCAACTTTCCCTCTACCTGTTGCCTTCTCCACCTATTTCTAAGAGCTATAGCGACTGATTTTTTAGCGCTATTCTGACCGATAATATATCGATCTAATTGTTTAACAATTTGCTTTGGGGTCATTTCTTTCATGTGATTTCTATTACCGATATTGAGTCATTTGTATAAATACAAAGTCCAGACGCAATTTTTAATGATTCTTGTGCAATTTTTTTAGCTGAAAACGTTGAAGATTTTAGAAATGCAGTCGCAGCAGCTTGCGCATAACCTCCACCTGAACCTATAGATACAATTTGAGAATCTGGCTCAATAACATTACCATCTCCAGCAATAATAAAGCTGTTTTTTTTATCCATTACGACCANCATAGCATCAAGATGNCTTANCATCTTATCCATNCTCCAGTCTTTCGCTAATTCAACAGTAGCTCTTNTNAAATCACCTTCNTATTGCTCTANTTTTTGCTCAAATTTTTCAAANAGTGTAAGNGCATCAGCAGCAGCNCCTGCAAATCCACCNAAAACTTTATTTTGAGNATGTTTAAANTCACGTACTTTCACNGCTTTTTGTTTAAANGACATATCNCCNAAAGTNATTTGNCCATCACCAGCCATNGCAACCTTACCTTTATGACGNACTCCNAAAATAGTAGTAGCTCTTATTTCTTTCATAAAATTTACTGAACTAATTCTTTAAATAACTTGGAATCTCCAGGCAGCACAAGCGTAGTCTTATCATCTATAACCTTTTCAAAGGTTTCCAGCGTCCTAATAAACTCATAAAACTTAGGGTCTTTTGAAAAAGACGATGCGTAAATATCCAAAGCCTTTGCCTCTCCTTCACCTCGAATTTTCTGTGATGTTTTGTAAGCATCTGCAAGGATCACCGTTTTATCACGATCAGTCGCTGCTCTAATTTTTTGCGCCTCCTCTTCTCCTTCTGATCGAAATTTATTTGCCTGCCGCTTCCTTTCAGCTTCCATTCTAGCATAGATAGAGGCTTCATTTTCTTGCGGTAAATCAACTCTTCTTATACGGACATCAATTACTTCAATACCGTATTTACTCGTTTCTTCATTACTTGCAATGGTAACTTTTTCCATGATAAGCTCACGATTTTCAGTAATGATTTCAACCATGTCATGAGTTCCTAATTCCTGTCTAAGTTCTGAGTAAACAATATCATCTAATCTTGTTTTCGCTGTAGGTATAGCAGCTACTGTTTGCAAGAATAGTAAAGGGTCTGTAATTCTCCACCTGACATAGTTATCTATAATGAGAGACTTTTTATCTTTACTCAAAATTTCTTCTGGAGGTACATCATATTCTAATAATCTTTTTTCAAAAGAATTTGCAGTTTGAAGAGGCGCTGGAAGTTTCCAATTTAAACCAGGTTCCTTCAAAGTTCTAACTGGTTTCCCAAATTGTAAAATGACTATCTGTTCCGTTTCATCTACAATAATAATAGTGGATAAGCCAAAAAATGTGATAATAAAAATTAATGCTATTGATAAATTTTTCATTATTTCTTTCCTCCTTTATTTTTACCAGTATTTAGATTTAAAAGGTTTAACATATTCCCACTATTTTTATCAGGGACAATAATTTTTTCAATATCCGGTAATACCTTTTCCATTGTTTCAAGGTATAGTCTTTTTTCTGTAATGTTTTTTGCTTTTCTGTATTCTTTTAAAATAGTTGTAAACTTTACGGCATCCCCTTCGGACCTCTTTATTCGAGACTCTTTAAATCCTTCAGCATCACGAATCATTGCTTCTGCTTCTCCGCGTGCTTTTGGTATAACATCATTTCGATATCCTTCTGCTTGATTTATCATCCTATTTTTATCCTCTTTTGCAGAAGCAACATCTTTAAATGCCCCAATTACTTCTTTAGGTGGAGATACATCTTGTAATTGAACTGCAACTACATGAATACCCGAGTTATAATTATCTAATATTGATTGTAACTGATTTTTTGTCTCCTCTTGAATGGTAAACTTTCCAGTTGTAAGGGTTTCATCAATTTTATTCCTACCAACAACCGTTCTTAAACTTGCCTCTGCTGCTTCACGAACTGTTAATTCAGGACCAACAATTCTAAATAAATATGCAACTGGATCTTTAATCTTATATTGTACTATCATTTCAGCATCTACAATGTTTTCATCTCCTGTTAGCATCAAACTTTCTTTTTCTACTGTCCTGTACTGCCCATTTTTTAATGTGCGAAAGCCTATTTCAATTCTTTTAACTTCTGTTACTTTTGGAGTATCTACGGTCTCAATGGGAGCGGGAAACTTCCAATTTAATCCAGACTGCACGACTCTTGTAAACTTCCCAAAAGTACGTACAACACCTACCTCATCTGGGCCAACAATATAAACACCGGTTGCAAGCCAGAGAAGAATGAGCCCAGCCAAAACAGGTGTAATTTTAAAATTAAAGTCAGGTATCTGAACTTCTTGATCCCCTACCATTATACGTCTAGTTGCCATAACAACCTCCTATTTAAATTTTCTTTCTTAATCGCGCAACAGGATATCCCAATTGATCACGATATTTCGCGATGGTTCTTCTAGCCAAAAGATATCCTTTTTCACTAAGTTTTTGAACTAATATATCATCACTATATGGAGAATCTTTATTTTCTGATTGAATAATATTTTCTAAAACTCGTTTAATAATAAATGTACTAATAATAGATCCATCAGATAGTTTAATTGAATCTGTGAAAAAATATTTTAATTCGAAAATACCATATGGAGTATCTGCAAACTTACCTCTGGTTGATCTACTGATAGTAGAAATATCCATATTTATATTGTCNGCAATTTCTTGTAATCTAAGAGGCCTTAAAAATTCCATATCCCCGGCAAACCANTCAGGTTGGAATTTAATTATTGAATACATTACGTTTACCATCGTTACTCTTCTTTGTTGAATTGCCTCTATAAACCACTGCGCGGAATCTATTTTTTCTTTAATAAACTTTTTTGCTTCCCCTTTAAATTCACTATTTTTCACCTGATCTTTATAAAAACGACTTATTCGTAATTCTGGCAANCCAGAATCATTTGTATTAATTACCCAGTCATCCCCGTCCTCTCTAACAATTAAATCTGGAATTACAGTNTGAAATTTATCTCTATATCCTTCACCAGGGCGAGGNTTTAAATTGGAAATTATTTCAACAACTTTATGTAATTCATCACTTGAACACTTAAATCTATCTTTTATTTTATCATATCTTTTATGCATGAAGTCATCAAATGATTTATCTAATATTGTATATGANAAAGATGATTTTTGATCTTCTAGTTGAATCATTAAACACTCTTTTAAATTCCTAGACCCAATACNTTTAGGTTCCAATCTTTGAACTTTATAAAGAATCGGTGCAATCTCATCCTCAAGTAAGTTATAGCGATCTGCTATCAAAATTAAATCCGTATCTAGATATCCACGTTCGTTTATATTCCAAATAATTTCCTCTGCTATTTCATACTCATTTTNCTCTAACTTAATATGTTTAAGCTGATCTATAAGGTTTTCTAAAAAAGTGTTCTGATCTGGAATAGGNATTTCTTTTTTCTGNTCANTAAGATAATAATTAGATTCATTNCTGTACATATCTTCTAGNGATACATCCATNTCNTCAATAGGATTATNTTTTTCTANATCNACATTCTCATCTTCAACTGGATCTAATTGTTCCAAAGTTGGGTTTTGCTCAAGCTCTTTTAGAATTGTTTGCTCAAGGTTTACAACATTCAATTGTAACAATCTAGCATTTAAAACTTGTTTTGGTGCAAGCTTTTGTTTTTGAGATTGTATCTGTTTTAATGTAGTTGCCATTAATCTAGTTTAAAATTTTCACCCAGATAAAGTCTCTTTGCTTCTTCATCCCTAGCAAGATATTCAGAGGTCCCAGATTTTAAAATTTCACCATCAAAAAGTAAATAAGAGCGATCAGTTATTGAAAGAGTCTCACGAACATTGTGGTCAGTAATTAATACACCTATATCTTTTTTTTTAAGACTATGGACAATCTCTTGAATTTCCTCAACTGCTATTGGATCAACTCCTGCAAAAGGCTCATCTAGCAAAATAAAATCTGGGTCCATACATAGGCTTCTCGCCATTTCTACTCTACGGCGCTCGCCTCCAGATAGAGCATTACCTTTACTTTTTGAAAGGTGAAAGACTGAAAAATCTTCAAGAAGATCTCTTGCTTTCTTTTTTTGATCTTTCACACTTAAATCATTCCTCATTTGCAATACTAATTCTAAATTTTCTGCAACTGTCAGCTTTCCAAAAATGGATGGCTCTTGTGCAAGATATCCAATGCCTTTTCTCGCTCTTTTATACATTGGATCATTTGTAATATCTAAATTATCTAAAAATACATGACCATTATTTGGTTTTATCATACCTGTTATCATATAGAATGATGTTGTTTTACCCGCGCCATTTGGTCCAAGTAAACCTACAACCTCACCTCTATCTACTGAGAAATCAACTCCTTTAACAACTAAACGTTTTCCATATATTTTTTCTAAACCTTCAGCACGTAATGTATTA
>NZHK01000058.1 GCA_002691285.1 Fidelibacterota bacterium | reverse complement strand
TGAAGTATCTCCCCAAAATCCTGAAGCACATCCTATTCTAACTTTTTTACTCTCCATTTTTAATTGTATATATTTGATATATTTATGGATTTACCAAGATGTTGCATTATAGAAGTTGCAGATTCTATTTTGTGAATAGTATGCACGCTTTTACCTGCAGAGTAAAGACTTTGTATTTTCTTTGAATTTTTTCCATTACTTTTTTTTAAAAAGTATTTTGATCGGAAAAGAGAGCTTAAATTTAAAAGCATTCGTGCTTTATGTTTGAATCGACTTTTAAGTAATTTTTTAAATATCCATGAGTTGTCTTTTCGAAAGCCGTCTGATTTTATAACAGAAACAGGCACTCCAGTTAATCTTGTTGTTGAAACAATATCTTCCTCAGAAGCATTTACAATGGCCGTTTTATAATCTTCAAGTGTATTGCACTCAGTAGAAGCAACAAACCTTGTTCCCATTTGAACTCCATCAAACCCTATTTTTAAGGCTTTAGATAACTCAATCGCACTTCCTATACCTCCAGCGCAAATAAGGGGGAGACCTAAGTCATTAAGTTCTTTGTACATATCTTCCATAGAATGAGAACCTAGATGGCCACCTGCTCGATTGTTTACGCAGATCAATCCATCCACTCCAGAGTCAATTCCTTTTTTTGCAAAATGACGACTAGTCACATCATGATAAACAAACCCTCCTGCTTGATGAACCCGTTTACATACCCAGTCTGGTTTGCCAAGAGAGGTAACAAAAAACCGTATATTTTCTTCTAGAGCAATGTCAATCCAATCGGACATACGATCTAAATATTTTTTACTACCCTTTTCTATCAGTGCATTAAAACCAATAGGCTTGTTGGTCAAGGAGCGAATATATTTTATTCCTTCCCTTAAATCATATCCATGTACAAACGTAAGGCTGACAGGTTGTACAATTGCAATGCCTCCACCTTCGGATGCCGCCGCTACTAGCTCAGGGTTTGAGCATGGATACATAGCACCACAGATGATTGGATATTCAGCATTGGTATGTTTTAAGAAGGTATTATGAGAATTAAGAATCATAATATTTTTATTAATGAGTGCCCTTTCAACTTCAAGTCATCATTTTGATCCGTTACATTTAATTCAAGTTTCAAATTCTTCATGGTGCCATTTGTAATAGTTTTAACTACTTTAGCACTACAGGTTAGTTCATCTCCTATATTTGTAATAGAGGAAAATTGAATACTGTACTCGATTATTTGTCCTTGACTAAAATTATTTGTTAATAGTCTACCAAGATATCCCATGATAAGCATTCCATGGGCAATAACATCAGGAAGTCCTATTTCATTTGCATAATCTGTATCTATATGTAAGGGATTATGATCACCGGAAGCACCAGCGTACAGTGCTAGGTTTGTTCTAGAGACTGGTTCTAATTTTAATTCAGGAAGGAATTCTCCAATTTTAGCAGATTTATAATCCCAATTGTACATATTCTATCTTATTACTAATGTGGATAAAGATTCTACTGTTAACTTTTTGTTTTGATTTAAAAATATAGATTCAAACTCTATAAACTGTAAGCTTCCATTTTTTTTATCATACATATTTTTAATTTTACTTTCCATTGTAATTTGGTCTCCCGCGAAAACGAGATCATGATACTTATAACTTTGTCCTGCGTGTAAAACATTTTTCATATCTATGGACAGGTCATGTAAATATTGATAAGGGTTTTTTTGCTCATGACTTACTGTAGTTAAAAATGTAGGGGGAGCAAGTAGGGAGGGGAAGCCCCTCTCTTTAGCGGCATCTTCATCAAAATATACTGGGTCAGTTTGTCCAGTCGCTTTAGAAAAAAACTTAACCCTTTGCTTTTCAATATCAAAAATGATAGGTGGATAGGTTTTATTTATGAAAGATCTATCTAACATGAGATTACACCGAGTTAAAAACCTTTTTAGTTCTAGCCATTTCATTTAATAGGTTAGGCGGTGTAAATTGTTTCCCATATTGCTCTGTTAATTGTAAAGAGCGATCTCTAAATTTTAGTACTCCATAATTATTCACAAATTGTAATATGCCGCCAGAATCGCTAGGGAATCCCAGTCCTAAAATACTTCCAGTATTTGCATCTTTAGCTGAAGTAATAATATTTTTTTCATAGCAAGATATTGCCTCTATTATTTGAGTAAATAGTAGTCTATCAACTATATCTTTTTCTGGTATCTCAGTGGTCGAAACTGGAAAGTGATTTTCAAGGTTTCTCCAGATATGTTTTTTTTCATTTTTTGGGTAGTCATAAAAACCACCATTCCCAGATCTTCCCTCACGATTTAAATTTGTGGCCATTACATCAATTACTTTGTCCCAAGGACCTGCAAGATTTTTCTTATCATATTTTAGTATTTGCTTTCTAATTCTTCCTATTAAAGCAATATTTACTTCGTCACTTAACGCTAGTGGTCCTACTGGGTACCCAGCTTTTTTACCAGCGTTCTCGATTGAGGTTGCTTTAATTCCTTCACTTAACATTGCCATTCCCTCGAAAGGATATTTTACAAAGACTCTCGTGGTGTAAAACCCAGGACTATCATTCACAACAATAGGTGTTTTTCCAATTTGCAATGCAAAATTGAGAGCATGATTGAGTGTTTCGGAGCTTGTTTTTTGCCCTTTAATTACTTCAACCAATTTCATCTTATGGACAGGAGAAAAAAAATGTAAACCGATAAATTTTTGTGGATTTATTAATTTGGAAGCTAGAACAGAAATAGGAATAGTGGATGTATTGGATGCTAAAAATCCGTTAGGATTCATGTATTTCTCTGCAGTTTTAAGTGCTTTGGTTTTGATATCTAAATCTTCATATATAGCTTCAATGACAATCTTTTTATTTTTTAGCATTTCATAATCATGACTTATTTCAATACGACTTTTAATGTCAACCAATTCTTGACTTGCGATGAAGCCTTTTTTAAAACTTTTCTCTAAAATTTGATAAATATTTTGTAAGCCCTTAGCTGCTTGCTTTTTAGTTAAATCGAGCATTAATACTTGGAAACCTGAAATAGCTGCTGCATATACTATTCCATGTCCCATCAATCCAGAACCAAGAACCCCGATGGAATCATTATTTCTTTTTTTTAATTTATTATTCATGTTCATTAATTTTTCAGAAAGATTTACTATGAACGATCAAGTGTCTCCACAATATCATTTTTTAAGGATTTCAGCTCTTTAATTATAATATTAATTTCTTTTTTTTGATCCTCTAATTGAAACAATCTATGAGAAATAGCTTCTAGAGCATTTTTCGATTGAACTTTTTGTGATGGATCTACTTCATACAAATCAAGATATGTTTTTATCTCTTTAAGTGAGAATCCTAATTTTTTTGCACGTAAAATAATTAATAAGCGAGCCCTATCTTTATAATTAAAAATTCTAGTATTTCCTGCCCGACTTGGCTTTATAAGGCCTTTTGATTCATAGAATCTAATGGCCCGTTCAGTTATGTCCAACTCTTTAGATAATTGTGGAACAGTATATAAGTTCTCTTTTAACATATTAACTTATAAGTAAAATAACTTACGTATAGGTTAGTTTCAACCAAAAGATATTTTGATTTGTTGAAGGTTAGAACCAAATATCTTTGGGTAAAGGTAAGATTAAAAAGTTGTAGTTAAGCGTATAAGTGCTACCCTTCCGATGGATGGGCCACCAATGATTTCGGTATGTTTATAATTCATTAAATTTGAAACGGTAAAGTTTGCTTTTATAATATCATTGATTTTATATCCTAAATGTAAATCGAGCACAGAATAAGGTTGGATATTTCCAAAATAAATTCCTGAAGACCATTTAAAGCCGTCAACAAATCTTCCGTTAAGTGATGCGGTTAATGGATATCTTCTAGGATTGTATTGTATTTTCATTCCAGCTTTATGTCTCGGAGCATTTATTGGATCTACTGAGTTCGTAATTGGATTTAAAAACTCTGTCATACCAAGGTATGAGTATGTTAAATCCAGAGACCATTCTAAATTAATCAATCCTGTAAGGCTTGCATCAAATCCCCACATATTTACATTACCATAGTTTATATATCCCACAACGACAGGGGGAGTATAGCCAGGAAAGGTATCCATGGCAGTGACACCTTCTAGACCATTCCTCCAGTGATTAAAAGATTCATCATAGTCGTCCGAATCTATAATATTATTGTCAACGATATCTTCAATTCTATTAATCGATCCGTCGTTGTTGTAGTCAGTTTCAAGCACAGATTTTTCNACTACAATTGGTGTNATAAANGTAACAGGGCTTACAAAGCTACTGTAGTTGCTAGTNTAAATATCAAGNGTNCCAAATAANCTTTGGTTTAATCTNCCTTTATATCCAANCTCCCANGACTTAACAATTTCAGGTCCAATTTCTGGTANNTCNTTNACTTCTTGNCCATAAAACCCTTCAATTTTTGGATCGGTAGANGGNTAGAANAGNATGGAGTTNGCNGTNTCAAGTGGCTCNTATACNCCTTCAGTGGGNCTATAATAGTANGGTGTNCCATCTGCGTCNCGNGGNAATACATATCCACCNTCTGCACCTCGAGCATACACTTTAAATACAGATACTCTTGTTACAAAAATATCTAAAAACAATGCTTGGTTTGTAGGTGTNTTAAANGCTGTNGCCCATGTAATTCTAAAGTTTTGATTCTCTTTTGGCTTGTATGCAAGACCTATTTTAGGAGAAACTTGTAGACCATTTGTTTTGTCTAAGTTCAAGTTCCAGTCAAAAGGGCTATATCCAGACCCATAGCTTTGATTATTAAATTCNATAAAATCTGTTAACCGATCATGAATATCTAANCGGGTAGCTTGGATAAGTTCAATTTTTGGGTTTAGTTTCCAGTTTACTTGATAGTAAACGCCAAATTCGTTTACAGTATATCGATTGTCTTCAGATGCTTCATCAATACCTTCATCAATATTTTCATCAATTTTNCCATCATTATCATCNTCNAATCCATTCGCATAAACAATAAAGTTTTGTTGNCCAAGCCANTGNACACCNGGTTCGATAGNTTCACCNGGATCGTAAAGATTNTTATTGTTAGAATCNACAAAGTCAGGTANNCCATTATTNTTTAAATCATNATAATCATCACTATCGTNATCATTATCTAATTTATCCGCGATTGCTCCAAGAACAGAATCATTATTACTTGAATCATTTGGAGTCCCGAATTGGGTTAAGTTATCTGTATCCCATCTAGAATANCCCTCTCCATCATCATACCAAGTATTATCATTCTTATCATCGAATATATATGGTGAACCTGCTTCTCCATTACCATTGTTNTCTCTTCTATCNANAATATCTTTATCNGANAANATTGTNCCNCTNGTATCAGGNANAGTNAGAAAATAATCTAAACCCCAAACAAACCTAAAATCTCCATTTTTCCATTCATTTACATGNTGAAGTTGNGCACTAAATTTTTTNGATCNATCGTAAATTACACTTCCAGTTGCNAAATTTCTTGTNGGNCGATCCATGTTACCTGAATAGCTTGAGTTAAGATATGTTTGAAGGAAAAAATTTTTGTATCTTGTTTTTGCTTGGTAATATCGATAAACCCATCCATCAGCAAGATATCNTGCGATGCCAGTTATGTTTATATTCCTCGCCCAAGCATATCCATGTGATAGACTCATTGTTAAGTCNGAATTTGGCTCCCAATCCATTCGCAGNTCATATCGATAATTACGAACATTAAAATCTGGAAAATCATTGATNCCNTCATTATTTGCGTCTTTATANATGTTACNAAGATTTCCATANTTCATTTTAAAATCTTGTTCGTCAAATTCATCTACGCCTACTTCNCCAATACTNGGAGCACCATTACCATCTAAATCATTNTTTTCAAAAATATCCCAGGTTTCAACACTCTCTCCATNAACGANAATNGTACTATTATTTAAATTTTCAAATGTTTCNCCATCCCAAACACCATTCCCTTCTCCATAATCAGGTGCTATATCNCCCTCATCATNATANTCACCATCTCCATTTACATCCTCNGCAGGAATTCCATCTAATCCNTAGTCGAGNAATACAGTNCCAAAAATATAACTTTCACCAACATCATNATCGTAAACTCCGTTTCCATTAAGGTCNACAAANGGTTCTTCTGANACATNATAGGCATTCCCATAATNATCTCTATATAGACCCCAATCATTATCATCATCNAGTCCATTAGATCCCCAATTGTCATCANAAANTCCATTATTATTAGTGTCAAATACTATTTTTCCATTAGAATCGTATGTATAATCACCAAANCCAAATTTGTGCCGATCATCTACAATACTCCAATTTGAATCTGGAGTGCTATAATTTGTTGTAACAGAACTTAAATTCTCTAAATCACTTACGACTCCAAATCTATCTAACCAAGCACTTCCTAATTCATCTACTTCNTCTATATATCCGTCTCCATCATTATCCACGCCGTCCACCCATGCTTCTTCCTCATCATCAATCCCTATGTCAATCTGTTCATCAACGTAACCATCTCCATCATTATCTATCCCNTCTGCATAATAATTTCCAATTTTNTCTTCAGTAACAAACCAAAGTANGGTTCCATTATTAAGAGTAAATCTATTGAAAGGATCNGAAGCNGCTTCTGCAACCATTTCAGAAGTAATGATTGGAGAGCCATCNTCNCCTCCAGATGCAGAAATTAAATCTCCCCAATAATTTCCAATCCAAGACTCATCTGAACCAGGAACCTCACTAATCATATCTTGGCTAAAAATAGGATTATTATCATTCTCAAGTGCTAGTCTTCCTCCACGATCTAATCTGTCTTTTTTTAAATTAGGTCTCCCAATCAATGCTGGATCATGCCCTTCGTATTCATCTTCATTAATATGAGTCCAATCTTGTCCTGATAAGGCAACCCCAGAAATTTTAAATCCAATATTTCCAAATTTGTGTGCAGTACGGAAAGTTAATTTCTTTAGCAAATCTGTATTGTTTTGACTTAGCATCCCGCCTTGGATGTTGATACTTGTACCAGTGTTCCTAAGTGGAGAAGAAGTTACAATATTTAAAACACCNCTATGTGCATTTGGTCCATATAGAGCAGAGGAAGGACCGAGCACAACTTCGATTTGTTCAACATCNTCGAAGGATACGGGTATCACGTTGTAAGCTGTTAATCGTAACGAAGGAACGTTTGCCATTCTGCCNTCAGTAAGTGTNAAAAGTCTAGAGCTAAAAGATGAATTAAATCCTCTTGCNGTCATATTATAACTATCTATTCCGGACTGGGTAAAATCAATCCCTTTTGTTCCTTTTAAATAATCACCTAGGTTGGTATTGCTTTCTCTTCGAATCTCAGCTTTGGATATTACGGAAATTGCTGCAGGAGCNTCTTCAACTCTTTCTCTTCTTCTAGAAGCAGTGACAATATAGGTTTCCATCTTTATTGCTTCTGGTATCATCAAAATATTAATACTAATGTTTTGTTGATCTTGAATATTAATTTTTTTCTTAAATGATTTAAAACCTAGGTAAGAAGCCGATAAAGTATATTCTCCTATTGGAATTTGATCTATTGAATATCTTCCATCTGTGTTCGTAGCAGCGCCAAGAGATGTTCCTTTTAGTATTACGTTTGCACCAATTAGGGGTGATCCGTTGGTCGAATCAGATACCACTCCGCTTATGGATATACCAAAAGCTATTGAAAAGCAAAGTTGAAGTATTATAAAAAATTTTAACATGTATTATTCAATTACAAACTAAATAGCCTCAAAAATTCGAGGCTATTTAGTTTGTTAAGTAAGAATGGTTTTATATTATTTCAATAATAACATTTTACCTTTTGCAGTGCGATTGTCCGAACGCACTTCGTAAAAATAAACACCGCTAGGAACTTTATTTCCACTTTGATCTTGTCCAAACCAGGAAATATTATATGTTCCGGCACTTAGCTGACCATTTTGAATTGTACTTACTTTCTCACCAAGGAGAGAATAAATAGTTACTTCAACATTGGAATCACGCTCAGTTGAAAATTTTATTTTGGTTTCAGGATTAAACGGATTTGGATAATTTCCCATTAACTCAAAACTATTAGCTATTGGAGCGTTTTCATCCAACTCGGCTAATGCTGTATTGGTCCAAAAAGTTTGCACTCTTTGTGTTGTATTATCAATAATACAGCTATTATCTACCTCAAAAACTAGACGGCCTGTTCCATACTCAGGATCATAATCCCAACCAGAGTCATCAACACGGTTATCTAGAATTTCCCCTGTTGCTGGATCTGTAAATGTTTGCTGAACGCCTAATAAAGCCATGGTTGGACCCGCTTCTAATACTCCAGCACAAGCTTCTTCACCATAAGCACCTACACAAGCAATATAGTCATTGTAAAGAGCAGATCCGACAGCTGCAGCAATTCCAGCTGAAGTATCAGCGCCTACGTAAAGAACTGCAACAGAATCAGCAGCACCAGTTAATGCAGCCTCCAATCCAAGTCCGGCACCTAAAAGACCCTCTAAAACTGCTGGAAAGATTCCTCCGGCTTCTAAGAAATTATAGGTGAAAAAATATCCAGTAGCAGCGAGGGGCTCATCTCCGCTAAATGGGATACCATCTGCAGCAGCTGGATCAAAGAGATAACCATTATTGGCTAAAACAGTTCCAGAAGGGAGAGTATCTCCTGTTGCGGGATCTACTTGAAAAGAGTTAGGATCTGTAGGATCAACTGTATTACCACCTGCACCAATTGCAGGGATTGAGAAGGATTCATCTGATCCTGTCCAACCTAAATTGTACCAAAGCATTGTATCAGGATGTACATATCCAAGATACATTTCAGTATTTCCAATAGTTACTGTATCAGAAGGAGCGGCAAATACACCAAAAAAGTCACTAAGCTGTCCGTCATCGTTTATCCCTAATCCACTTGCAGTTCCATCATGTGCTTCCCAAAAAATTTCTAAGTCAGTTGGAGTAGTGTGAGCCTCATCATTATATCCAACAGTGACCATACCCCAATTTTCCATGTCTGTACCTACTCCATAGTCTACTCCATATGCACCACCTACAAGATCAGCAGCTCCGAATTGAGCAAAAACATCTGATAAAGAAATACCCCATCCCATAGAATATTTATTTGGGTCGTCTGGATGAGTGAATCCTGTACCTCCTGTCCAAGTTCCATCTTCTGATACTGCTGGAACCGTGGCGTAAGTAGAACAGTTTTCAGCCTCTGTAGTAGGATAAGTGCTTCCTTCATTAATAGTAAATGTTCCATCATCGTTTAAGTCTACATTCATTGCAACTCCGAATAGAGCTAAGAGTTGTTCATTTACTAGAGGTACTAATTGAACTGTGATAGTATCTCCAATTTCATAGCTAGTCACTGTGCGCGTATAAAGAGGGGATGCTGAACTTGGCCAAGAAACAGTGACTTCATGAGATCCAGTTTCCTCATCTTCAGGACTTTCAAATTCTCTTACAACATGAGTGTATTCAACGATAGCAGCATGACATTGCCAGTTCGCTTGAATAGATTGTGCTGTTGCGAGTACTGGAAAAGCAAAAATAAAAATAAAAAATAATTTTATCGATTTAATCATAAAAAATCTCCATTGAGTTAATTGGGGTATTTTGGTTTAATGATAATATACCCAAGTGGTTAGAAACTAACTCAAGATATTGTAAATCTCAAAGGATTTTCATTTCTTGTTTTTGTTGGCGTTTCGNAAGCTTCTTCTAGCCCATAATATATAGGAACAATATAAGAAAATTATACTGCCAAAAATGAAAGTAGATTCTAGAATAATTCTTTTTATAAATTCATTCATGTTGTTGGATGATTAGTTTATTATCGGTTAACTTGCTTCATCAAAATTTAAACAATTTCTTAGCTTAATTAAAAAAATGAAAATTGCTGTATTAATTAAACAAGTTCCTGGTTCTGAATCAGCGTTACCTTTGAATAGTAGCCAGAATTGGATAGAAGAGTCTTCTGTTACTTTCGTAATGAACCCTCCTGACAACTACGCTCTTGAAGAGGCTTTGCTTATTCGAGAAAGATTAAACGAGGGAGAGGTGGTTGTAGTTAGCATGGGGCCGGATCGTGTTCAAAAGGTGATTCGAGAAGGGTTAGCGAAAGGTGCAGATAGAGGGATCCACATTCAGGAAGACGATGAGATAGTTAAAGATCCTCTTTTAATTGCTAAACGTTTTTCATCTAGTTTGAAAGAGGAAAACTTTGATCTAGTGTTATCTGGCTTGCAATCAGATGATACGGGGATGGGGCAAACTGGAGTATTGATAGGGGAAATGCTTGGCGTTTCTACGGCAACTCTTGCTATTGAAACTAAATTGGAAGATGGGAATATTAAGGTCAAAAGAGAGCTCGAATCAGGATGGTTTCAATGGGTTCAATTGCCGCTACCTGCTTCCATAAGTATTCAGTCCGGGCTTAATACGCCTCGATATCCTTCTTTAAAAGGAATTATGGGTGCTAAGAAAAAAGAAATAAAATGTATTTCGCCAGATTTAGACTTAAAACATTCTCAAGCTATCGATAAAGTTTTTATTCCTCAAACTTTAAAGCAAACAGAAGTAATTGAGGAAGAGGTGGATGTAGCTGTCAATAGAATCGTAGAAATATTAAAATCTGAGATAAAGGTACTTTGATTATATGGACATTTTAGTTGTTTTAGAAGAGGCCCAAGGTTCTTTACATCGCTTGAGCAAAGAGGCCATAGTTGGTGCTCAAGAACTAGGTGGCACGGTAGTGGCTCTTGCAATTGGCAAGCATTGTGATCAAATTGCGAGTGAATGTTCATCTTTTGATCTTGAAAATGTTATTACAGTAAATCATGAATTAGTTTCTACATATAACGCAGATGGATACTCATGTATTGTTAAAAAAGTCATTGAAACATATTCTCCAAAAACAATAGTTGCTGGGCATACTTACCAAACTAGAGATTTTATTCCTCGCGTTAGTGCTGCCTTAGATATCCCCTTTATCCCAGATATTATATCCTTTTCCGATGGTAACTTTGTGAAACAGGTTTTAAATGCCAAGCTAAATGCTGCTACATCTTTTAGTACAGATCAGGTTATAATGAGTTTTCAATCTGCTGCATTTAGCGAAGAAAATATTATTCCAGGGTCTTGCTCTGCTAAGGCGTTTAATGTTAACCTAGACTCGAACATTGTTCGTTCTACATCAGAAGATCCTTTTCAGGAAGATGCTGGAGATGTTGATTTAGAAAGTGCTGATTTACTTGTGTCTGTTGGTAGAGGAATAGAAAAAGAAGAAAATATTCCAATGGCCTTTGAACTTGCTAAGGTTTTAGGTGCTGAGGTTTCTGCAAGCAGGCCTGTTGTCGATTCTGGATGGATAGATTCTTTCCGTCAAGTCGGAAGTTCAGGAAGTAATGTTGCACCAAAGTTGTATTTCTCACTTGGTATTTCTGGTGCTATTCAACACGTTGTAGGAATGAAAGGTGCAAAAGCCATTCTTGCGATCAATAAAGATAAAGATGCTCCAATATTTGAGATTGCTGATTATGCAGTGGTTGGAGATCTCCTTGAAATAGTACCCAAACTCACTGAAGTGCTAAAAAATCAATAGCACTTTTTTTCTTCTTCATACTACTTTAAAACGTAAATTGAAATGAACTATGGAAATTAACTTTGACTTTTTATTAAGTTACGTTAACGTTATTTATATAACTAATACGTTATTAATCTCATAAAGAAAAAAATTGCTGACAGCTCCTGAAAAAATAATTTTTATCGTTTTAGCTATTACTTGTTTTGGTGCATCTTACATCACCTTTACAAAAATGTTTCGCGTGATCAGGCTGGGAAAAGACCCGATTGATTGGAAGAAAGTCGCTCAGAATTGGAAAGCGGGTTTAGATACATTTATTTCACAAAAAACACTCTTTAACACTCGACCAGTTGTGGGGTTTGTTCATGCTCTAGTGGCTTGGGGTTTTTCACTCTATCTTTTTGTTAATGTCATTGATGTTTTGTATGGTCTTATACCAGATTTTAAATTTCTTCCAAACCATTTCATAGGAGACATCTATAGAATTTTTGTTGATATTTTTACGGTATTGGTGCTTGTAGGTGTAATATACTTTTTGATAAGAAGGTTTGTTTTAAAAGACAAACGTTTGCAGATCAATACACCAGTTATGATTTCGGACTCTGCTTTAAAAGGTATGAGATTTGATTCTCTTTTAGTGGGATCATTTATTATCCTTCATGTTGGATCAAGGTTTTTATCGGCATCTTTTGAAATTGCTGGATCACATCCTGACTGGTCTCAACCTGCAGCTAATTTGGTAGCAAAAATATGGATTGGGATGGATTACAATACAATTATAATAATGGAGCATATTACATGGTGGCTCGCTCTAGGACTAATTTTGCTTTTTTTACCTTATTTCCCCTATTCAAAGCATGCGCATCTATTTATGGGACCTCTTAATATCATGGCAAAAACAGATAGAAAATCAATGGCTGCTTTAGAAAAAATTGACTTTGAAGATGATGATGTTGAACAATTTGGAGCCGCTCAGATTGAGCATTTACCTCAAACTCAATTGCTGGATGGATATGCATGTATTCAATGCAGTAGGTGCCAAGATGCATGCCCAGCCTATGAGACAGGAAAAGAATTATCTCCGTCTGCATTGGAAATAAACAAAAGGTATTTTTTCAATGAAAATTTAGATCTTTTAGCGAAAGGAGAAGCAATTGATAAGGCTTTGACCAATTGGATGTTAACGGAAGAGGCAGCTTGGAGTTGCACAACTTGTGGTTACTGCGTTGAGGTATGTCCAGTTGGAAACGAGCCTATGGTAGATATTTTACAAGCTAGACAGGATTTAGTTATGATGGAATCTAAGTTTCCGGAAGAGGCAATGGAAACCTTTGAGAAAATGGAAAACTATGGTAATCCATGGGGACTTTCCCCGCAAGATAGGGAAGTATGGATGGATGGATATGACGTTCCACTTATGCGTGAAAAGAAAAAAGTAGATGTTCTTTATTGGGCGGGATGTAGTGGTGCATATGACAACAGAGGAAAAGAGATATCTCAATCGGTTGCAGATATATTAAACAAGGCGGAAATTGATTATGGATGTTTAGGTAATGAAGAGATGTGTACAGGAGACTCAGCACGTAGGATTGGCAATGAATATCTCTTCCAAACTATGGCAGAACAAAACAGAAAGACTTTTGATAAATATGAGTTTAAAAAAATCGTTACGCAATGTCCTCATTGTTTTAGCACTTTAAAAAACGATTATGCGGAGATGGGAATTGAGCTTGATGTTGTTCATCATTCTCAATTTATAGATGAACTCATTCAAGAAAATAAAATTGAACCTCAACCTTGGGTAGATGAAGATGTAACCTTTCATGATCCATGTTATCTTGGAAGGCATAATAATGAGTATGATGCGCCTCGAAGTGTTCTTCAATCTGTTCTTNGAGATGGAAAGATTAANGANATGGAAAAGNCAAANTCNGAATCTTTTTGTTGTGGAGCAGGAGGNGGAAATATGTGGTATGAAATAAAAACNGGNGAAAGAATTAATCAGAATCGGGTAAAACAGGCGGTNAGTACCAAAGCCAGTACTGTTGCGGCCGCATGCAATTTTTGTAATATTATGTTAGAAGACGGAGTCAAGACTACTGAGAATGAAGAAAACATAAAGGTGCTTGATATTGCAGAAATGGTTTCTCAAAGTTTATCTAAATAGAACTATTTTATGAGCATTATTTTTTTNATNAATCTATTTTTTCCCTTCTTCAATTCTAAAAAATAAATTCCAGTTTCCCATTCAGANCCATTNATTTGNANNGANTGATNCCCACTTATTTGTCTNTTTTNTANAANAGAGNANANCTGNNTNCCTTTAATGTCATAAACANAAATTTCAANGTNGGAATTATTNGAGGTNCTAANTTGAATATTTGTGATAGGATTAAATGGATTNGGNTAAACANTNAAAAGTNNNAAATCTNANAAANNATTNTCTTTATTGATGAAAGCAAAATCGCAATTGGTTNTGTCNTGANNACCTAAATCTTCATNNGTGATNCAGCTAGGATAAGGAGGNCAGAAGAGGTTTGTGTAGAGTCCTAGATATTCTATATTGTTATAAATATCACATAGGCTTTCTGGAANATTTCCACTTAGTTGATTTTCAAAAAGAGTTAAATNTACAAGGTTATTCANTTCATGAAAGATATNAGGTACTTCTCCAGACAATTGATTNTTNTGTAAGTATAAATTTTCTAAATTNGNAAGANTNTCTAATTCAACNGGTATTTCTCCTTCAAGAAAATTATCTGACAAACTTAGNGTAGNAAGGTTAGTAAGATTNCCTATGGATTCAGGAATAGAACCTNTNAGNTTATTNNATCTAAGATTAANNTAGNTTANATTGNNTAAAGNACCAATCTCTGGNTNNATAGNGCCAGATAAATTATAGNNANNGAGATCNAATTCAGTAGTATTAGNTATAGAGTAACANCTATCCCAAAGGGAGACCTCGTTANNATTACAANCAGATATAATTTCATTTTTNATGTAGCTTCCCCAGTTACAAAGTTGACCAACATCATNNATCCAATANTNTAAATTATTTTCTACATCGAATGGNGATCCGTNGCANGTNNCAANNGACATNTCTGCTANTTCCCATTCATTNGGAATTATATGCCANTTCCATGGAGTNTTAAAACCNCCATTANTNTGATCTAGANATCCATTNATATGTAANNNTCNNTCNGTTTCAGGCAGTTCTAANTGGGCATAACATTGTNCAATTAGNGATGAATTGTTTGTNGCTACTATGAAATTAGATTCATNGNTTTCNCCATGTATNCCAACAGTAAAAAGTACATANCNACTATCTAANNTAGGATAACAGGAGCTAGTNTCGNTAGNAAATTCAGAAACAAAATTTTGCCACTTTTCACCTANNAGTCTTGANGGAAACCATGATGAGGAGTCTTTNTTACTNTNATAGCATTCCCAAGANCCNATGGTGTATGTGTCTTGATTTCCTAGCCAACCGATACTGTCGGAAAGTGAGTTAAGTATAATTGGTTCAAATAGATTTNTANTGTNTGGAATTCGGAGATTGACTACAGTATTAAAAAAAGAATTTAAAAAACTAAAGTCTGTTACAAGGGAATGTCCTGCTCCTGGTTCCTTTGCTAAAATCCATTTTGCCCCCTCTGGACGGTGGTTTAGAAATATATTTGTTAAATTTTCAATTCGGTAATCAAGATCATTTTCACCAACGATCATAAGAGCGGGTACTTGAATGGCTAACTCAGCATTGGTAGTATCATGATACCCACCTTTCTGAGTNATGAATCCAACTATTCTTTCTGGCTTCCATTTTGTAAAGTGATATGCAAATTGCCCTCCCCAAGAGTATCCATTAATAAAGAAAGGAATAAAAGAAAGCTCTTGATGTTCAGATANTATTGCAAAAGAGTCCATCGCTGCTATAACTGCATCGCCGATACCAGTATCCATATGCATATTAAAAATATGAGCACCCAAAACTGCAAAGTTTTGTCCCTGTGCTAGATTTTGATATGCAGTATCTGTAACAATATTTCTNGAATCTCCATTGTTGGGNTGCATNAACCAATANATTCCTCTTAGTGTATCGGTAGAATCATTTATCCAAATTCGAAAATCAGCATAGGTATAACTAGCAGTATCATTTTCAGGGATAGAGATATCAAATATTTCTGCTTTTATCAAGATTGATAAAAAGAAAAAAATCAGTAATCTCTTCATATTTAATCTTTAAGGCCGATCTCTTTCAGTCTTTCATTTAAATATTTTCTGGCAGTGTAACGCTTAGATAGAATGATATCATCTCTTGGATGAAGAAATAATGGCATCGAGAAGCGACTTTTATTTTCGATATTATTACTTGGATTCACAACACGGTGAGTGGTGGATGGAAAATATCCCCCAGAAATTTCTTGAAGCATATCACCTGAGTTAATTGCCAGAGATCCTGGATCGCAACTCACATCATGCCAGTTACCATTAATATCTTGTACTTGCAAGCCAGGTTCCGTGCCAGCAACAAGAAGAGTAATTAAATTTATATCTTCATGAGCGGCACCTCTAATTGCTTCCGGTTCTTCTGTACCATCCAGAGGAGGATAGTGGATAATTCTTAATAAATGAGTTTTGCTGTCAATTATCATGTCCGGTAGAGGAGTGGAGAATAAGGATTTAATATGCTCTGGAGTTTCATCTTGGATCCAATGAAGTAAAGTAGAAGTAAGGGAAACAAGTTCTTTGTAAAGTTTTTTGGTATTACTGCTTAAGTCACTTGGAAGCCTTCCCCAAGGATAGAAGTGATAAAATTCTTTAATGTCACTAATCACCGCACCCTTAGCATTTTCTGTTCCAAGAGGGAAAAAGCCATCCTGCTTTACAGAATCAAAAAGATACTTTTGTTTGTGTTTACCATTGAAAAATTTTTCCCATTCATTATATACATCATAAATAAGATTAAAATCTATTGGATGGTTATTTAATACTCCGAACCCAGTTTGTCTTAATGAGCGAGTAAATTCGTGGCTATTATTAGAATCTTTGTAGTTTATGGTTCGGACATTCATATCCGAAANTTAGGNTTAATCTTCCAAACTCGCCAATTGAATGCCTATTTCTTTCGATTTTTCAATGATGCGTTTATCTCGATAGAATTCATCATAATAAATTAAATTTATTCCAGCATTTGCGATTAATTTAAAACAGTCATAGCAGGGGGAGGCAGTTACATAGATTTCAGATTGGTTTATCTGGATGCCGTTTTTGGCAGCTTGTACTATAGCATTTGCCTCTGCATGAGTGGTCCTAACGCAGTGTCCATCTACCATTTCACATCCTACTTCATCACAATGTGGAAGACCTTTAATACTTCCATTATATCCTGTTGAAAGTATTGTTTTTTCTCTTACAATAACAGCTCCCACATGTTTTCTNTCACAAGTTGATCGTGTTGCAACTTCACGAGCAATATTCATGAANTAGTCTTTCCAACTTACACGATGTTTTGACATTATGTTAATTCGCTTCTATTAAAAATTTTCACAGCATAACGAGGTTCCCCATAATATATCTTACTAGCAAATTGTGAAACTTGTGATGCCAAAATTAAATATGCCCAAGTGGGAACAGTGACGCTAGCACATCCTTTTATAATGACTTTTTCACCATCATATTGCTTCATATCGTGCTCTTTGACCATTTTTCGGAAAGATTTTTCACGTATTATCCCATCATCAAGAAAGTCNTCTAAGAGAATTGTTTTCATNTAAAGTATGATATTATTTCATTCAAAGCTTTGCATAATTTATCAATATCTTGCTCATCATTATACAAATAAGTACTTAAACGAGCAGTTGCTGTTTCATTTAATTTTGATAAAAGAGGTTGTGCGCAATGGTGTCCAACCCTTACAGCAATGTTATATTCATTCAAAAATTGTGCTAAATCATGAGGATGTATATTTTTTATATTAAAACTAATAACTCCAATACGACTTTTGGCAGAGCCATGGATTTTTANATTNTCTATTTTATGNAATTTATCTAAGCAATAATTGGTTAATTGTTTTTCATGATTTGTGATGTTAGACATGCCAATATTTTCTAAGTAATCTACTGCAGCACCTAGACCAATTGCTTGAATAAAATTGGGGGTACCTGCTTCAAATTTATATGGTGTNTCATTCCATGTTGCAGTNGTCATGGTTACTTTATCAATCATTTCACCACCTCCCATGAAAGGATCCATTTTATCTAATAATTCATATTTACCCCATANAACACCGCTACCAGTAGGGCCTAACATTTTATGTCCAGAAAAAGCNTAAAAATCACAGCCTAANTTTTTGACATCTATTTTTTTATGAGCNGCACCTTGAGCTCCATCNANTATAAGTACNGCACCACATTNATTAGCAAGANAACTAATTTTTTTGATAGGATTAATNGTNCCCAAAACATTGGAAATGTGAGTGANCGATACAATTTTGGTTTTGANATTAAATAAATNATCTGATTGNCTTAAATCTAATTCTCCATCATCGGTTACGGGGATATATCGAATTNTAGAACCAGTTCGTTTTGCCAATTGTTGCCAAGGAATAATATTCGAATGATGTTCCATTTCAGAAATAAGGATTTCATCTCCTGGGTTAATATCATTTCCCAAAGAATATGCAAGCAAGTTAAGTGATTCAGTTGCACCACTAGTAAATATTATTTCATTGCTAGAATTTGCACCAATGAATGCGGATATTTTTTTTCGTGCTCCTTCATATTTTTCTGTGGCTTTAGCACCAAGAGAATATAATGCTCTGTGTACATTGGCGTTTGATTCAGTGTATGAAGAATTAATTGAATCCAGTACGGATTGAGGTTTTTGAGTTGTGGCTGCGTTATCTAAATAGACTAAATCNGACCCTTCAAAAATTGGAAAATCAGATTTAATTTNATTTGATAATTGTGACATCACATCATGCCTAGTTCTAATTGAGCTTCTTCACTCATCATATCTCTATTCCACATTGGCTCCCAAACTAAATCAACTGAAACACTTCCAACNTCTTTAAGCCCATTGATTTTTCTGTCTACTTCATCTGCAATTACAGGTCCCATTCCACACCCTGGAGCTGTTAATGTCATTTTTATCGCTACTTCTTTTCCTGCTTGAGCATCTTTTATCTTGAGATCATATATCAGTCCTAATTCAACAATATTGACTGGTATTTCAGGGTCATAGCATGTTTTTAATTGATCCCAAATTTGTTGTTCGAGATCGCCTTTGATTTCAGTTGACTCTTTTTCGTCCAATTCGATGCCTAAAGCATCGGCATTTTCTGATGTAATTTGCACCATATTNCCATTCATAATTACTGTATAATTACCACCGAGGGCTTGAGTTATTCGGACTAGATTTCCTGCTAATAATTTTACCTCATCTCCTGATGGAACCATGTAGGCATCCACGTCTCGTAAAAGTCTTATTGATTCTTTCGGTATACTATTCATTGGACTATTTCATGAATTTTATTAACTGCACTTGAAAAACCATTGTTTCTTTGACTCGTCACAGAACCCTCCAATCCTATAGTTCGAAGAATATATTGGCTATTGACTGATAAAATTTCTTCAGACGTTTGATTGTTAAATATTTTTTCTAAAATCTTTAGAAGGCCTTTTACAATTAGTGCATCTGAATCTGTGTGGAATGTATAGGTTTTATTTCCATGATTTTTTGCTACTACCCATGCTTGAGAAGAGCAGCCATAAATTTTATTTGATTCAATTTTATCCTTATTGCGAAGTGGTCTATGGTCTTTTGCCATATCCATGAGTTGGAGAAATTTATCTTTTGGATTGTCAAAAATTTCGAAGATTTCTTTAAGATTTTTAAGCTCTTCTTTGATAGTTGAAGTTGAATCTAATTTTCTATCCATTTATCAAAATCACTTTTTATATAATTAATTATTTCTAGATTATCTGCTGAATCAAATATTTCAGAAACAAACCCATGAATTAATATTGATTTTGCAGCTTTATAATCNATNCCTCTAGAACGCAGATAAAATAAAGCATCTTGATCAATTTCACCAGTGGAAGAGCCATGGGAGCATTTTACNTCATCAGCATTAATAACTAGTTGTGGATTGGAATTCATTCGTGCATTTTTTGAAAGTAATATATTTTTATTTGATTGATTTGAATCTGTTTTTTGAGCATCTTTCTCAACCATAACTTTACCATTAAAGACCCCGGAAGAATAATCCTTCAAAACAGTTTTAAAATTTTGGGAACTTATGCAATTCGGACTTTTATGATTAATCAGAATATGAGTGTCTAAGTGTTGATGATTTCTTGTTAGACATAGACCGNTTAAATGACATTCAGCTCCCTGCCCGTTTAAATCTGAGTTTACCCCAATGGATCCTAGGCTGGATCCAAAACCGAAGTGTGAGAGATAATATTTTGAATATTTTTCTTGTTCTAAATGGATGTTTCCTGCGTTTATGGCTTGATCTGAATCCTTTTGTAATCTAATGTGTTTACAGTGACTGTTTTCTTTCAATGAAAAAATTGTAGTGGAATTTGAAAAATTTCCACTNCCAANGCCTATATGATGTTCAATCAAAGAAATAGAGCTAGATTTACCAATGTCAATATGAATTCTAGGGGAAATCATTATTTGATCTTTACCTNTATTNATAAAAACTAAAAGGATAGNAGATTTTATTTCTATATTTTTTTCAACAATCAAAGACATTCCGCTATCCATAAAGGCAGTATTAAGTAAATCAAAAGGTGAAACAGTTGGTTGCGCAACNTTATTTTTATNGTTATCATAATATTCTAGATTTGTGAATATTTCTATACCCTTTGGCAAAGTAGTTAATTGACTTTGATAGTGACCGTTATTGAANACGATTTTGTAATTATCNGCAGTCACTNCTTCTGGGTACTTAAAATTCTTTTTTGGNGCGTCNAAAACTTCAGAAATNCGNAAATCGTTCTTTTTTAATGCTGAAAGATTCGTAAAGCGAAGATCATCCCAAGCTTTTTTGGATAAGTTTTTCTTTAAAAATTCTTCAAAAGCATTTTTTCTTTGGNGATTAATCTTTGGAGAAAAATAGTCTCTGNTTAGTAATTTTTNAAACTCTGACTGATAACTAGAAGTGTTCATTTTTCCAACCAGCCATATCCNTTTTCTTCTAATTTTAATGCGAGTTCTTTAGTGCCAGACTTGACAATTTCTCCATCAATTAGTACATGAACAATATCTGGTTCTATATACTCCAATAACCTCTGGTAGTGTGTGATAATCAAGAAGGAATGTTTTGGAGATTTATATCTGTTTACTCCATCTGAAATGATTTTTAAAGCATCAATATCNAGGCCNGAATCTGTTTCATCTAGAATTGAAAGGCTAGGCTCTAATGTGAGCATTTGAAGAATTTCATTTCTTTTTTTTTCACCCCCAGAAAATCCATCATTAACAGCACGTTGTANATAAGAAGAATCCATTTTAAGGTCNTGAAGTTTTTCTTTGATTATCTTTAAAAATCCAGCAGCATCCAATTCTTTTTGGCCATTGTATTTTCTTTTGGCATTTAAAGCTGCCTTTAAAAAATAGGTATTGTTGACTCCAGGCATTACCACNGGGTATTGNAAGGACATAAAGATTCCATGAAGTGATCTTTTTTCAGGGGTCCATTCAGTTATAGATTCGTTTTTATATTTTATATCCCCTTGCGTTACTTCATATCCTTCTTTACCGGTAATAATATTGGANAGAGTACTTTTCCCAGATCCATTNTTTCCCATTATGGCGTGAATCTCACCAGGTTTAATATTTAANTTAATTCCATTTAATATGGATTTATTTTCGACCTTNGCGTGAAGGTTTTTTATCTCTAACATTATTTTATAGGTNAAGGGGTTAGCCTACACTTCCTTCTANGGTTACTTCCATTAATTTTGTTGCTTCAACAGCNAATTCCATTGGTAACTCATTAAAAACTTCTTTNCAAAATCCATTTACAATCATAGATACAGCATCGTCAATAGAGATACCTCTTTGTGCACANTAAAATAATTGATCNTCTCCAATATTTGATGTTGTGGCTTCGTGTTCCATTTTAGCGGTAGGGTTTTTTACCTCAATATAAGGAAATGTGTGAGCACCNCATTCATCACCAATTAGAATCGAATCACATTGTGAAAAATTTCTTGAATTCTCTGCATTTTTCATAATCTTTACTTCACCTCTATAAGTTTGTTGCCCTTTACCTGCGGAGATGCCNTTGGATATAATAGTACTNTTCGTATTTTTTCCNATGTGAATCATTTTTGTACCCGTATCAGCCTGTTGAAAATTATTTGTAACAGCCACAGAATAGAATTCACCAACTGAATTATCACCTTTTAAAATACAAGAAGGATATTTCCATGTAATTGCTGATCCGGTTTCAACTTGTGTCCATGAGATTCTTGAGTTTTGTCCCAAGCAGGTCCCTCTTTTTGTTACAAAATTATAAATACCACCGTTCCCAGTTTTAGGGTCTCCTGGATACCAATTTTGAACCGTTGAATATTTTATTGTAGCATCTTTATGTGCCACTAATTCTACAACTGCAGCATGAAGTTGGTTTTCATCTCTCATTGGTGCTGTACANCCCTCTAAATAACTTACATGGCTGCCTTCATCAGCAATAATAAGGGTCCTTTCAAATTGTCCTGTTTTTGCTTCATTTATTCTAAAATAAGTTGAGAGTTCCATAGGACAANGAACACCTTTTGGAATATATACAAATGAGCCGTCTGTGAATACGGCAGAATTCAGTGNAGCGAAATAGTTGTCTGAGCTAGGAACTACAGTACCTANATATTTTTGGATTAATTTTGGATAGTTTTTCACAGCATCAGAAAAGCTGCAAAAAACAACTCCTGCTTTTTTTAGTTCATCTTTGAATGTCGTTGCTACAGATACACTATCAAAAACTGCATCTACCGCTATCCCGTTTAACATTTTTTGTTCGTCAAGTGGGATGCCTAATTTATTATAAGTTTCCAAAAGTTGAGGATCTACTTCATCTAGACTAGAAAGCTGTTTCTTCTTAGGTTCTGAAAAATAGCTTATGGATTGGTAATCAATTTCTGGATAGGAAATTTTACTCCATTTGGGCTTTTTCATTTTTTTCCAAAGTTTCAGGGATTTTAATCTCCAATTCAAAAGCCATTNAGGTTCATCTTTCTTTTTAGATATGGTGCGGATAACATTTTCATTTAANCCAGGAGGAAGAGTTTCAGATTCAATATCTGTCACAAAACCATATTCATAATCTTTATTTAGATTCGACTNTATTATTTGCTGTTCGTTTGACATTTTTATATTTTGTATAGATAATTTATTAGGCAGAAAAACTGGTTCCGCAACCACATGTNCTTTCAGCATTGGGATTTGTAATTTTAAAACCTCCATTTAGNAGATCATCTGAATAATCAATTTTAACNTCTTTAAGATATAACCAGCTTTTNAGATCGCAAATAATGGTTAATCCATTACTTTTAAAAACCTTATCAAATTCTTTTTGTTTTTCATCAAAATCCATTTTGTATGTCATACCAGAGCAGCCACCTCCTTCAACAGACATACGCAAAAAGTAATTTTCTTTATTATCTGATTTCATAACGCCTTTAAGCTTGTTAACCGCATTTTTCGTAACAAAAATCGATGCATTTTGAAAATCTTTTTGTTTGGATTGGATTAATTTTTCTTGTTCATTTAGTGTGTTTTTCATTCCCACTCCACATTAATTTTTTGATCGTTATTATTAGTTTTTACAGGATCATATCCTAATTTTTCTCTGGCATAGTCGGTCATCATCTCTGGTGTCCAAGGAGGGTCAAAAGTTACGGTTACTTCAATATTATTTATTTTTTCTAATGCTTTGACTTTATTTTTAATATCATCTGCCATGTGTTGTCCCATCGTACACCCTGGAGTAGTTAGTGACATCGTAATCTTTACATCGTTTTTGTTATTTTCAGTGGTAGTNATGTCAATATCGTATATTAGGCCNAGATTCCAGAGGTCAATAGGGATCTCTGGGTCATAGCATTGTTTAAGAATATCTATTATTTTTGCTTTCATTTGAATGTTATATCTGCTAAAGTCATTTTATCAAACATNTTGCGNATACTATTATTAATACGATTTATTGGNTCTCTAATAGTACACCCATTTAATTGTTCACAATTACTATCAAAATAGCAATCTACGATACCCATAGGACCTTCCATAATTTCAAAAAATTTTGTCATATTAATTGTGTTTGGATCTTTAGAAATTTTATAGCCNCCTTTTGGTCCTTTNACTGATAGGATAATATTTTCTTTAGATAATTTCTGCAGAATTTTAGCAAGTAATTCCTGAGGAATTCCATATTCCAAAGATAANGTCTTTGCAGAACATAATTTTCCTCGATCATTTTGCTGAAGATGACGGAGAGCAATTAATGCGTACTCCACTTTTCTTGTGATTTTTAACATAAATAAATAACTNTTNNNTTATATTATAAAATAAAAGGNATATAGATCAAGTATATTATACGATAATAATAGTCGTATATAGTTAGGTTACTTTTATAAGTTTAGAATTTTTATCAGAAATATGACCGATAATTTTTGCNCCAGGGTAAATTGACTCTACAAATGTTTTTGCATCATTATAGCTCAAGGCTACAAGTAATCCGCCTGANGTTTGGGCATCACAAGTTAAATACTTTTGAGTAGAGTTAANCTTAGAATCAAACTTTATATCATTTGTTAAGTATTCAAAATTTCTTTTTGTTCCTCCAGGTACAATACCAGATCCAGCCAAATTGCGCACCGAAGGGAGAAAGTCCAATTCTGAAAAATAAATTTCTGCGGAAACATTACTGCCTTTACACACCTCTGCTAAGTGTCCTAGTAAACCAAAACCGGTTACATCAGTTACAGCATGAATATCAAGCCCTTTTAAACCTTCTGCTGCATTTTTATTAAGCATGGACATATTTCTAACTGCTATTTTTATTATATCATCAGAGATTAAACCTTTCTTTATTGCAGTTGCGATAATTCCTGTACCAAGTGGTTTGGTTAATACTAAAGAATCACCAGGTCGTGCACCNGAATTTTTCCACATTTCTNATTCTTGAACNTCTCCTGTTACCACCAAACCGTANTTGGGTTCNTTATCATCAANAGAATGCCCTCCAACAATAGGTATNCCAGCTTCATTNGCTTTATCTGCTCCGCCTTGTAGAATTTCAGTAAACATTGATTTTGGTAGATNTTTTANAGGAAACCCTGCGATGTTAAGTGCAAACAATGGNTTTGCGCCCATTGCATAAATGTCAGAAAGTGAATTCGCAGCCGCAATTTGTCCAAAATCATAAGGGNTATCTACAACAGGTGTAAAAAAGTCAACAGTTTGGACTAATAATTTTTCATTATTTATACGTACTGCAGCTGCATCATCTGCACCTTGAAATCCTACCACTACAGAATCATGATTTGGCTGTTTTAAATTAGCTAAAACTTCGGAAAGGTCACCCGGACCAATTTTACAAGCTCAGCCAGATCCGTGACTAAGAGTAGTCAGTCTTACTTTATCTCGATCGTTCATAATTTTTATANCTAACCTTCATCTTGGGCAAGNGAAACAAANCCATCTTTTGAAGAAATAGTAAAAACCTCACTTTTATCTGGAATTAACTTAATTCCAAACATGTTTTCTTTATTTTTTTGCTCCTCATAGAATTGCAATCCTAAAATTATTTCATTGNGTAATTGAGCTGCTTGCATACATTCTCCATATTGAATACTAATTGAATCAGTTTCAGAAAAATCAAAATAGTTAGAAGCAGGTTTAATATATATTTCGCTACCATCCGCACGAAATAAATCATCATAGACATCTAAAGCTAATGGTTCTTCCGATACTTGAGCCATAATTTGTGAGACAAATTGGTTTGATACCATAAAATCTTCAACTCCGCTATTTAAAATNATATCTATATTTTCACTATCCATTACTTCAGTAATCAGCTTTGGCCATTTAGAGNTCTTAGGTTTTGTATCAATTTNTGCTATGAGTATTTGCCTTATTCTGATTAAAAGTGATATTACATAGGCATCCATTTCTTCAATTGTTGCCCCTCCTGGGGAGAGGATAAGGATGCTATCAAAACTTTGAGGATCTATATTTTCTAATTCTTTTAATTCATTAAAATCAATAATTTGGAAATTNATTTTTATATCAGGATATCTATCTGCTAATGCTTTTTTTGTGTTTTTTATCTCATTAGATAATGATGAGGAAAATACTTCTATTTCAGAATATTTTGTTAAGTAGCTACAAAGTTTTTCAACAATTATTTTTGTTTTTGGTGTCCAGTTTAATAAAGCAACTCTTTGAGTATGAACATCTAAGTCTGCTTTTGGAATTGAATTAATGGTAGGAGAAAAAACAGGTTTATCAAAATACTTAATTGTGGAATCATCTTCAGCAAAAATAATGAGTTCATCATTAGGGTTTATAAGCATGTCCTTTGGTGGGTTTAAGATGATTTTTCCTTCTGTTGTATGTATTCCCATTGGTGTGCTGCTATTGAAGCGATTTATACTTTCTTGAAAGGTAAGGTTGTGAGACCAACCCTCTTTTGGTTTATAGAAGTAGAACTCATTTCCATCGAAACCAACCATATCACCATAAACCACAGATAGGCCATTTCGGCTAAGGGCCAACTGGGCTATCATTCGAGATAAAACGCTTACTTCATTCAAAGCTTTTACTGTACCATTTGAAATATTTTGAGCAAGATCTCGATCACGGTCCGCATGGATTTCACATACAATGGGTGGATGCTCTTTACCTTCGCATACTGCAATTATTGACATAATTGATTTTAAAACCAAAGCATCAGCAAGGGTTTTTTCCTGCTCAGGTTGCCAACTTGCTGCACTATTAATAATTATAATGGATTTAGCATTTTCGGCAATTACTTTTTTTAAATTGTTGATGTTGGTTACGACACCGGATCTTGTAATTACTCGAGTAGTCCTAAAGTCTAAAATATTATCGCGTATATAGTTATCCATATATTCTTTATCATCTTCTGCTAAAATGACAATTGCTGCATCTGGCTCTGAATCATTTGCCTCGATTAATTCTCGAATAACTTCAAGAATTCGATCACCAAATCCAAGAATTAAAGTATGATTATTTTCTAATACTAAACTGCGTCCTCTACGCAGGTCATCTAACTTTGCTTCAAAAACGCTGGTAATAAATGCAACCATACTAGAAAATAGAATTAATCCCACCATAACACCTAAAATGGAACTGAGTTTTGCCAGCCAATTACTGTCGCCATCTGTTTCAGCAGCAGATCCTTCCATTACAGCAACATATACTCTCCAGGGAATATCTAACCAACTATTCAGAGTTTCATCTGGTAAAAAAGAGTTGGCTACCAATCTGATAAGAACCATAATAAGGAACCCGATTAAGAAGGTAAACAGTAGCGCCATAAAAATGGAAGAGCTTCCTCTAGACATGTAATTATCCATTGCATACCTAAGTTTTTGTTTCAGCGGATATTGGGGTATTTTTGTCATTGCAAAAAACTCTTAATCAGTTATTTAGTAGTCTTAAATCTTAAAAAAAAAATAAGAAATAAGTATAATTAATTTGTTTTTGGAATAAGGGGCANCTGCCTAAATTCAANANCAANAATTTTGGCTAAAAACTATTATAAAACAAATNTTCAAAAGTTTTTTANATCTAATTTTTNTTATAAAANTGGGTAATAAGGTACATAACAAAAATGGGTAAAAATTTTAAAACAATCGATGAGGCCGTAATAAGATTTGCTGGGGACTCTGGGGATGGAATGCAATTAACAGGTGGACGCTTTACAGAAACTACAGCTATCGTTGGTAATGATCTTAGTACATTACCTGATTTCCCAGCAGAGATTCGTGCACCTGCAGGTTCTCTAGCTGGGGTGAGTGCTTTTCAGCTAAAATTTTCATCAAAAGACATTCATACTCCAGGTGATAAGCCAGATGTTTTGGTGGCGATGAATCCTGCCGCTTTAAAAGTGCATCAAAAAGATGTAATCCCANGTGGTACTATTATAATGAATACAGATGCATTTGTAAAAAAGAATCTTAATTTTGCAGGATATGATTCAAATCCTTCTGAGGATGGTTCATTGGATGACTATTTTACTGTTATACCTATTGAAATGAATAAAATGGTAAAAGCTGCCTGTGAAGATCTTGACTTAAATGGCAAATTAGTTCTCCGCACTAAAAACTTTTTTGCGCTAGGTGTTCTATTTTACATGTACGATCGTCCTCTGGATGCTACCGAATCATGGCTAAAGAAAAAATTCGCTGGGAAAGATGCTATTATTGAAGCAAATACTAGAGCGTTGAATGCTGGATATAATTATGCAGATACCACTGAGTTATTCACTACTAGATTTAAAGTTGAAAAGGCGTCTCTGCCTCCAGGAACATATCGAAATATTAACGGGAATTACGCTACCTCACTTGGCCTTCTAGCTGCTGCAGAAAAGTCCGGACTTGAGTTATTTTTAGGAAGTTATCCAATTACACCTGCTAGTGATATTTTACACACTCTTTCCGCATGGAAACATTTTGGCGTAAAAACGTTTCAGGCTGAAGATGAAATTGCCGGAGTAACTTCTGCCATTGGAGCAGCTTATTCGGGTAGTCTTGCAATTACTACTACCTCTGGTCCAGGCATTGCTCTGAAAGGAGAGGCACTCGGTCTTGCAATTATGACAGAGCTACCTCTTGTTGTTATAAATGTACAGCGAGGGGGTCCTAGCACAGGTTTGCCAACTAAAACAGAACAGTCAGATTTAAATCAAGCACTATACGGTCGAAATGGAGAAGCTCCTATGCCCGTAATTGCTGCTGCTACTCCAGGGGATTGTTTTTTTGCAGCTTATGAAGCCTGTAGAATAGCTGTGAAACACATGACACCAGTGATGTTGTTAACAGATGGATATCTTGCAAACGGTTCAGAGCCTTGGAATATTCCAAAGGTGGAAGAACTTGATCAATTTGATGTAAAATTTGCTGATAAGCCAAATGCAGACGGTGATTTTTTCCCATATCTCAGAGATGAAAAAACTTTAGCAAGACCTTGGGCTATACCAGGAACACCTGGTTTAGAACACAGGGTAGGTGGTATAGAAACTGCAGAAAACACTGGACATGTTAGTTATGATCCAGAAAACCATCACAATATGGTAGTTGCGAGGCAGGAAAAAGTAAATAGAGTACAAGAGGATATTGCTGAAACTGAAGTCTTTGGTGAAAGTAGTGGTGATCTTTTAATACTTAGTTGGGGAGGTACATATGGCGCATGTCGTTCAGCGTCAGAAACTCTTCAAGAAAATGGAAAAAAAGTATCACACGTTCATTTAAGATGGATCAGTCCTCTTCCAAAAGACTTAGGTGAGATTCTTATTCAATTTAAAAACATATTAGTTCCTGAAATAAATCTCGGACAATTATTAAGATTAATCAGGTCTGAATACCTTGTTGATGCTAAAGGTTTAAATCTTGTGAGGGGTAGACCAATAGGTGCTGCAACAATTGTAGAGGCCGTTAATAAAACATTAGGATAGATTATGAGAGAAACACAAACTACGCAATTAACAAAAAAAGATTTTGTATCTGATCAGGCAGTTCGTTGGTGCCCTGGATGTGGAGATTATGCCATACTGGCCCAAGCCCAAAAACAGATGCCGACATTTGGTAGGAAAAAAGAGGATATTGTATTTGTATCAGGGATTGGGTGCTCAAGTAGATTTCCTTATTATATGGATACATATGGTTTTCATTCCATACATGGAAGAGCACCTGCAGTAGCAACTGGTGTCAAGATCGCAAACCCAGAACTATCCGTTTGGGTAGTTACAGGTGATGGAGATGGTCTATCTATAGGAGGTAATCACTTTATGCATGCCTTAAGAAGAAATATGGATTTGAATGTTTTGCTCTTTAATAATAGAATTTATGGGTTAACTAAGGGGCAATATTCTCCAACATCAGAAGTGGGTAAGGTAACAAAAGCTACGCCCTATGGATCGATTGATATTCCCTTAAACCCGCCGTCACTTGCCCTTGGTGCACAAGCTACATTTGTTGCTCGCACAATCGATAGATGGCAAAAGCATCTAGCAGAAATGATGGACAGGGCATATAATCATGATGGCGGTTCTTTTATTGAAATATATCAAAATTGCAATATATTTAATGATGGTGCTTTTGAAGAATATACTGGATCAGAAAAGTTAGATAATGTCATTGAATTGAAAAATGGACAGCCAATGCTTTTCGCTAAAGAAACAAAGGGCTTAAAATTAGATGGAGCCAAAGCTGTAGTTGTAGATATGGATAAACACAGTATAGATGAAATTTTAGTCCACGATGAAACTAATTTAGAATTAGCCCAAATTATATCAAATTGGACATCTAACCCTGACCTTCCTGAGCCGATAGGTGTAATATATTCCATCGATAAGCCAACTTATAATCAAGATATGATAGATCAAATTNATCATGCTAAAGATAAAAANGGAGTTGGAAAAGTACAGGATTTATTGAATGCTGGAGATACTTGGAAAGTAAGTTAGTATATGAATACCCGTACAGAAAGGGATAGCATTGGTTCAATTGAGGTCCCCTCTGATAAGTACTATGGAGCTCAAACTCAACGATCTTTTGAGAACTTTAAAATAGGAAGTGAACGTTTTCCAAGAGAATTTATAAGAGCGTATGGAATTTTAAAGAAGGCAGCAGCTAAAGTCAATAATGATTTTGGCAATTTGGAAACTGAAATTATGAAAGCTATTCAAAGTGCTGCTGAGGAAGTCATTGATGGAAAATTGGATGATCACTTTCCACTTGTTGTTTGGCAAACTGGTAGCGGTACTCAGACCAATATGAATTTTAATGAGGTCATTTCAAATAGGGCTATTGAAATACTAGGCGGTGAGGTGGGTACAAAAATTCCAGTACATCCAAATGATCATGTAAATATGAGTCAGTCTACGAATGA
>NZHK01000057.1 GCA_002691285.1 Fidelibacterota bacterium | reverse complement strand
TGGAACCTCAGCAGATGGTCTCTATAGACCACGCGATTTAGATTTCCATACTGATTCTAGTAGGTCAAATGAACTTTGGGTAATTAATGAAAATTCTGCCGTATATGATCCAGCTTTTGGAGGTAGTACTGTAACATATTATAATGCTGGTTTAGATTCGCAGTGGTCCGATTACAGGAAAGATTCCTATTCTGCACATTTTATGCATACTGCAAGCGCCTTGGCATTCAGCGATAATGGTGGCTTTGCCAATACACTTGATGTTCAAGATGCAAATAACAACCCTAATGGATACTTCTCAGGCTGTACACTTTGGGAAGCTGANACNNCTATTTATGCAAGAATTAATCAAAANGGNCCTGANCTTGGTAGNCATTGGGATATGCTNCANCAAAGNCCTTTTAGTNTNGGNATTGCTNCNGAAACAGATAATATTTATTGGCTTTTNGATGGGTTCCACAATACGATTGNAAAATANAATTTNCAAGACCCTCANCCNGANCATGAACACGGAGGNGANGANCACTCAGATGGNCTNATATATCGTTATGATGAAATTTACGTAAANAGAGTAACAGGTTTATCNAGNCATATGGTGTTAGATCATTCAAATGATATGCTCTATATATGCGATACTGGTAATCAAAGAATTATCAGGATGAATANCAATGCGGGAGAAATAGAAAGTGATCTTGATCCCTATGGAGAAAATATAGAAGGCTACTACAGTATGATTGGTGCAGATTTTGAAACAGTTATCGATAGTGGCCTTATATCACCAACTGGAATAGATATTTACAATGCATTCCTTCTAGTAAGTGATTACTCTACCGGAGACATTCATATCTATGATCTTGAACCTACCAATCAATTTCAACTTATACATAAATTGGGAACAGATATAATTGATGATCTAATGTCGATCAAGGTAGGTCCAGATGGAACAATCTGGTTGGTTTCCACTAATGCAAATAAACTATATCAAATTCTTCCTCCAATGAACGGAGACTTTGATGGAGATAATAGTATTACGCTTAACGATTTTATCTCGCTACTGTCTCACATTATAAATTCTAATTTTATGAGTGAAGAATATCTCTTCTTAGCAGATATAGATTACAACAGTGAAATAGATATCTTTGATTTGCTTCTACTACTTGATTCCATTAATTAGCAAGATTTCTTCAAATAGATAAACAATCTTCATTAGGACCTTTTCCCAAGAATATAAAAGGTACACATTACTAAAATATTTTTAAATAAAATCTAGAAAATNGGAAAATAATAATAAATCAAAAATATCTATTGATGCATCATGATTTATATCTGCATCCAAAATTGAATAATCATTTGTAACTACTAAAGAAATTAATAAATCAAGATCATCATTATTGATAGCACCATCATTATTTAGATCATACACAAGGTTATATTCATTAAAATATTCAAGGCTGTACTTTATAGTTCTTGATGGTGACAATACCCCATTATAAATCCATTCTGTATTATTATTTAATCCAATTTCAAATAATTGTTCATAAGTAGTAATAATTGTATTACCGTTTGGTAACCGCCATACTCCGCCTCTAACTGCAGCCAAATGATCCAAAGCATATATCCAAAAATAACTGCTAGGTTCAAAAGCATTTGATTGATCTATTAAATATGATCCATTTTGATCAATTGGAGGAACTAGCTCTAAAACTGTAGAATAATCGCTGTTATGAAAATTATTGAATAGTAAAATATTTCCTTGTCCTGGAAAACTATAAGGAATCCAGATAACAGAATGCTGCCCTTTTAATATTTGATCATTAGCATCGCCTCGATCATAGTTTTGAGGGTTACCCCATCTATACAAAAAATCTCCTCCTTTTCCATAGAATCCTCCAGAATTAGATGAAGCCTCATTGATTGTAGTTGATTGATCAATCACATAAAATTCACATCTATTTCTTGATGAAAGCATAATTTGACTTAATAAAGGATTATATGATATAGAATTACAATGCATCCAATCATTAGCATCTGCACCAGCAGGCTGCTCTTCTTCCAAAAATGAAAGTGAAGGAGAGTTAACATTCAATAACTGTGGATTTTCAGAAACTATTCCATAATTATCCAAATTCGGGTTAACATTTTGTATTAAATGGTCCCAGAAACGCCATTCCCAAACAATATTAGCAAGATTATTTTCCAAAGGCTCTATTTCAACTACCATATCCATATTACCTCTATTAACATTAATGTCTGGGACTTGATCTATAATCATTCCTACTTCAAGCAACTCTTCATAGGTTCTCAATTCACTACATAAAACAAGAATATTACCGTTCGGTTTTATTTCAATATCATGATGAGGTCTACATAATTCTTCAGGTATTATATAATCCCANACTACTTCACCTTCCCAATTCATTTTTTTAAATCTTCCATTCCTGTTTGGTCCATTAGGATTATCAATTTTACATCCAACATATAAGATGCTATCTGGAGATAAATAAGCGATACCTGATAATCCAGTATCATGGATCCATTCGTTGATTANATTTTCATTGTTATCTATGAGTTGAGTTAAAGCAGGACTATTAGGTTCAAAACCTTCTTTTGAAATTAATGTTAAACCATTAAATGGCTCGCAGAAAATAATAGAAAGGATTATTACAAAAAATAATGAAAATCTTATCATATAAAAATTTACTAATCATTGCCCTAAGAAAAACCTACTAAAGCGGCCAGTTGTATTACTAATGAATTCAGTTTTTTACCACTAAATAGACCAATATTATACTTAAAACAAAAAACTCCACCTATGTGGGGCTTATTTAAAAGAATATTTCTATTTATCGGCTTTTGTTTCAAGTATAGTTATTATTCTTATAAAAATAGACTTGCAACCATTCTTTTCAAATTAAGATTTCATTTTTGTAGTTATCTGGACTAATCTAAGGATTAACGCCAAGGACAAAAAAGGGATAGCCAAATAACCAGGTACATTATCTGACCAAAGGATGAATAAAGTACCTAGAGCAATAAATACATTAATTATTGTTGTCTTCATTATTATCAAACTACGAAAATAGTAATACCATATATATGGCCTTCATAGATAAATCTAACCATCATCCCGTAAATAAAAAATCCCACGAATTTTGGGGCTGAAAAACATTTAATTAACATCTANGGTGAATAATCTTTCTTTTCATATACTNTTCCATCATCATTATAGNATATCCAATCTCCACTTCTTTCATTATTTTTATAATTACCTTTGGTCCATCCTTGCCCATTTTTATAATACGTAGTCCATAAACCTACTTGGATACCATTGTTATAATTTCCCTCAATCCAAACATTACCATTGTTATAATAGTGAGTCCATTTTCCATCAGCTTTACCATTTTTGTAGAATCTTTGATGTTTTAAATTTCCATTATCAAAAAAAGTTTCATCTACAATTAAAGAATCAGTGCTTCGCCCCCAAGCCAATCCAATGAATAATAATAATAACTATCTATACATTTTTAAAGTAATATTTAATTTTTAATCAACATATAAATTATTTATCTGCATACTTATCAGCGCCTAAAAAATGAATTGATATATAGTTCTCCGCTCCAACTACCCAACTATCATGAGGTCTTGAAGATACATAAAAAATATCTCCTTTATTTATAGTATGTACTTCTCCATCTTTGAAATCCACCGTAGCACTACCAGATAGCACCATCCCCAAATGCTCTACTTCACAAAATTTTGTACCGCTCAACGGAGATACATCCTCTGACCACTTCCACCCTGGTTCATATACTGCTTTCCCAATTGTCATTTTAGGTAAATTTACCAATTCAAACTTACCTTTTTCAAATTTTCTTATTTCATCAGGATTGTCAAAGTTTTTAAGAATTATATCTAAATTGTTAACCATACTACAGTCCTAATGATAAAAAACAGAAAATTACTATTGATTTCTAATCAGATAGATTACTAAATGAGCTATTAGCCCTCTAATCAAACCAAAAATAATTTGTTTAGTAGTTTTATCTTTCATTATTTTAAAAAATTATTCTTTATGATCAATTTTACCTAGGTATAAACCCCAAAAATAAAATGCTAATCCGGTGTTTCCTATCAACCTCAATAGATCTAAATCATCACCTCTTTTCCTCCCTTTACAATAGACATTTGTATTCCTGGTATAAAATGGGTCTCCATTTTTGATTCTATGAAATCAAGAAGTTGACTTTCATTACAATATGAAGCTGTTCCTAAATCAAAATCATACTGATTAAGATTTATTATACTTTTAGGAGACCTGTTTAACCTTTGGTTACCATAAGAGAAAGGAAAGCATGTAACAATTAATAGAAATACTAAATATTTTCGCATGCCCAAAATTAACAATTATCCCACAAACAAAAAAATCCACTATTGTAGGGCTTAACATCTAATATACGATTAGTTTAAAAACTAATAGAATCCAACCAAAGAGTAATGCAAAATAACATATTGTAAATGAATATGCTCTTTTTCTTGTATTATTTGTTGTTAATCGTACGAAACTATGGAGAATTTTAAAGAATACAAAAATCCAGGCAAGAATTACATCTACTGACTCTACCCGATCCAACAGATATAATATGATACATAGCAAAAAGAAAAACATTGGCAATTCAAAGAGATTCTTATAATGCTCTCTAACTAAAATCGCTGAATCAGGTAAGTCTCCTTTGTAAAGTCTAAACCATTCAGACTTAATATTATTATTTTTATGTTCTCTAGAGAACACACGATTATAATGGGCTAACGAAAAAAAGGTTAAAAAGACCAAGGGGAATATTGGATAAATAATTTGAATTTTCTCCATCGCGGAATCTACCCATCATCCCACAAACAAAAACCCCCACGAATGTGGGGCTTGATTTTAGTTCTTTTTTTCATTCACACTCACCTTCAGTCCATTCTGTAGCAACTGCATTTTCAGCGTAACAATCATTATCATAAGTAACTCCATCAGAACCGCAAACTGGCGCATACATATCATTGCAAGCATTAGGTAAGTCTATATCTTCGCAATTCCAAAAACCCAACCCAATGAAAAGTAATAATATGAGGTGTTTCATCACCATATTAAGCATCTGGAGGAGTAACTATCGGTCTTGGTGACTGACCTAGACCCTCCAGTGGATTAATAATATAAATCATTGCAACCGCAATTACGCTACAAGTTAAAAGCCCCGCAAAGTATTTGGAAAGAAAGTCCGAATTTTTTGTTTGTAGGATGATGGGTAGAGTTGAATTATAATAACCAAAATAAATTAAATCACTATGAATTAAAAAGATCGTCATTAGCAAAAAAAGGTTGGTTATAAAACCTTTTTCCTGTTATTCTGTAAAGTGAATTAGCTAAAGCTCCTATAGCTGGTGGTAAACCTGGTTCACCCAATCCGGTTGGAGATAAATTATTTTCTACAAAATAGACATTAATATTCATAGGTGCTTGATTAAATCTTATTAAACTATATTTATCAAAATTATTATTTACTACTCTACCATTTTTAAAGTCCAATTCGCTATATAGTGCATGCCCTATTCCATCAACAATGCTTCCTTCAATCATATTTTTTGCACTATCCCTATTTATGACGATTCCACAATCAACGGCACACCAAACATTTTTTATTTTTGGTTGATTCTTAACCATGACCATTTCTACAACTTCAGCAACATATGTGCTATGGCAAAAATAAGATGCTACACCTTTGTTTTTATTTTCACCTCTTACCCAAGATGATTTTTCTCTAACCAATTCTAGAACTTTGATGAATCTTTTTGGATCATAATCAAAATTTTTTCCTACAGGATTTTGAATTGCCTTATTTAAAAGTTCTAGCCTCAAATCAATGGGGTCCTTTTCACAAATTTCAGCAATTTCATCAAGGAAAGCTTGCTCAGCACCTGCTGTGAAATTTGATTTTGGCGCTCTCCATGCTCCTGTAGAAATATTTGTTTTAGATGACTTATTTTCAGCTAAATAATTCTCAATGGCTCCAGCTGGAAATCTATTTGGGAATATCGGTCCGCTTGGCAACCCAACACCTTTTAAAGAAAAAGCGATTAACTCATTTTTATTATTGAAAGCTGCTTTGTAAATAGATTTATAAGCTGGACGATAGATGCCTTGAGTTAAATCATCTTCACGCGCGTACATAAGTTTAACAGGAGCTCCAATCTTTTTGGATATTAATGCTGCCTCTAATCCAAAATGAACATATAGTCTCCTACCAAATCCCCCACCGATCCTTGTCATCTTTACTTCAATATTCTCAATTGGAATACCTAAAAGAGATGATATAGAATTTTCAAGTGCTTTAGGTGTTTGGATTGGACCTACAAGTTCTACTGAATTTTTTTGAACATTAGCAAAAAAGTTCATTGGCTCCAAAGTATTATGAGCAATGAATGGACAAGAATATGTTCTTTCTATTTTTTTAGCTGCATTTTTAAAAGCTAAATCTGGTTTGCCATCTAATCGTTTTTCAGTTGTTTCTCCATACACTAAATCTCTTTCAAGTCTAATCATATGCTCTTCTGAATTTTCTAGGGACTCAATCTCTACCCAATCAACTTTCAATTTTTTCTTTGCTTGAATAAGATCCCAAGTTTTATGACCAACAATGGCAATGATTTCAGTAAAAGCATTTACATCTGCCCAACCAGGATTAGGAATGGTGGTGTCTATAATAAAGGCATCAATAATGCCTGGCATGTCTATTATTTCATCTTTATTGAAACTTCCTGCTCGCATACCAAAAGCAGGAGGATGTTCTATCATTGAAACAAGCATGTCTTCAGTTTGAAAATCAATGCCAAACAAACCTTCTCCATTAACAATTTTTGGTCCTTCAACATTCTTTTTTGAAGTACCAATAATTTTATATTTATCTGGACTCTTAAGCTTTAGATCCTCTGGAACTTTTATATCTACTGCTTTTGAAGCAATTTCGCCATAATCAATTTTTATTTTTTTTGATTTATCAAAAATGATTCCTTTGTCAGTATTTAAATTTTCAAAAGGAATATCTAGCTCTTTAGATGCTGCTTTAATAAGCATATACCGCCCTGCAGCTCCGGCAATTCTTAATGGGTCCCAACCTTTCTTTATACTAAGACTTCCACCAGCAAATTGTGGATTTTTGAATGAATCCTCATCTAGTTTTCCCTGTTTCACTATTACATTTACCCAAGGAACATCTAGTTCTTCTGCTACAATCATTGGCATTGAAGTCATAACATTCTGACCTATCTCTGGATTAGGAGACAAAATAGTTACCATACCATTTTCACCAATACGAATATATCCGTTGATTTTAAACCATTCTTTAGGAATTGAGTTCAAAGTTTCCCTGTTACTTAAGGTTTTGCAACTAAGGAACCAATTAAAACCTACTAACAAACCTCCTCCTATTGCTCCAGAGGTTTTCAAGAATGATCTTCTTCCTATCTTAGTCTTAATAATTTCCATTTTATTTTTTGTTAGAAGATGCAGACTTAATAGCTTGCTTGATCCTAGTATACGTTCCGCACCTACATATATTACCACTCATGGCTTTATCAATTTCATCATCTGATGGATTATTAATCTTTTCAAGAAGAGCAGTAGCAGTCATTATTTGTCCAGCTTGGCAATACCCACATTGTGAAACATCTTTATTTATCCAAGCCTCTTGAACATAGCTAAGCTCCCCTTCTTTTGATAAACCTTCAATTGTAGTTATTTTTTGTTTTCCTACAGCCGAAATAGGATAAACACATGACCGAATTGCATCACCGTTAAGGTGAACAGTGCATGCTCCACATTGTGAAATACCACAGCCATACTTAGTACCTACCAGATTAAGATTATCTCTCAGAACCCACAATAATGGTGTAGAGGGATCGGCTTCTACTTTGCGGATTTTATTATTTACATTAATTTCAAAAACTTTCAATTTTTTAACATTCAGCAATTATTTACAAATTGAAATTAAGTTAAATACAATTTATTTAATATTTAAATTTATGAACACATCAGCACCCCTTAATAAATATCAAGAACAAACTCCATAAGCCATAAGAGTGCATTTATAGTAGTTATAGGCGTATGGCATTTTAGGAATTAACGTTAAT
>NZHK01000056.1 GCA_002691285.1 Fidelibacterota bacterium | reverse complement strand
TAAAGTATCAATTGTAAATAAATCCCCTACAACTCTGACTTCAACAGGTGGATTGGTAACAGCGGTACCAAATTCACCTAACAGAAGCACAGTTCGATTTTCTCCGTTTTCATTAGCTGGGGCTAAAACAGCACACATTGGGATGTGTATATTTCCAAAGCTATCTACAACTTCAAAATCAGTACTCGATAAACTAGAAGAATCTAATGGAAATATAAAATTAACAGGCATACCATCTAACAGGATTCCTAGTTGATTACACAATAAACTTGGTAGTGCATTATCTAGTCCAAAAAAAGCTGACACAAGAGTATCTTCTTTAACTAGTTCATATGGTCCTTCATTTGGTTCTTCATTTTTGTTACATGAAAATAAAAGGATTACTGTAAATAATTTAAATAGATTAATCATAAAGGCTTTGATTCCTGCTTTTGGTTGCTAAAAAAAATAATTTATATCTAAATTAACTAAATATCTCCAAAAACATTAGACACTTAATTAAATAAAAAGTTAAAGATTTACTTACATTTCATATCGATTAAATGACTAAACACCTCAAATGATTTACATTAAGCCACACATTTGTGAGGCTTTTCATTTGTGGAATGATAGGTAGATAAAGAACATCATTTTAAAAGTGATTGCATTATATAGAAATATTATTCAATATACAGAGATAAGTTGCAGTGAAATACTGGTTATCTGCTCACAATGGGGTTGTGGGGGTCGCAGGTTCAAATCCTGTCGTTCCGACTTTCTTTAGAGGCTCAAAGAAAAAGAACAGGGTTATTTTATACCCAACAAGCGTAATCCATTAATTCAACATAATTTTCCACCCTCAACCCAAAACTCATGGGGGTTGGGTTTGTATGTAAGAGGCACACACATTTTACGCCAATTTTTTGTAATATGGCCTAGCATTAAAAAAGGAGTTAATTATGAAATCATACTTACAAGGTCTAATAACTGGTGGTTCTCTTATCCTTGCTTTTATTGTATTAACAGGACAAAAACATGGACATAAAAACAATCACGGACATCATGACATCGATGATATAATGCATAAGTTAGAAGATTTAGAAGATAAATTGGAAAAAATTGAAATTGGAGTGTATTGTTATAATGTTGAGTGACACTGATTTTATAAAAATTCTTAGAAGGGATGAGGTTTAAGTAAATAGTGTTTTAAAAGCATTTATAGTATTAAATACTTTTAAGTGTTGTATGGATTTAAATTAATAATTAGGTGAGTTAACATATGAGTTTAAGCTGATAAATCCAATATAATGTCCTTCTGCCCTTTTAGCGTAGAAGGGACAAAAGGACAAGATTCCATACCCACATTCGTGGGGTTTTTTGTTTGTGGGATGATGGGTAGATTTAATTAATAAAATGAAGGATATAAGTATGTTAAACACGACTACGCATAATATAGATGGAAGAGAAATTAAAGAATATTTAGGTGTTGTGACTGGAGAAGCAATTTCAGGTGCAAATTTTATTAAAGATTTTTTGGCATCTATAAAAGATTTTACTGGTGGCAGGTCTGGTGCCTACGAAGAAGAACTTAGTAAAGCTCGCAATATCGCATTTGATGAGATGAATCAAAAAGCAAGAGAAATGGGTGCTAATGGTGTTGTTGGTATAGATATTGATTACGGGACATTGGGTGATACAGGTTCAATGTTAATGGTAAGTGTTAATGGTACAGCTATCAAATATTGATTATTTATTTTAACGATTTTTAAGCCCCACATTCGTGGGGTTTTTTGTCTGTGGGATGATAGGTAGATTTGTGTAAGTAGATTATTATGTAAAGGAATATTAATGAATAAAAAGGTACTATTTTCGACTCTTTGGATTTTTGTAACAGTGAATTACATATTTTGCGATATTTTTACACTATTTCATTCAGAATCGTTAAAACAATTAATGAAAGGTGAGATGGGAGGAATGGAAATAAACCAAGAGTTTCTACTCGCATTTTCGTTTTTAATGGAATTGCCTATGGTTATGATTGTTTTATCTCGAATATTATCCTACAAACCAAATCGGTTGGCAAACATTATTGTAGCCTCAATTATGACTATAATACAGGCTGCTACACTTTTTACTGCTGATAACACACTACATTATATATTTTTTAGTATCATTGAGATAAGCTCTACTGCATTTATTCTATATACTGCCTGGCAATGGAATGAATCAGAGTAAATAATTTGATTCCCAATCAAGCCCCACATTCATGGGGTTTTTTGTTTGTATTAATCCCCATTCCCAGCAAAGTATTTGAAAAGAAAGTCCACTTTTTTAATTAATTATTTTAAATGATTTCTAATCTTATATCTATATTTGGTACGCTATGAGTTATTTCTCCCATCGAAATTGCATCTACTCCAGTTTTTAAATAGCGTTGCAATGATTTTTCTGTTATTCCGCCGGATGCTTCAACAAAAATATTTTTACTTTTTTGTTTTATTAGTTGAACTGATTTTTTAATCTCCTCTGGTCTCATATTATCTAATAAAAAACCATCAACGTTACATTCCAATCCTTCTTCAATTTGGTCGTAGTAATCAACTTCTAATTCTATCTTAAATAGATTTTCTTTCCTCCTTATTTTATCAATAGCTTTTTTAATTCCTCCAGCGGCCTTTATATGATTATCTTTTATCATTATCCCCGATGATAAATCCATGCGATGATTCCAACCCCCTCCTATTTTGACAGCATATTTTTCAAAAAGTCTCATTCCAGGTGTTGTTTTTCTTGTATCTAAAATTTTGATGTTATATTTCTTTGCTTTTTGTGCTACTTGATAAGTTTTTGTTGATATTGAGGAGAGTCTTTGAATTAAATTTAACATCACTCTTTCTTTTTTAAGAATTTCTGTTGCTGGACCAGTTATAATACCAATTATTTGATTTTTTTTATAATTTTTTCCATCTTCTGATATTTTTTTTACTTTACAGCCTTTATCAAATGTATTCATTACAATGTTTTTTCCACAGAAAATTAATTGTTCACCTGCTTGTATTTGTGCCTCTACTATTTCTTTTGCATTATAAATGTTATCTGTAGTTAGATCTCCTCTGGGGATATCTTCTTTTAAAAATTCTTTTATTTTATTTTTTGTATATTCCCTTGGGAGGTTGTCTATTTGTTCATAGTTCATACTTATTTTAATCCTAACACAACTAATGTACTTTCTTTATCATTATTAGGTGCTTGCCAATATTTTATTTTATCATAGCCTGTTGATTTAGGTGAGTTTTCGAAAATCTCATTAACTTGCCTAAAGTCTGTAAATTGCCATATATCAATCGATTTAACTTGTTTAGGTCTAACTTTAGTGGTCTTACTTAAACGAAGAAGTTTATCATCTAATTCTTTTTCGGGAGGGGATAATTTTTTCATTTTCATATTGCTATTAATACTATAAATCTAATATTGTTCGTGTTTAATAATAAAAGAATTCAAACTAATAATTAGGTGAGAAGATTGATACAAGGAACATCAATATATGATTTGAAATTATTGATGGGACATAGTTCAGTTACAACTACTGAAGTCTATTCAAATATGACTCTTAAACGAGTGTCTCAAGATTTTCCAACCATAGTCTCAATGTATGTGAATGAGGTAAAAATTGGCAAAAAGGACACACTTTTGAAGGACACAATAGCACTGCCTATGACCTATGTTACATAATATCAGTAGGTAGAAGAAACCGACCCCTACTTTGGGAGCAGGAGATCGGGAGTTCAAATCTCTCTACCCCGACAATGAGAGCAACATACTTGTCTCGCCAGAGAAGCCTCGTCAAACGATGAGGCTTTTTTGTTTTCATACTTAGTCATAAATATCCATTAATATCCGTTTGGGGGACACGTTTTTGGGGGACACACCTATAGGCGTATAGGATTTAGGAATGAACGTAAATCCTCATTCCCCGCAAAGTTTTTGAAAAGAAAGTCCGAAGTTTTTTGTTTTTGGGATGATGGTTAGATTTTTTACTTATTGCTAATTTATTTAAACTTAATTATTATTTATCTTTACTTAATAATTATAAATTAATTATCACTTACAAATGCGTAGATATATAGTCTTATTTCTTATTACTGGTTCCGTTTGGGCTAAAACTGGGTTAGATAAATTAGTTTTGAAAGATGGTCCTAAATATATTGGAAAATATCTGAATACTGAAGGCATGAAAGAAAAACAAAATCAAAATACTATAGCTTCTATAGACTTAGAATATGAAAATTTAAATATTCATGAGCGTGCCATTTATGATGCGAAAAAAGATGCGAAAAAATGGTTATTTTTCGTACCAATAGCAGGTTCGACGGTTGCTGCTTTGTCTTGGAAGCATGCTGACATTACTGGAAATCATCCATTGGAAAGTATCACAGCTTCTATGATACCTGTATTTGGCTTGTTTGGTTCTTATTTTTTCTTCAGACAATTAGATACAAAAAACGTAGAAAATTGGAGAAAAGATGAATATTATCAACTAACCTATTCCAAGGAATACAAAAAGCAAATATTTAATAGTGTCAAAAAATCATTTTTGGCAACAGGAATTGCTGGTGCTTTAGGTGCTTTTTTATTTAGGAAAAGTATTAGGCAAAGTATTTCGTCAGGACTTGGAGGTGGACCACCAATACCACTACCATAAAAAGACTGTATATTTTACATTATTTTACCATTAAGCCTCACATTCGTGGGGTTTTTTGTTTGTGGGATGATGGGTATATTTTAATATGCGATTTACAATTTTATTATTTTTATTAGTATCATTCTCTTGCCAAAACAATAAAATTAATACTCCCCAAGTACCAACAGAAATTGAAAAGTTAGTTTTTGATCTTGTTGGGGCATGGAGCGACAGGGACGCCGATTATATAACCGATAGTATTTATGGTGCACCTTTTGTCCTATTTCTTGAGGACACAACAATATTCTTAAATGATTTTGAAAATATAAAAACCTTTCTCAGCACTACTTTTTCAACTCTTGAGTCTTCTAACTATAGCCACTCTACTTTCAATAAATGGGAGACCTTCAAATTGAGGGGAAATACTGCATTATTAGAGATGAGTTTTACTAGATTCAAAAAGAATGGAGATGTTTTAGGAGAAAAAGAAAGAACTGTCACTTACATTTTAAAAAAGTTTGACAAGGAAGAAAAATATAGAATATTTTCTATCATTGCTCATACAGTCATTGATAGCTAATCCTCATTCCCTGCAAAGTATTTGAAAAGAAAGTCCGAAGTTTTTGTTGAATTGTAATTATTTGTAGTAGATTGGATTAACAAAATAAATATACATTATGTTCTTCAAACTAATTTTTAAAGTAATTCTAATATTTGGTACATTCGCTTTTGCAGGAAATCTTGTGGAGGGTAATAAAGCCCCTGAATTTGAGTTGAAAGATCAAAATGGCAAGATTCATAAGCTCAGTGATTATTTAGGTAAGAAGTTAGTCATCTACTTTTTTGTTAGAGCTAACACCCCTCCTTGCAAAAAACAGGCTTGTGGACTTAGAGATCAATTTAAGCAATATAAGGAATCAAATATTTCTATATTGGGTATAAGTTACGATCCTTTAAAAAGATTGAAATCATTTAAGCAAAAGAATGATATACAATTCGACTTTTTATCGGATTCCGAAAAAGAAGTTGCTAAATCTTATGGAGTAGATAGGTTCTTTTTTTCATCTCGTAAAACATTTTTAATAGATGAAAATGGTGTACTAATAAGGAAAATTGATTCTGTGGATATAGATAAACATGCCGATGAGATTCTTGCTCTTTTTGATAGTAAGAGTCCTACAAAATGACTAATAACCTAGTATTAATTATCCTTTTCTTATTATGTAATTTGAACTGTAAATATATTTATAGTTCGGAAACGAGAAATAATGATATGTCTGTAAATAATATTTTACCAGCCTTAAAAGAGCGTAATGACCTGGGTTTTGACAATAAAACTAGAGACTTACATTCTATCGTTAAGGATAGTTTAAAATTTGATTATATATTTCCTAACACAGATGTCTCTTGTGGTTACGTGATCAGATATTTTTTTCATACCAACATACATTTAGGTAAAGAATCAAATAAGTTAATATCAATGAACGGAAGTATTTTTAATTTTGAAAATATCGACATCAATGAGGAAAGAGAATACATAATAAGTTTAACAAAAAGTGTTCTTATAACAGTAGGTGATATGTATTTTGGTTCTTCCGAATTGCAGGAGTTTTTAAATATCTACCCAGATGTAGTTATCTAGTATTAATTATATAAATAAAAAAGGATGTAATATGTTTTATAGAGTGGGAAAGTTCAAACATGAATTAGGTAAAACTGATGAAATAATGGATTTTTTTAAAAGTAATGAAGATACTTTCAAAGCAAGCGAAGGGCTAAAAGGTGTTTTTTATTTTAAAGCAAGCGAAGAGGAAGTTGTGGGAGTAGCTATGTGGGAAAGTAAAGAACACTTTGAACAATCTGCCGATCGTATTCAAAGTGTATTGTCAGGATTAGCAGAACTAATCAGCGGCCCACCAGAAGTTTACGAAGGTAATTCTGGTTATATTTTTGATAGAGATTAATTATTATTAGCTAGCCAACAAAAGCCCCACAATCGTGGGGTTTTTTGTTTGTGGGATGATGAGTAGATTATTGTATATGAGAATAGAACCATATAAGTCGAAGTACTATGATAATTGTATAGAAATTATTCAAAGCAATACTCCAAAATATATTTTTCCTAATGAACATTTAGATTATAAAAATTATTTATTAAAAAAAGACAAAACATATTTTGTTTTATTCAATGATTTTGATCTTGTCGCTTGTGGTGGTTATGGAATAAATAAATCACAAACAAAAGCAGGTTTATCCTGGGGTTTAGTTCATAGTGTACATCATAATCTAGAATATGGTAGTTATTTGTTAAAATATAGATTAAATCATATTATAAGTAATTATCCAGAAATTGAAATTCATTTGGATACAAGCCAATACACTTATAGGTTTTTTGAAAAGTTTGGATTTAGTGTTAATAAAATATCAAAAAATGGATATGGGGAAGGACTTGATAAGTATGATATGATTTTAAAGGAATATTCAAAATTATGATAGTCTCATATTTGTGGAGTTTTTTGTTTATACTATTTCCTTAATATTTTATCTAATTCTTTTCCCTTTGCTAACTCATCTACCAATTTATCTAGATATCTTACTTGCTTAGTTATTGGGTTTTCAATTTCTTCTACTTTAATACCACAAATAGTGCCAGTAATTAAATGAGTATTTTCATTCAAAGTTGCATTTATAAAGAATGTTTCAAATGTAATATTCTGCTCAATAAGTTTTTCCAGTTCCTTAAAACTATACCCTGTTAACCATTCAATTACCTTGTGTAGTTCATCTTTGTGTCGGTTTTTTTTCTCAATCTTATTAACATAATGAGGATAAATTGATGCAAATGTCATTTTTGCAATTCTTTGGTCTTGTTTAGATTTGGAATCCATTATAGTTGTCTAATAAAACTAACATAATATGTTTATATATTTGTTGGATTTTTTATTTTTAGTATAATATATAAGTTTAATAATAAAATATAAGGTACAATATGAAAGTCGAGACTAAAAGTATGTTTCTTGGGATTGCATTGGGTGGTATCGGTGTTTTTGCTATATTATTTCTCATAGGTAATGTTGAGACAGAATTTTCTTTATCGACAGGAGATAATAATCAAAATAAAAATATTGAAGTAAGTATTGAACGAACGATTGAGAATGGTGAAGATTTAACAAATGTTGTTATAAAAGGTGAAGGTGATGTCACTAGAAAGGAATTAGAAGAAGAGTTAGATCGAATGCTTGAGAAACAAGGTATAGATAAAGCCAAAACAAAATTGAAAATTGAAATGGAAATACAAAGTTAATTTATCATAAAGCCCCACATTTGTGGGTTTTTTTTCTTAGTTGAATGATGGGCAGATATTCAATTTCCAGCAAATGGCGTCCCAAATAAACCAACTCCAAGTTCAGCCCAAATAAGGAGAAATATCATTATAATAATTGCGATAAATATATTTCTGTATTTATAGTATTTAATCTTTTTAATTATTATTCCAAGTGCTAGACCAATAATAGAAAGCATTATCCTTATAATTATAAAATCAAAAAAAGACTAGTTTATTTCATCTGTTAATTGCAATGCTATCATAGGAATCAAAAGTAAGAATCCAACTATTGAGAAGGTTTTAATCATCATATTTAACAAAAAATATAACATTTTTATTCTAATACCTTCATTTCAATAAAACAGTTCCAAATTCGTGGGGTTTTTTGTTTGTGGGATGATGAGTAGATTTAAATATGCTAGCATTACTTTTACTTACTTTTCCAATGATACTATTTTCAGAACCTGATATTTTATGGTTTAAAGAATTTAGTGGTTCCGGAGAGGAGTCAATCGGTCACTTTGTCCTTACTTGTGAAGACAATGGTTTTTTGCAAGTTGGTGAAACCTATGACTATTCAAACTTAAGTTCGAAGATCTTCATTGTTAAAATTAACGCCAATGGGCAGTTCCTTTGGAGTAGAGAAATAAATATTGGTGAGCATAATCTAGGTAATAGTGCTATTGAACTAAGTGATGGATATTTAATATGTGGAAGTTTAGACTATAATAGTGCATTAATAAAATTAGATAAAGAAACTGGGTCAACAATCTTTCTTGAAACTTTTGATAATGGAGGAATAGATGCATTTGAACATATCTCCATAGTGCCTAATGGATATTTTGCAGCAGGCTATGTCCACTCAGAAGATCCTTTCAATACATTCTATACTGAAGGTGAGGGATTTATTATGTTCCTAGATGAAAACATGAATGAGCTTTCGAGCCAAAACTTAAGTCAATTTATTGATCAAGCCTATCGTGTCCAAAATATCAATAATGAATTAATTATATCCGGCTTATCTGAAGGAGCTTCTGATTATAAGGTAATTAAAATGTCTTTAGATGGTAATATTATCTGGCACTACTCATATGGTGGGGACGAAGAAGATCATTGTTTTGGAATGGATGTAAACAGTGATGGAGACATTTTCCTTACAGGACATACATTATCGGGCACTCAAAATTGGGATACATATACGGTTAAGATTGATAATAATGGAAACCTTATCTGGGATAGTATTAAAGGTAATCCAAGAGGGTTTAACCCTGAATATATTCACGATGAGGCATGGGGGGTAAAGGCTACAGATGATGGAGGATGTGTTCTTATTGCTGGGACAGGAGATGAATATGAAGAATATTCTGAATGTAATGGTCAAGACTGTTCAGATGTGTGGAATGCTTACTTAATAAAATATGATAACTATGGAGATGCAAGTTGGCAAAAAACATTTTCTTCCTATGAGGTATCTGAAGAAATATATGATTGGGCTGGTGAAGACATTGACTTAACAAATGATGGAGGAGGAATAATTGCCATAGATAATGGTCAATTTGGCTTCCTTCGGCTAAACAACATTCAAAATACATTAATCAATGGTTATTCCGATAATTCACCAACAACTTTCGTTCTGTATAATAATTACCCAAATCCATTTAATCCTATAACAACTTTACGATATGATATACCTAAAGATTCATTTATTAGTATTACTGTATATGATATGCTTGGCAATGTCGTAAATAATCTAGTAAACACTAATCAATCATCAAGACACAAGTCAGTTCAATGGAACGCTACAAATAATCAAGGTCAGCCTGTATCAGCAGGAGTTTATCTCTACAGCATTGAAGCAGGAGACTTTAGACAGACAAAGAAGATGATACTGTTAAAATAGATTTACCCTTTCTACAACATTAGGCCCCACATTCGTGGGGTTTTTTGTTTGTGGGATGATGGTTAGATTTTATATCTTTTTTTGATAAGGCTCTATTCAATACTTATCAAAGGAGTGCAGGAACTAACATCAATTTCGCTGTATAAATTTGGGTCATGGTTTGGGTCTTCGACCGTGTTAGCAATCATTGAAATTTTAACAATTTCATCATTTTTAGAAAAACAAAGTTGGTGAAAATTGTCGTTGTCATTAATATCTGCTATCGAAATAGGAATATGCGGAATTAGAATTCCTGAACTATCAGAATAACCAATATAGTATTGAAACAAGTCAGATTCGGTGTCACCACTTATGTACGGTGTAATGCCACCATCCCAGGCAACTTGAATCGTTTGTGTTCCTGAATTACATTCATTCAAAGTGCCATCAATTCTTTGGGCAAAAAATAAACTTGGTCCATCAGTAAGCGGAATAACATTCGTAGTAGTAATTCCGTTTAGGTTTATGATTGCTGAACAAGCGGACTCTCCAGATAAAGTATCAATTGTAAATAAATCCCCTACAATTCTAACTTCAACAGGTGGATTGGTAACAGTGGTACCAAATTCACCTAACAGAAGCACAGTTCGATTTTCTCCGTTTTCATTTGCTGGTGCTAAAACAGCACACATTGGGATTTGTATATTTCCAAAGCTATCTACAACTTCAAAATCAGTTTCCGATAAACTGGATGAATCTAATGGGAATCTAAAATTAACAGGCATACCATCTAACAGGCTTCCAGGTTGATTACACAATAGACTTGGTAGTGCATTATCAAGTCCAAAAAAAGCTGACATAAGAGTATCTTGTTTAACCTGTTCTTGAGGTTCTTCATTTGGTTCTTCATTTTTGCTACATGAAAACAAGAGGATTACTGTAAATAATCTAAATAGATTTATCATAGAGGTTTTGATTACTGTTTTTGGTTCTTAAAAAAAATAATTTATATCTAAATTTATTTTAAACCTCCAAAAACATTAGACACTTAATTCAATAAAAAGTTAAAGATTTAATTACAACATTTATCGATTAAATAACTAAACACCCCAAATGATTTATATCAAGCCCCACATACGTGGGATTTTTTGTTTATGGCATGATGGACAAGTCTTAACAAAGGTTAATAATTAATAGATTTATTGAGTATTGTAAGATATTGAAACGATTTATGTGTATAATCAACTTTAATAAAAGGAGAGTTATGAAAAAGATAATCCAGGCATCATTTATTATCTTATTTCAATCTTTAGTATTGGCTCAGCCAAATGATTTAGAAACACCAGTTTCTATTATCAATGATGGATTAGATACCCAAGCACAAATGGGAAGTGTCTTCACCCTGAATGGTACAAATAGCTACGATCCCAATGGTACTATTGTATCTTATGATTGGAGCCAATCACCAAATGGAACTCAAGTAGAGTTTAGCTCTGAAAATGATTCAATTGTGACCTTTACAGTTCCTACAGAATCAGATGAAAACCTTAATATGCCTGGTGGAGATGGAGATGTAATTTGCATAATATGGTTAACAGTTACTGATAATGATGGATTAACAGATATGAGTCAGATAATGATTAAAGGAGTAGAAGGAGAGCCTCCTTTGTCCGTTATAAATGATGGTTCTCCAAATGTAACTTTACAAATTGGAACTGAATTTACCCTTGATGGTTCCAATAGTTATGATTCTGATGGAACGATAAATGAATATAGTTGGAGTCAATCTCAAAATGGAGACCAGGTAGTATTCAGTTCTACTGATGAGACGGTAGTAACCTTTATAGTTCCAGAAGAAAGCCCGAATGATATTAGTGATAGTTCAGTTACTTGTATCATATATTTAACTGTTACTGATAACGATGGTAATACTGATATGAGTCAAATTATAGTTACGGGTCTTCTTAATGATGATGGTCAACAGCTCGATCTATCAGATACTAGTAATACTCCTGATAAATTTAAACTAAACCAGAATTATCCAAACCCATTTAATCCTGTCACTACATTAGGATATGACTTACCAGAAAATAGGTTAGTCAATATCACTATTTATGATATGCTTGGAAATGTAATTAATCAGTTAGTAAATGAAGTTCAAAATTCTGGTTACAAATCAATCCAATGGGATGCTACCGATAATCAAGGTCAACCTGTATCAGCAGGAGCCTATCTGTACACCATAGAAGCAGGAGAGTTTAGGCAGACAAAGAAGATGATATTGTTAAAATAGATTTACCCTTTCTACAACATTAAGCCCCACATTCGTGGGGTTTTTTGTTTGTGGGATGATGGGTAGATTTGGATATGATTTTAGAAAAAATCAGGATTGCATATTTTCTTTGTTTTAGCTGTAATGATAATAATAAGCTTGAGCTAATTTATTTTTCAATAATTGACGCAAGCATATATATTGGAAATTTTGTTGTTTTGCTAAAATTCTCTAGATACAAAAATATAAAAAAAATTAGAAGTAATCATTTTTTGCTTTTAATGTAAAGAGATCCTGCTATTTCAGATACTAAAGGAAATTTTTCTAAGAAATTGGTAAATGGTATCATAATTGGTAATGAAAACTTTGGTAATGATGGATGAAGGAAGTCAAATGAAGTCACTTCAATGTTTTTAAATTTATGTTTTTTAAGTAAACCTATTATTTTCCATTTTATAAAAGCAGTTTCATCAGGAGTATCTCCCATCAATTTTTTAATAAAAGGAATATTTTTCTGAACTGCTATTATTGGATTAAGCATATTTGGTTCGGTGAAATAGATAGTTCCACCAGGTCTTAGAACTCTATAAAATTCTGCTAAAGCTTTTTTTATATTTAAATGATGCAGAATCGAACTACCTATAACAGTATCAAAAGATTCATCCTCGAAACTTAGATCATAGGCATTGTCTAAGTTGAATTTAACATTTTTGCTGTTTATCCTTTTTTTTGCAATGTCTAATAAATCAGGTGAAATGTCAATAGCATTAACAGCAGCATTTGAATTTTGAAGTTCCTTCGTTAAAAGACCTGTGCCACAACCTATCTCTAAAACACACATCTTTGGATTTAAATGTGCAGTAAGGAGTCTAATTCTCCTTTTCCATCTTATTTTACCAGCATGCGTATTCCAATTCCACACATTTTCGGCATTATCTTTAATTTTAGCACCATGATCGATTTCATTTTTAATTCTATTTTCATCATTAATCATTTAATTAATTACCAAATTTATTTTTTGTGTAATAAAAAAAATAATTGAGAAATTTATGATCCAGTTTTAAGAAACTTGAAACCTTCTATGTATTCAAAAAGGTGCATTATACTGAATGTATAGAATAATCCTTTTTCAATTGTGAATATAGAACGACATTGGTAGCATGGGCTTGAATCATCATTGAAAGAAGGTGCATAATCTGAATAAAACTCCCAAGCTGACTTTACATTACTATCATATACATTTGGATTATCAGGTCGACCCCACAAAGGCAGGCATGGAGTTGCTCTCCCATCTGAGTCAATATATAAATTACGGTCTTTGAGACCACAACGTGGAATATCTAATGTAGGATTATCTTTCATTGTATTTTCTGTTAGAGTGTGGTTATCATTAGGCCAATCATCAAGAATTTTTATCATTCTTTTAATTACACTTTTTGGGGTAGATATTTTTACACCATCATAATGAGCTTCTAAATAATCACGCAAAAATTTTCTTGTCTCTTCTGGAGAAGGGACAAAGTTTCTGGCTGCTGGAAGAGTAAAAGTTGTAGCATCTGTATAACCATAGTTTAAAAGAACATCATATTTTTTTGCGAGTTTTTTCATATGAGGTAGGGAATGCAAAGTTTTTTTAGTTAAAACGGTGTGAAGTCTTAAATTACCCCAATATCCTTTTTTTAAAGCTAACTCAAGGCCTTCAATACATCTTTGATAAGATCCCTTGCCTCTAATTGAATCATGTGTTTCTTCGTCGCCGTCCATACTAATAACTAATTGGTCAGCTTCCCGAATATCATCAATTTTATTTTTTAAATAAGTTGCATTAGTATAAAGAACACAATAACGCTCTTTTCTTTTTATATAATTAACAATCTCTTTTATATCTTTCCTAATTAGAGGTTCTCCACCAAAAGGAACTATTACTTGCGCACCAAGGTCACAAGACTGATCAATTAAATTTTTTATATTAGCCAAAGTTGGTTCTTTATGTCCTGTGAATTTTTCTTTACTATCAATAGGATATGTGAAGCACATATCACATGTCATATCGCAAAATTTGGTTATTAAAATTTGGACAGAAAGCGGCTTTCTTATTTTAAAAAGTTGATAATATCCCATTGCTGCACCAACTCTAGTAAGCATTCTTATGTCTTTAATTTTCTTCAAAGCACTTTTGTCTTCCAAAATGCGATCCTACACATTTTCAGCATTATCCATGCGTTAGTAAATCGATGATTCATTTTTGTTTCTCCTGCAACCCGCTTTCTATAGTGAACTGGCATTTCAATTATTTTTAAATTGTGTCTATTTGCGCCAAAGATCCAATCATAATCTCCCCAAATATCAACACTTCCAAAATATTTTCTACTTTCTAGAATTTTACCGTAATCTTTTTTCCAAATTGCCTTTGTTCCGCATAGAGTATCTTTTATTGGTTGACTAAGTAAAAAGGAAAATAATATAGCAAACATCTTGTTTCCTAGAATGTTTAAAAACCTCATGGCTTCTCCTTCAATAGGATAAACTAATCTTGAACCATTTATAAAGTCACCACGTTTTTCTAAAAGCGCGTCAATGAAACTTGGTAGAGATTCTGGCATTACTGTCATATCTGCATCTAAAATAATAAAAATATCATTTTCAGCGTTTGCAAATCCAGCTCGACATGCAGCTCCTTTACCTATACCTGGTCCATTTACAAGCTTTATAATATTATTATTATCATTTTTTAGGATATGTTTTTTAATCTTGTTAGAAGTTAGGTCTGATGATTTATCATCTACAAATATTACTTCAGTTTTGCTTCCCATAGTCGGAATTCTCTTCACAATTTCATCAATATTATCTTCTTCATTTTTACATGGTACAACTACGCTGACAGATACTTTATTTTTTGGTATAGTAGATTCCTCTTTTAAACGTAATACACCAAAATAAATCATCGAAAATGACCTGAAAAACGGAAAAATCGATCCTATTCGATTAAAAGCATCGCTAAAAAGTGGAATTTTTACAGGACAAAGTAATTCAAATCCATCTTTAATTTTTTGAAAACCTGATAATTCAAAAAACATTTGATAATCTGATTTTGACATCCAATTTTGGACAGGGTGTTTTTGACAAAAACCTACTTTTGATCCAATTTTTAAAATAGGCTCCCATCTATTGTTAAAAGATAAATAAACAATCCTAGTATCAGAATTACATAATTTTTTTAATTCATTCATAAAAGTATGAATATCAATTAATTCTGTCATTACAAGAGGTAAAATAATGTAATCAAATTTCATATTTAATTGAGAACAATTTATTGCATTCATTTTTTTAAATGTAATATTAGGATATTTTTTTTCAGGATATATTTCTCTAGCCTTTTTGATTATTTTTTCTGAAAAATCAATTCCTATACCCTGTTCAGGATTTAGAGATATAAGATTTTGTCCAATACCACAACCAATCTCAAGTACATTACAATTAATTGGTATTAGATGCTTGAATAACCTCTTGATTCTATCATAACAGTAAAAATGCTTTTTTATAATCTGATCATAATTATCAGCTACTCCGTCATAATAGTTATAAACGTGTTTTTCTAAATTTTCTATATGATTTGATTTAACTGATTTCATAAAAAGTTGTTTTACAATGGAACCATTGGTTGCTTAATAACAAAAAAACCAGAACCGCTGATGCGATTTATATCTAATTCCGTGAAATTAATTATTCGATAGCCATAAAATATCTTTTCGCTTTTATTCTTTTCCATAACAATTTCTAGTTTTGAGGATAATTTACGATTAGCGTAATCATTTAAAAATTTTTCTGATCCTTTATAGTATTTTTTTAAATATAAAATTATATTTTTATTGGTAAAAAAAATATCACCGTTTAAAGGTTCATCAGTAAAAAAATAAATATCTAAATCTAACCTTGGACAAATTGCCAAGAGATTTCTTTGGCTATCTAAGTTTTTGAAACTTGGGTAAGAGAATGAATCGGGGGCAAACAAACCTTTGCCTGAAATCTCTAAAGTAAGATTATCTATTACAATTGCATTTTTTAATTCTTTTGGATAAGAAGAAATTTTAAAATTGGGTTGACCTATCATAGTTGGAAACCCTTTATGTAAAATTCCTATATGTTTTTGGTTTATATTTTGATTTGGAAAAACATATTTTGCATCTAATAATCTAGATTTCTGAAACACTCCTATTCGACATGCAAGATCGGCATTGTCTTCATTATATTTCGACTTTATTAAATTTGTATAGGCTTGTTGATTACCACCGAGATACGCTCCTTCTTTCCATCTAGTATCTTGCCATCTATAATGATGAGCATGATGTTTAGAAAGCTCTTCGGCTGATATGAATTGATTAATATTTAAAAATATTATAAATAAAAACGTAGAAAAACAAAATATCTTTATTTTGATTTTTTGAAAATAGACTTTATTGTAAATCGTAATTAATCCTACAACACTAAATATATTTATTGGATAATCGATAAATATAGTATCGTAATCAACATATAGTCTAGTTCCAAAATAGAGATTAAAGTGAGAAATAAAAAATAGTGATAAAATGATTAGTAAGGTTTTGTAATTGATATTTATATAATTTTTATAATATCCAAGTGTAATTATGAGAGTTATCATGGAGTTGATAAAAATCTCTTTATAATAAAAAATTGTTTTATGAATTATTTGATTTAAGATTATATCCATGTTTATTTCATAAAAAGTGCTTCTGAAAAAAATCACTTTAAAATCATAGAGCAGATAGTTGATTGACATATTTAAATCGGTAAATACAAGAAAATGGAATAAAAAAGAGAATAGAAATCCAGAGATAAAAACAGTAGTTATCGATAAATATTTTTTATCTATTTTTTTAAAAAAGTATGATAGGGAAAGGATTTTATTTTTCACAAAAGATTTTGAAAATAAAAATTTATTTATTTTTTCAAAAAATAATACAATCAAGAAATACCAAAGTACTAAAACAGAATAAATACAAATGATAGTTAGTACTTTTTTTGAAAAATAACCCATAAAAATGGGTTCTATAGATCTATGACTTAGAAGTGGAATAAAAAATAATAAAAGAAATAAAAATATTAATCTGAGTAATGATTTTATTTTACGTTTATTAACTAAAAATAATGCATTGATAAATAGAAAAGAAAAAAATGTAATAAACATTAAAAAAACGAATGTTAACTTCCCATACTCTTCATCACTCATCCATGAGTTAAAATCACTAGGAATCAAAATAAAAAAGGATAGTATTGCTAACGTAGCAAAAAATATAATATTTATAAAATTTATATTTACTAAACTGTTTACACTTAGTTCATAACTTCTTTTTTTACCATTAGGAAAATCTGAAAAAAATATTAATAACAAAGGTAAAACAAGTAAAAAGAGCATTTGGATTTTTGTTAAAAAACTCAGGCCAATAAAAACACCCGATATAAATAAACATAAATGTTTATTTATTAAATTTTCTGATTTTAAAAATAATACAGAAAAGAATATAGAAAGGCTAAAAAAAAAGATAGAGTATGTTCCCACTCTTATAAATGAAGAGTGAATAATATTAGATTCGCTTAAAGATAAAACAAGAAATATTAAAATACTTTGCGTAGTATTCGTCTTCAACATTACGCATAAAGAAATCCATACAGAGAATAAAATCATTGTTATCAAAAATGGTGAGTGTAATTGTATTATTTGCGATAATTCTGCAACGCAAGAGATGGGATCAAGTGCTGAAGCTATATCTGTTAAACTGTCAATCGATAGATAACCCATTATAGATAATATTTTTGTAGTTAATAAAAGTAATAAATTCATTCCGAATCCGGGGTGTGCTAACAAACTAGAGTACTTTTCACTTCTTAGCAAAATGTTGTCTATAGTCACAGCTAGGTTCATATCCCAAGAAAAATAGTATGGATATGTTTTTGTAATATTAAATAAATAAAAAAAGAATAATAAAAAACCTATTAGGGAAAATAAACTATTCTTTATGTTTAAATAATATTTATTTTGTTCGCTTTTCAAAATCTTTACGTTCAAGTTTGTCTTTTAAATAGTTGAAACAATATTATCAAAAATCATTTATAAAATAATTTAATGAGGCTCATAATTTGAAATATTTTTTATTCTTGTATTCCTTTTTGCTTTAAACTGTATTAAGTATCAAAAAAAGATTTTCTATATATTTTTATTTGTACCTACGAAACCATAATTTTTCTTTACAAAAGACTAAACAGTTCCATATTCAATTAGCTCAAGTGAACCAATTATGATTATTTTCAAATAAAATTGACAATGATATTTATTTAAAAAATATGTTCTTAAATATATAAGATAATTGTCTAACAAAAAAACTTTAACTCTATTAAAATTTATTTTATTTATGAGCATATTGCTTTCATCAGTGACCTTAACGGTAGAATTTTTGACTACCTAACTGGATAGAGTATCTGCCTTCTAAGTTGGAGATCGGAAGTTCAAATCTCTCTATCCCGACAATGAGAGCAACATAAAAGCAATTTTAAAAAAATACCAATCTTAAAACGAATGATTATATAAAATTAACCTTAGTTAAGAAATGCGAACAATAAGATTAAACAAAGGTGCGCTTGCCTAGGTTTTGTACTTAACCTCCCTATGACTGAAGCAACAATTATTGATAACATAATAATGTTGCTTATGAGAATAAAATTTATTTTATGAACTTATATTGACCAAAGAATAAAGTCCTAACTCACAAACATTCGTGGGGTTTTTTGTTTGTTAGATGATGAGTAGATTTGGCCATGGATGATAAATGGGAAATGACAGACAAATGGGAATGGAATAACGCAACAAAGATAACTCTCATATCAGTACTTTTTGGTATAGTACTTACTCTTTTAATGAAATATTTGAAAGGGACTTTATAATGACTAAACACCTCCCATTATTAATATTTATCTTTTTGGAGTTGTGTTTCAACCAGTGATGATGCATTAATGCAACAAGAAAATTTTATAAAAAATCATCCTACTTGGGAAGGTCATCCGCTTAATTTTAAAAAAAAACGAAATCCAGAACTGAATGCTCTTCAAATAATTGAAAAAATTAATAATGAAAAGAAAATGAATGCAAAAATAGATTCAATTATTTTAAACCAAAGCAAACACTAATTCAAAAACTCTGGGGCACTTTATCAATTTGGGGGTCTTATTAAAATGATTATACTTTTTAAAGTTCATGAGATAATTGACTATTTAACTAGATGTACTATTATTTTTCTTTTTTTATAATCCTACCTTAGTCTTTTTTATATGGCATATTTAAAATAATTAAATGTCATTCCGCTCAGGACTGGGATTGTAACATTGTCAAGTCCAAAAGTTTGAACTAACTCCGCTAATGTAAGGATGAAGGCAATAATTAAAATCGATATAATGTTCATCTCAATTCCTAAGATAAAAATGATTGAATAGGAAATAATTACTGTTGTAATAAAAAAAGATAAACTTCCCCCGAAAGATTTTTTTTGTCCAAAGACTACTATCTCTCTATATCCATAATATTTTCCAATAACACTAGCCATTGAATCAGAAAATCCGCCGACCAATATACCATATATGAATGCAGTTTTATCTAATGGAAGAAAGCAATAAGTAGCAATTAAAACACCAATAGGGTAGGCCTCAGCACCAAATGTAATTCTATTTACTGAATGAATCGATTTAAAAACACCCTTATACTTTGTGAATGAAGTGATTATCACAAATATAAAACAAATCAAATATATTTCTATGTTCTGCAAAGTATATGGGAAAGTACATACTGTTATACAAGAAGCTATGTGAACAATTTTTCGGCTACTATTAGAGTCTATTAATAAACGATCCTTTATAAAATCAGTTATGGCAAATAGACATATTAGAAGCAAGACATAAATAGTTATTAAGAGCATATATCAAACTCATATGACGCATAAGACCTAAATAATTTTACATCTGGATTAGGCATATTTTTAACCCTATTATCATCTTTAACAAGTGCATAGATTATTTTACTATATTTTGAATCAATAGCATCTGCATGCATCTTGTAAACTACCGCATTAGCTATTCCCATTTTTTGATATTCTGGAAGAATGCCAATTGTTTTGAAAGTCAAGGTGTTTACATCGTTTTCTATATAATTACAAAAACCAATTAGTTTTTGATTCATATGTATCGTATGAAGAAACATCTTAGGGTTTATATTGCTCTTGGATGAGAATAAATTAAAAAAGTACTCTTTTGAAATTTTATTATATCCCCAGTTTGAAGAAAATATTACTTCAACAATCCTAAATAATTCGGTTAACATATACCTATCAATCGATTTCCAATGTTTGATTATCAATCCCATGTTTTTATGTTTAACGAAGTAAGGTTTAGAGATCTTCATTATATTATCAAAGTTTGTTCTATATCCAGATGAATATGTTAAGATATTTTTAGGATTATGAATTTTCATAAATTGATGATCTTTTTTATTGCTAAAATACTCTCCCTTAAAAAAGGGACTTCCATCTGATTTTGATATAAATCTATATGGAAANAATGTAGTACCCTGAATAGGTCCTCTCAAGCNTTTAATGTTCATCCTTTTACAAATTTGGATTATNTCNCTCCATAGATNTGAATCATTATCATAACTATTAAAGGTNGTGTACCCAAAATATGCTTCTGAAGAATTTTTCTTTTTGGACATAAGAATTGCAGAACCATCTTTTGCCTCAATTAGTTTTAACATCATATTAGAAGTTGTCCATTTAAAAGAAGATTCTAAATCTTNTAGAAAACTTTNTAAGCCNGGNTCCTNTTTGTAAAACAGANAAANATTTTCTTTGTAAGATGAAAAAAACTTTTCAAAGGAATAGTGTATCATTCTTCAACCNTTTTTACGAAACCTTTTTCACCATCTATAAATAATANATCCCCTGTTTTAAACTTTTCACATGCTCCTTTGATACCAATAACAGCAGGAATACCTANTTCTCTTGCTACAATAGANGCGTGAGAAAGAATACCTCCATGTTCGACAATTATTCCTTTAGATAAACCCATTAAAGCGGTCCATCCTGGATCAGTCCTCTTAGTGACTATTATATCAAANCTATTCTTTTTTGGGATTTCAAATNTTTTTANAACGATAGCTTTACCAATTNTTTNTCCAGGTGANACACCCANTCCTTTNTTTCCAGAATTACTTTTTTCATTTTCCAACAAAGACCACTGCCCATTTTCTACTTTAAAATGAGAAGGTGGATGAAATGTTTTNAAAAAANTATATTCCCTTTTCATCTTCCTGATATTTAGAAAGTCGNTTTTTCTTATTGGAGTTGTTCCANTAACACTATCAATATCAAGGAAAAAAATATCATCNCTATCTTCTATNAATCCCTTTTTAACAAAACAATCGCCTATATGCAAAGATAGCTTGCGTATTATCGCAAACATATTNGCTCTTAATAGCCTAAAGTCCTCCCTTCTAGAGGCGGTTTTTTTAAAAAGTTTTTCCAAGAATTTTCCCTCAATAGGANTTTGATTATAAGGAACNTNCTTTTTATTTGAATATGAAAGGANCATAATCGAAAAGGCATTAAAATCTTCNGTAATNTCACTTGTCTCAAGTTTTAGCTCATTCGCGAATCTGCCTCCAAATTTCATTAAGTATTTTTCATAGTATTTCATTTTTTCAGGATATTTTTTTAGTGCATTAATAAAAGATTGTTTATTCTGTTTTTCTAAAGACTGTTTTATTTCTTTTGATTCACAAAGGGATTTACTCAGNTTACATAGAGAATTTATTTGCTTAGTGCTCACGCTAGGAAAATCAAGTAATTTTGATAGTTCATCACTTGTAATGGATTTTGTTAATTTTCCGTATGCAGTCATCATAACTGTATCATTTTCTACAGTAAGGTACCACTTTCTTAAGATCCCGTTCATTAGTGATCGCATTTTTCNCTGTGTTTGNTCCANATTCATTTCNNTAAAAATCCATTTTTGGGAATCTGCAATTGCTNATTCAACNTCATCACGAAAATTTTTAATCTTTTTATCAAACAGTAGGAGTTTTAATAAAACCTTTGGGAAATAGGTTAAGGTTAAAAATAAGCTAGGTTTAAATTTGTCAAGCTGNTGANATTCCTCAAAATTTAAAGATAACATTTTTCTTAAATTCTTACTATTCCGCTTAAAGCCAGGNAGCATTGCCATCATTCGATACCAATTATCCATTCTGTAATATAATCTTCCATACACATTTTCAATCATTTCGCTAAATATCTCAGAATTTTCATTTATCTTTTTTATGGATACNCCAGAATGNACTAATAGATCTGTATAAACAAATTTATAAATTGACTTAGCAAATGAAGAAGTTAGTGGAGAAACAATTCCACTNTAGCTCTCNCCAATATTAGCACTATCGAAAAGCATATTATTTTGATNTTCCCTCCAAATTGATCNNCTAATAGGTCTGCTNTGAAGTATGAATATTTTTTCTTTATAGTATGTCCACTCTATATCTTGCGGATTCCCNAAATGATCCGCTATCTTTTTCGATATTTCTATTACTTTCATTAATACAACTTCTTTATTTGATCTTGGTAAATTNTTTTTTATCAATTTTCCATTTNAAAATTGTAAACAGCTGTAAAACTTATTAACTCTTTTACTGATCAATAATCCTTGATGATAATCATATTGTTCACAATCCCACCCATCAGTTACNGGTTTGCAAANACCTGGTAATGCATTGATACTAGCCTTTTCAATATTATTATCAATAAATGTTATTCCACTGTATTCACCCGGTATAAATTCTTGTATAATGATTCCATCTTGATTTTTGAACGGCAAAGATTGTTTCACATTTTCCCATGCTTGTTCTAATTCAGATATTTTTACTCCCAAATCAGTTCGAAAAGCTCCTGCGAAAGATTGCTNATTCCCATCCTCCAAAACAGAGCTTGATCTGACTGCTAGGATCGCNTTTGCTTTGAATTTTTTATGTACTAATGTTTTTACATGATCGAATGAAGTCTTGCTATCTAAAGATAAGAANAGAGGAATATTAAACCCAGATGATCTTAGATCATGNAGGNAAATAGCTTTATTCCCAATAGGCTTAAACATAAATCAATATCATGTTTTGTCCTATGTAGGATACTAAGAGACCGAACCAAAANACATTCTCGGAANAACTACTTTGNTTTTTTAGATATATAATCCCNCATAAGGAACAAATTGNNAAAATAATTAATTCATAAAATAGAATATCTTCAATTCTTATTCCAAGCAACATGCATATCGTCATGGAGATAATTATTGATGCGATACCAAAAAAATTCCATAGCAATATAGCTCCTTTCATTCCAAGGCGGTCAGAATAAAGTTCATTCCCAAGGCTAATATGAGGTTTTGTTTTCCTTGTAATTTCTACTTGAATAGANAGTATAAAAACAAATAGGATNTGNANTANTAAAATATTATCTAAAAGCAGATTNTCCAAAATTGAAACGTANATNAAAACTTGTAAAAGTAAAAGTTGGAACATGTTTANTATATTATATATAAATAAATATTTTGTTTTAAAANGCTCAGNNAAAAAAAAGTCTTTTCTCGCAAGTANTGTATAAAGAAAAAGCGGNAAAAAAAACATAAGCGAAAGTCGACCCATTATGGTGCTTATTGTAATCATTAAACCAATCATTAAAAATGAGATCTTTTCAAGAAAATCCATACTAATCATTCCTTTTTGCAGATCCCTATCAGGATAATATTTCATATCAAAGTCGAAATCTCTTTTGTCATCTGCAACCCTGTTATGAAAAAGGTAGACTATAATAAAAACAAAAGATAAAAAGAATTTCCAAAAGGGAATTTCTTCGGTTGATGTTAACCTACCGATAACCACCATATCAGTAACAACTATGGCTAAAAGAGGGATAATTTGAAATCTCTTTAACAAATAGTTGGATAACATTGCACTTTTTTTCATTTTAATTGGTATACTCCAAAATATCCATAATATGAAGCAATACGGCTTTTTGAAATAATATTGCTCAATTCCTCCATTAATAGAAAACTTTTGATTGGCTTTCGCTCTACTAAGTTGTTCCATATAACTAATTTCCCCTCTTTTTTTAAGCTTGCAGCACATTGCTTAAATAAAATATCTGAGTCTCTTTGGTTAAGGGTGTCGGTAACATTTGAAATGTAGATCATATCAAAATTTTTACTGGTATTAAAAAGATATTCTGTCAAACTATTTGTATGAAAGGAAAGGTTTGATGTCCTTTTGGAAATGATATCATAATTTTCCCTTATTGCCCAATCTGGAAGAGTCATTGATTCTCGATAATGACTTTCTAATATATACCGGAAGAAATAATTTTTAATAATTGGAATTCCACACCAAGCTTTCTCTAACCTATCATGCCAAATATCACCCGGACTATCTTTGAAGTGTTTAAGAAGATCAGGATGCCTACCAAACCTTGATTGGATTATTTTACTTGTAAATGTTTTAAAAATAAGTCTGTAGTGAAACTTATCAATTTTACTTTTGTAAATACTTATTTGGTCTTCAATTTTATTTGAATTGATAAAATCAGCAATCGTGTTTTTGCTTAGTACTAGAGGTAGAAAATATTTATTCCAAGTTCGAATATACCTTTCCCATTTCCCAATGTGTATTAGACCTTTTGTTATTGTTTTTTTATTTAATTTCCAAAAAATTTGATCATCTTTAGGCAAGTATTGTAAGAGATAAAGTAAGATATCAACCCGTTCTATAGATTTTTTAGGAGGAGTGAAAGTACCAAAAAAATACATACAATCATCATAATTTAAGTTATTAAAAGCACATACCTTAAGCCTTATAAGCTTAATTTGCAGTTCATTAATATCAATTATATGCAACCTAACATCTTGAAATGCCAAAGATGATAAGCTAAGACAGCCAGCTGATCCTATAATAAGAATTTCATGCCCTTCTTGGTGCAAAATCTTTAATATATCTTGATCCTCCCAACAAAGGCTATAGTTTATTGTTCCAGACATATATCGAAAATTAATATAAGATTTATTAAAATTTAATTTTAAATTAACTTTAATTAAATTTTATTTAATAAGGTTTTAAGTAATGAAAAACATTTTATATATTATTGTTTTGTCAAAATTTATTTGGTCACAAGAAATGTCATCAATGAAAGCATTAGAAGCCATTTTCCAAACTTCTGCAATTGTTGACTATTTTGATGGGATGTTTACACATCTTGGGATAATTGTAGAAGAAACAGGTGAAAAATTTACTATTCATCATAATGGAGAAAGTATAAAGTTCATTAAAGGGCTGAATAAAAAAAATGTAGATTTTATTGTACCTTTGGGAATACAAAATATTGAGAACATGGTTTCACATGCAAAGAGTGGCACTATCTCTAATCAAGAGTCATGGCAAATTTTATCTGTCCTCTTTACCCCTCTAACAAAAGAGACACTAAAATCACCAGTATTATCTGTTAATTGGAGGAGAAAAATAGCAGGTGTAGAAGATCTTACCCATGTATTGCTTATTAGTCCCAATGGTAAAGAAGCATCTAAGCATACACTTATATACGTAAAAAATCAATGGCTTGTATTAGGTGGACTTCATGGTAATCCACGTCGTACCTATCGAATGAACCCAAACCAAGCTATTTTGTATCAGAAAAAAATTTTTGCAGCCATGCAAAAAGATAGTTTTATTGGTTGGTTTCAGTTTTCTTCATGGTACAAGAAATGGAGAAAAAGCTGTTCGGAAAAACATAAAGTCTAGATTTAGGTATGATAAGAATTATATTGGGAGCGTAGCTCATTGGCTACAATAGCAGTTTTTGCAGTACTTCGGGCAGATGTAAATGCTAGTAAAGAATCAACTGATTAAATATATATTTTGAGTACCCGAAGATACCATTCTCTTGATGGTATGCGAGGCATGTTGATGCTTTTAGGTGTTTACTTTCATTTAGCAATCAATTATGTTGGAGAACCGCCAGGTGGGCATCCATTTTTTGGATTGTTCATGTTCCTATGTCATTATTTTAGGATGCATGCCTTTTTCCTTGTGTCTGGTTTTTTTGGAGCTCTTCTCGTAAATCGAAGGGGGGCAAAAGAAATGATAAAAAACCGGGTTAATAGAGTTCTTTATCCTTTATTAGTGATTTCTTATCCTATCTGGCTCCTCCTTGTATTTAGTGGTGACTTTTCACTAAATCGGCAACAAGGTAACAACATAATTAACTCAATTATTTCAGGATTGTGGGTTTTTGTTGAAACCCCTACTAATTTAATTCCTGAGACCACCATGCATTTATGGTTTTTGAATTTGTTATTCGGGATGTCTTTGTTAGGATATTTTTTCAGTAAGTATTCATTTATTAGTGTTGATATTTTTAAAAACTTTGTTAAGAATATTTTTGAAAAACCCTGGTTGGGTACATTTTCATTTTGTTTTTTTTATGGATTATTACTTGCCATATTAGATATTCAAGAAGCGCAAGGTGAGGAAGGAGTAGGCTGGGCTAGTTGGGTTTGGTTCACTAAACTTAGTGCTATCAAAACTTTTGTTGCATTTGGATTTTTCTATTTAGTAGGATGGCAAATGTATTATTATAGAGAACAATTAAATAGTTTAAGCGTTAAAAAATATTTGAAAATCTTTGTTGTATTCTTTCTTCTCATCTTTCCTGGATTTACAACATTGCTGTTTAAAATAGGAGGTTATAGTCAGTACGAAATATTTAATGAGTTTTGGAGCCAAGAAAAAAGGGAAGTTACGTTTAATGTAGACATGTCTCCTTTTGATTTTACACAGTTTGCGGATAGTTCTAAATTTAAAGGAGTTTATTTAAATGGTAGTTTTAATAGTTGGTGTGGAGAATGTGATAATAAAATGGATGATTTAGATGGTGATAATATTTTTTCAAAAACTATTTTACTCAATCCTGGCTCTCATAACTTTGTATTTTCGGTAAATGGTTGGGATGGTGCTCACAAAGGTGATCAAAGAGGAATAGGAGAAAAGTGGGTGTCGCCAGGTGACAAAGGATTTGAATGTGATAAAGACCCTAATTCTGATAACGATAATTCATACGAAATTAGATTAATAAATGAGGACTTAATCTTAGAACCAATTTGTTGGAAAGAATGTACTGATTGTGATGGAAATTATATTTCTAAAATTGATGTAAATAGACCTTGGCCCCCGTTGCAAAGGATTGTCATTGAAAAAGGTTTTATTTTCGCAATGAACTTTTTAGTCCCCTCTGCAGTTATCTTGATTATGACTTTATTTATTCGATTTTGTAGTCAACCTTCAAAAAGGCTTCGTTACATTAGCGACTCATCGTATTGGGTTTATGTAATCCATTTACCTTTAGTCTTTTTTATTCCTGCCTTTTTTCATCAAAGTGAAATGAACTTATTGATTAAGTATATAATTAATTCTGCAATAGTTACAGCAGCGTGTTATTTATCTTATCACTATTTAGTAAGGAAAACATTTATTGGAAAGTTTCTTAATGGCAGAAAATTTGATTAGATGTAATATGTATATTTGACAAACAAATCTAAAATGAATATCGATAAATGATTTTCAATTAGTTTCACTTCTAAACTGCCATCATCTTATATTTTTTTAATCCTCATTCCCCGCAAAATATTTGAAAAGAAAGTCCATTTCCTTTTTGTGGGATGATAGGTAGATTTAAATATGATATTTAAACTTAAATATATATCTAGTTTAATCTTCTTTTCTATTTTTGTTTCATGCTCTTCTAAAGAGGATTCTTTTTTTAATGAAGATGCATTAATCCTTTCTCATGATGGTATGGAAAGAGAATATCTTTTGTATATTCCTGAGAACTATGATTCCTCTATTTCACATCCAATTGTATTTAACTTTCATGGATTTGGAGGAACTGCTACTGATCATATGTATTCTGCTGACCTAAGATCTATTTCTGACACTGCGGGTTTTATTTTAGTTTATCCACAAGGATTACCTTCAGATGATGGTTCACCGCATTGGAATATTGCAGAGAATGGAGGAGATAATAAAAGTAACTCAGATGATTTTGGTTTCATAGTTTCTCTTATAAATGAATTATCTCTAGAGTATAATATTGATGAAAACAGGATTTATGCATGCGGTTATTCAAATGGAGCAGGGTTTTCATTTTCTGCAGCCTGCCATTTAGATCAATTCGCTGCAATAGCCTCTATTTCTGGGCTAATGTCTGATTGGGCATTGGATAATTGTGACCCTCCTAAACCTGTTGGAACAATGATAATACATGGTACATCAGATGATGCTAGACCTTATTTAGGGTTAGATGATTTTTTACTATCAGTTGACGAGGAGATTCAATTCTGGACAGACTTTAATAATACGGATTCGATTCCACAAATTACCAATTTTAATGATGGAAATTTAATAGAGCATTTCAAATATAGTAACGGTACAAATCGCTCATTAGTTGAACTATATAAGATAAATAATGGATATCATATTTGGTTTAACTTTTCTCATGAAGGTAAAAATACAAATCAATTAATATGGAATTTTTTTTCTAAACATAGCCTTGGAGCAAGATGAATACATATCTAGTGTTTAATTAGGATTATCAATCCCCACATTCGTGGGGTTTTTTGTTTGTGGGATGATGGTTAGATTTGAATATGATTTGTATTTCTTGTTCACATAAATGGAAAAGAACCAAAATTAAAGAATATTTTTCCTTTTTATCTAATTGCCCAGTTTGCGGTAGTCGGTTTGTAGCAAAAAATGATATGACTCTAAGGATTTACACTTTTTTTAAGAAAATATATAAATTATAAGCCAGAATCCCCACATACTTAGGGTTTAATTTGTGGGATGAAGATCAAACGCTAAGATTCAGTTACATCTTATTTTTATTTATTAAACTATTTGCCAATTTTTTGGATCTAAGGTTGCCAATTTTGGATAAAAGTATTTCTAAAATTCCTGTCTTTATCATGAATGCAAAAATTAGAATTGTAATCAAATTTAAATGTGATAATGTTGTAATACTTACCATAGTTGAAAGGTTTTATCTAGATTTTAACAAATGAAATTGGCAATTGATATCTAACAACAACAGGCTTATTATCAATCTTTGCAGGGGAAAATTCTAGACTATAAATATCATCCATAAAATTGTTTAAAAATTTAGTATTTGGAAATTTAATAATTTCGACATTTAAGACCGAACCATCTTCAAGAATATCAAATTCCACAGTTGCCTTTTGCTCATATCCTAAATAATCAACACTAAATAGGTTGCTACCTTGAATATTTGTCTTCATTTTAGGTAAAGTATGATTTTTAACTGGATTTTCACAAAAAATTAAACTAGTTAGTATAATTGCTAATTTGTATTTCATAATATTTCCTTTCATTATAACGCTTAAATCGCTCATTCAATAGAATGAAATATACTAATTTTACTAATTTAATTTCAAAACCTTTTTTTTATTTACAATTAAGATGTATGATGCGAGACTTTTATAAGATTATCGTATTTTTGGAATTAACGTAAATCCTCATCCCCCGCAAAGTAATTGAAAAGAAAGTCTGAGGTTACTTTTTCAAATTAATTTAAATCAAACATGATTTTATTTAAAATGTATAAATTATTTTCATTTTGGAATTAGTTCAATTTTAAAAGTAAAGTAATATATGCTTTCTAACTTAGAATTAATTATTTCTGGAATCATATGTGGCATTATTCTACTACAAACAACTGTAATTGCTCCTAATGTATTTAAATATTTAGATCAAAATCAAACTCGAGATTTATTAAGGGCTATTTTCCCTAAATTTTTCTTATATATTTTACTCCTAGCATCTTTATCGTTGGTGTTAGGCATATTAGATAATGTAAAATTTGATATTCAAACTATTATTGCTTTATTAACCGTTGTTTTATCAATTTTATGCTACATCATAATTCCATCTACAAATGAAGCGAAAGATAAGAATAATCAAAAGAGATTTAAATTCTTACATAATTTAAGCGTCATATCAACTGTCATAATATTTCTCACCAATTTATCTTTAGTTTTTTTTAATATTTAATTATGCCAGATAATAATTTAACATTCAAACAAAAAATTAAACTTTACAGCGACTTAAAAAGTTTTTTTCAAAATCCAGATTTAAAAAATCACCCTATGACAAAAAAAGAAATAGATGGCATAATTGATAAGTTAAAATTTTGGGGAAAAGAGTTACGAGTTAGGCAATTATATTATGATGTTTAAGTTATGTCACTTGGGAACGAATTAGCTCTAATATTCTTCATTTTCGGATGGGTAGTTTATCTTAGTCCTTTTTTTCTTACTCGCTTTTGCAGATTCCTTTGTATTGAGAAACCTGGAAAGATAACATGGTTTATGTTTTGGGTTTTGATTGCTTTTTTCACAATGACTACCATTATTAAGTATTATAAAAATCTAAAAATTCTTATAAATGCGTAATAAAAAAATTCAATTTCGCAATTAAAAGCCCAAAATTCGCTAGGTTTTTTATTTAATAAATAGGATGGTAGAGTTTTATAAAACATAATAGGTCATACATGCAAATATCCATTGAAGTAAGTCTTTATCCATTAAGCGAAAATTCCATTTCACCAATTGATAATTTTATTAGTTGTTTTAAAAAGTATGATAGTATTGAAGTGCGAACAAATAATATGAGTACTCAATTATATGGGAAATTTGATGATCTAATAAAAATTTTAAAAGTTGAAATAGAGAAAACATTTAAAAACGAGACTAACTCCGCTTTTAATTTAAAGATCGTTAATGGAGATTCTAGAAAGTATGATTTAGAAGATCGAGCATAAGATAAATAAAAGATTACAGACTTCATTATGAAAAAAATTTTTGATTTTAAAAAAAGTCTAATTCCTTTGACTCTTATTAATAGACCATCAAAGTCTATTAAATCTCCCTATGTAGCAGATGCAAAAAATTTAAAAGGTGAAAAATGTTTAGTTCATGTTCCAGGTTTAGGTCTCGCGGGTCAATGTTTAAATGGTTCCACAATATTAGCAACTCCATCTAAAACAAATTCAAAAACTGATTATATAGCTCAAGCGGTTTGCTACGAAGATATTGATAAAAAAAAAGTAATAATCGGTGCCAATCCATATACTGCAGAACTTATTTGTAAGTCCCTTATCCAAAATGATATATGGAATCCATTCAAAGGATGGGATTTAATTTCAAAGCCTAAAAATTTGGATTACAAAGCAGATCTCTACCTTGAAAAAAACAAAAATTTTCATATTATTGAAATTAAAAATGTGGTATGTGCTTCATATGATCCAAGAAGAGATAAAAAAGGTGAAAAAACTAGATTTCATGACTATAAAACACCCTTTTTAAGAGCAGGAGTATACCCGTATGGTGATTTAAATCAGTTTTATAAAGGTAAAAAAGTTGTATCTGAAAGATCAATCAGACAAATAGATTTGATGAAAAAAAATAAAGATAAATTTAATTTTTGTATTTTATTTTTAGTTAATAGAGGGGATTGTGAAATTTTCAAACCTTGCTGGAAAGCAGATCCTATATATGCCAAATCCTTATTATCTGCTCAACAATGTGGGATTAATTTGCTTGCCATTAAAATTAACTGGACCTTAAATGGGTGTTACTTTGATAAAGAACTAAAAATAGAGTTAGAAGAGTGGTAAATTTTTTAAATAAAATTAGGTCCTCAATCATTGGCGCATGATATTTTAGGAATTAACGTAGATCCTCATTCCCCTGCAGAGTATTTGAAAAAAAGGCTATTTTGAAGGAAGCAACTTTAATTTTTATCATATTATTATAGTTTGAATCTATAGGGTAAAGTAATTATGAATTCTAGTTTAAAGAGGGTTATGAGCGTTTAATAGAAGTAAAAAAGTAAATAATTATGAAATTTTTATTGAAGGTATACTTAAGTTTTGGGTTAGCTTCGACATTTGCTCTAGGAACCACGGATATCGTCTCTAATCAATTAAATCAAAGCATAGTTGAATTAAAGACTGAACTTTTTACCTCCGCATATGATAACAGTAAAAAGAATAAGAAGAAAAAGAAAACAAAGAAAAACTTCGAGCTAGGACAATTAATGGTTAATTGATGCAGACCTATATTTTTTTAAAAGAAAAGCCTCATATTCGTGGGGTTTTTTGCTTGTGGGATGATGGGTAGATTTGGAAATGAAAAATATAATTACAGTTATAGGAATAATAGGATTTTTATATTGCTTATAGTAGTTTATAACACTTTTTAAAATAATTTAGAGGAAAGTGCGTATGAAATAATTAATAAAAATTTATGGCTAGGGATACCATTAGTGATAATTGGGTATGTGCTTTTCGAAACTATTAAGGGGAGGTTCGGTAAGCAATTGTATGATTCAGTTTCAGGTTCAGATTATTTGAAAAATAAAATGATACAAGAACAAAAAGAAGCTAAAGGAGTAGGGTCTTGGTTTGTATTTGATTACTTAAATGGCAAATGCCCTTATTGTGAAAATACTTTTTTAAATATATATGTATCAGAAAACCACTCTCCTTCAGATAAAATTTTAAAATGTTCAAAATGTAAATCATTATGTCGAAAAACCTTTCCAGATAAATGGGTTTTGTCCCCTGTTTATTTAGCTGGTGGAATTGTTTTTTTATCAGAGTTAGCAGGTGAATATGAAACTAAGCTTATGGGTGGTTCAGTTTTGCTTAGTTTGGTTTTCGCGTTCATCTTATCCAGATTTTGGATCAATGGAAGACATACTAAAAATAATTTAGAGTAGTAGAATTTTTTGTTTATGCAAATCCTCATTCCCCGCAAAGTATTTGAAAAGAAAGTCCTAAGTTCTTTTATTTAAGGATGAAAGCTAATGAAAATGAAATTGTTTCTGAGCCTAAGAAAACTAAAACTCAAAATTTCCAAAGGCAGCAATCAAATAATTTAAACAACTTTAGTGGATTACTTATTATTGATGGAGGTTTTCTACTAGCAAGCTCGTACCAAGACCTATCGGAGCTTGACTCAATAGAAGAAATTGAAGAAAAATCGGACTCTTATAGATTGAGAGCTCAAGCAGGGGGAGTTTTGATGGTCAGCCAAAGTTGAATTTTAAGCTTAGCCCTATTCCATTTTTTATAGGCGAAATACGTGGATGAAATGAAAGATTTAGTTTCTGTCCATATTTAAATCGCACTTTATCTCTTTTTTGCTCAATCAATCTTAATCCAACAATTCGATCATATACTAAATCACCTAAAATAATTGCTATTCCTGCTAGCATTAAGAACTCACCTCCACCAGCACTTTCTTTTTGAATTTCTTTTAGATTGTAATGAACCAATTCTTCACCACTTTCTGAAATATGTACATTCGAAGGTATCTTTTCAAACCATCTTTCATTTTCTTGACCTATGTTTTGAATAAAATAATTATCTTTGTTTTCTGGCCATTCAGCATTTTCTTGAGATAATGCCCCAACAGTAAAGCAAACAAAACCGCCTAAACCAATGTAAAATAATTTTTTAGCCTTTTTTACATCGCCTGCATAATAATGAGTTATACCTGGGATAGGAATTGAAGACCATAGAAGTGCCTGTGACATTCTTCTATTCATATCTTGATATTCTTCAAAAGACATTTCTTTAGGAATTGGGTAGAGAGGCGTTTCGGAAAGTGCATCTGAAAAATTTATACTATTATATTGAGCAACAGCAATATTAAAAAGAAAATAAAGTATAGATAAATTGAGTATTTTTTTTCTCATGCAATCAAATCATTATAAGCAGATAAAATTATTTTTCAGTTTGTTTCAAAAATTTAAATTAATGTAAAATAAATCATAATCATACATTAAAATTTTATCAGATTATTGCGAGCTATTTAAAAAATTAGGAACTTTAAATCTTTTGAGTTTAATAGGCTTATTGTTGAAAGGAATAACAATCTTTATATAAATCGTAAAAGGTTCTAGCCCATAAAGAGCATTTATATATGTTTTAGGATTAGCACTTTTGAACTGAACAAACTTTGAAATTATTTT
>NZHK01000055.1 GCA_002691285.1 Fidelibacterota bacterium | reverse complement strand
CTGCGTAGCTCAGTAGGTAGAGCACTTCCTTGGTAAGGAAGAGGTCACCGGTTCAAATCCGGTCGTAGGCTCGTAAAATTGAAAATAAGAATAAAAACATTTAAAGGAGTTAAATAATGGCTAAAGAAAAATTTGAAAGAAATAAACCTCATGTTAATATTGGAACTATCGGTCATGTTGATCATGGTAAGACTACCTTAACGGCAGCTATTACAATGGTTCAGAGTTCTCGTGGGTTTGCTGAGGCAATGGCTTTTGACAATATTGACAATGCTCCTGAAGAAAGGGAGCGTGGTATCACTATTCAAACTGCCCACGTAGAGTATGAGACTGAAGCCAGGCATTATGCACATGTTGATTGTCCGGGTCACGCTGATTACATTAAAAATATGATTACTGGTGCTGCTCAAATGGATGGAGCTGTTTTGGTTGTTTCTGCTGCAGATGGCCCAATGCCTCAAACCCGTGAGCATGTTCTTCTTGCAAAGCAGGTAAATGTTCCTTCTATCGTTGTCTTTATGAATAAGGTTGATCAAGTTGATGATGAAGAGTTGTTGGAATTGGTTGAAATGGAGCTTAGGGATCTGTTGAATGAGTATGAGTTTCCTGGTGATGATACTCCAATTGTTAAAGGGTCTGCTCTTGGTGCGTTGAACGCTCCTAGTGATGATTCTGCTAATAAATGTATTGTTGAGTTGATGGATGCTTGTGATACTTTTATCCCGGAGCCAAAAAGAGATGTAGATAAGCCATTTTTAATGCCTGTGGAAGATGTTTTTTCAATTACAGGTAGGGGTACTGTTGGTACGGGCCGTATTGAGCGAGGAATCGTTAAGGTTGGTGATGAAATATCAATATTGGGCATGGGTGCTGATGCTAAAACAACAGTTACTGGTGTTGAAATGTTTAGAAAACTTTTAGATGAAGGTCAGGCTGGTGATAATGCAGGGCTCCTTTTAAGGGGGGTAGATAAAGAGGATTTGGGTCGTGGAATGGTTTTAGCTGCGCCAGGTTCTATAACACCTCATACAAAATTTAAAGCAAGTGTTTATATTTTGAAAAAAGAAGAAGGTGGAAGGCATACTCCATTTTTTAATGGTTATAGGCCTCAGTTTTACTTTAGAACAACAGACGTAACTGGTGTAGTAACGTTAGCAGAAGGTACGGAAATGGTGATGCCTGGCGATAATGTAGAGTTTAATGTAGAGCTGATTACTCCAATTGCAATGGATAAAGAATTGCGATTTGCGATACGAGAAGGTGGTCATACTGTTGGTGCAGGCGTTGTAACTGAAATTGTAGAATAGATAATTAGTATGGCAAATCAAACAATACGTATAAGTCTTCGAGGGTATGATCATATCTTATTAGATAAGTCTACAGAGAAAATTGTAAAAACTGCTAAATCTACTGGTGCAATTATTTCTGGTCCAATTCCTTTGCCCTCTAAAAGATCTGTTTATACAATTTTAAGGTCTCCTCATGTGAATAAAAAATCACGAGAACAATTCCAAACTAAAATTCATAAAAGATTAGTTGATATTCTCAATTCTACACCAAAAACTGTTGAATCTTTGATGAAACTAGATCTTCCAGCCGGTGTTGATATAGAAATAAAGGTTTAGTAGATGAGAGGTTTGTTAGGAAAAAAAATAGGAATGAGTCGAGTCTTTAATAGTCGCGGTGAGGTTGTTCCTGTTACTATTTTAAATGTTGGTCCTTGCGTTGTAACTCAGGTAAAAACTTTTGAAATTGATGGATATGAAGCTGTTCAAATTGGTTATGGATATAAAAAAGACAAACATTTGACAAGGCCTTTGAAAGGCCATTTTCAAAAATCCTCAACGAAGCCTTCTAAGGTTTTAGCAGAATTCGATATTGTTCCCGGTTTTGATTATGTTTTAGGCTCTGTTTTTCATGTGGGGTTATTCAATCAAGGTGATTTTGTTAGGGTCTCGGGTTCTTCAAAAGGTCGCGGTTTTGCAGGTGTTATAAAAAGACATAATTTTTCAAGACAAAAAAAGACTCATGGAACAGGCCACACAGAAAGAGCGCCTGGATCAATCGGGCAAGCATCAGATCCTTCTAGAGTTTTTCCTGGGATGAGAATGGCGGGTCGTTATGGTAATGTAAAAGTAACTATTGAAAATTTAGAAGTAGTAGACGTCGATAGGGAAAATAATCATTTAATTATTAAGGGAAGTATTCCAGGTCCAAAAGGATCTATAGTTACTATAGAAAAATGAAGTTAACATTAAAAAATATTAATGGAAAAGATTTAGGTGATGTCTTAGTACCTAAATCGTTCCTTGAAAGTAAGACAAGTGGTAGTGTTGTTCGTCAAGCTGTACTTGCTGAAATGGTAAATCTGAGGCAAGGAACTCATTCAGCTAAAAATAGGTCTTCTGTAAGGGGCGGTGGTAAAAAGCCCTGGAAGCAAAAAGGAAGAGGGGCGGCTAGAGCTGGAACAATTCGGTCTCCATTGTGGAAAGGCGGAGGCGTTGTTTTCGGCCCTAATCCGCATGAATATAGGCATAAAGTTTCAAAAAAAATGAGTTTATTAGCTCGAAAGTCGATTTTCCTAGATAAAATCAGGAAAAATGAAGTTATGGTCTTTGATAATTTTTTTCTTGAAACCGGTAAAACATCTTTTTTTAATAAAATTCTTGTCTCTCTAGGGCTTGAAAACAAAAAAATTACACTGCTGGTTTCTTCTGTTAATGAGAATTTAGATAGATCGGTCAATAATTTATCTGGCGTTTATGTTGTAAATGTTAATTGTGTAAGTATTTACGAAATGCTAGATTGTGATTGCATCCTGATGGATGAAGTAGGCTATAATAATTTAATCCAAATGTTAATGAGATAAGTATGTATTTTAAAACTTTGATAAAGCCTATTTTAACAGAGAAAATGGCAATTCTTCAGGAGAGAGAAAATAAGTATGCGTTCTTTGTTCCAAAAGATTGCAATAAAAATACTATTAAAAAAGCAGTTGAGTTAAAATTTGACGTTAAAGTTATTAAAGTTTCAACAATGAATCAGTTAGGTAAACAAAAGCAGATGACGGTGAAAAGTGGTGGTAGAACTATTCGTACCTCTGGCGTTCGTTCTTCATTTAAGAAGGCAATCGTTACTCTTAACGAAGGGGATAGAATTGATCTTGTCGGTGGGGAGGCTACGGTTTAGTTATGGGAGTTAAAAAACTTAAACCTAATACTCCTGGTTCCAGATTTGCTACTAGATCTGATTTTTCAGAATTAACAACGAGCTCTCCTGAAAAAAGACTTACTAGAGCCTTAAGAAAGAGCGGCGGAAGGAATAATACGGGAAGAATTACAGTTAGACGTAGGGGTGGTGGTCATAAGCGGCGATATCGTATTATCGATTTTAAAAGAAATAAGCTAGAAGTTCCTGGAAAAGTTGCTACAATTGAATATGACCCTAATCGTTCTGCTTATATCTCCTTAATTCATTATGTGGATGGTGATAAGCGCTATATTATAAGTCCAGAAAAATTAAGAGTAGGTGATGATGTTATCTCAGGTGAGAACGTGCCACTTAAAAATGCAAATTCTCTTCCTCTAAAAAATATTCCTGCAGGAATTAATGTACATAATATTGAGATTTCTCCTGGTAAAGGTGGTCAGATGGCAAGATCAGCTGGCTCTTATGCGCAGGTTATGGCTCATGATAACAATTTATGTACCCTAAAGCTTCCATCCGGTGAAGTTAGGATGGTTTTAGATGAGTGCAGAGCAACTATAGGTCAAGTTGGAAACCGAACTCATGAGCAGATAGTATCGGGTAAAGCCGGTAGGACTCGTTGGCTAGGTAGAAGGCCTAAGGTTCGAGGAGTTGCTATGAATCCAGTTGATCATCCGATGGGCGGAGGAGAAGGTAAGTCTTCTGGTGGTCGACATCCATCAACTCCGTGGGGTAAGCCCACTAAGGGTTATAAAACTCGTAAAAAAAATAAAAAATCTAATTCAATGATTGTAAAACGGAGAAAATAATAGTATGTCTAGGTCATTAAAAAAAGGTCCTTTCATTGATGATAAGCTTTTAAAAAAAATTCAATCAATGAATAAAGANGGGAAGAAAAAAGTCGTTAAGACATGGTCNCGTAGATCTATGATTACTCCAGAACTTGTCGGGCATACTTTAGCAGTTCATAATGGTAATAAATTTATTCCTGTNTTTGTTTATGAAAATATGGTTGGTCATAAATTAGGTGAGTTTTCTCCAACTAGAACTTTTAGAATGCATTCNGGTGATAGGAAAAAGTAAGATGGAATCAAAAGCTGTAGCAAAATATNTTCATCAATCGCCTTTTAAAGTTAGGAAAACTTTAGATAGTGTTAGAGGAATGAGTGTGGACGATGCATTNAATTATCTGCATTTTTCTCCGGAAAAAGCAGCAAAGGTTATTGAAAAAACCATTCGTTCTGCGGTTTCCAATNTTCTTAATGAAAACGAAANTGCTGATNTTGATCAGGATTCTTTAAAACTAAAAGAAGCATATGTNGATGGTGGCCCGGTAATGAAAAGGTTTAGAGCTGCTTCCATGGGGCGGGCTTCAAGGTTGAGAAGGCCTACGAGCCATCTAACAGTTGTTATTAAAAGCGAAAAGAAAAGGATTTAATTTGGGCCAGAAAACACATCCAGTAGGTTATCGTCTTATTGTNAATAAAAAATGGAGNTCTAATTGGTTTGCTAGTAAAAATGATTTTTCAAACGATTTAGAAGAAGATATGAAAATAAGAAAGTATATNTCTCATAGATTGGCGAATGCTGGAATTTCTAAAGTGGAAATAGCAAGGTCGTCAAAGAAGGTAACAGTCACGATCTTTACTGCAAGGCCCGGTATTGTAATAGGAAGAGGTGGAGAAGAGGTAAATCAATTAAAAAAAGAGCTCAGACAATTAACTGGAAAAAAGGATGCTCAGATTAATATTTCTGAAATAAAACGTCCTGAGCTTAATGCTGCTTTGGTTGGTTCAAATATAGCCCATCAATTAAAAAAGAAAATTTCTTANAGAAGAGTTGTGAATAAGACGATCCAATCAACTATGCGAATGGGTGCAGAAGGAATTAGAATTAATGTGGCAGGAAGGTTAGGTGGTGTTGAGATTGCCCGAAGTGAAAAGTTTTCAGATGGAAGCGTTCCTTTGCATACACTTAGAGCCGATATTGATTATGCTTTAACTGAAGCTCAAACNCAGTANGGTATAATTGGTATAAAAGTATGGATTTGTAGTGGTCAGTTTAGTCGTTAATNGTGTAGGGTAGATATGTTAGAACCAAAAAAAGTTAAGTTTAGAAGAGTGCATAGAGGTAACCGGCGCGGTATGTCCATGCGGGGTAATTTTGTAACTTTTGGAAGTTATGGTTTAAAAGCAATAGAGCCTGGTTGGGTTACGGCTAGACAAATAGAGTCTTCAAGAATTGTTATTTCTCGTATNGTTAGAAAAATAGGTAAAATGTGGATAAGGATTTTCCCTGATAAACCTGTTACAGCTCGTCCTGCAGAAACAAGAATGGGTAANGGAAAGGGTTCTTTAGACCATTGGGTTGCCTTAGTAAAGCCTGGTAGAATTCTTTTTGAGATTGATGGAGTTACTAAAGAAGAAGCAGTTCAAGCATTTAGAGACGCTGGACACAAGTTGCCAATGAAAACAAAATTGGTTGAACGAAGGGTTTTTTAATGAAGAAAAGTNAATTAAGAGAATTAAANATAACCGAATTAAATGAAAAACTTCGTGAATGTATGGAAAGTCTACAAAACTACAGATTTCAATTAGCTATGCAACAATTAGAANACTTTACAGTGATTTCAAAAGTTAGAAAGGAAATCGCTCAAATTAAAACTGCATTAAAAGAATATGAAATTGGAATTAGAAAAATTGAAGGTGCTTAGAAATGTCTGAATCCAGAAAAAAACAAACTTTAATAGGCACAGTTATTAGTGCNAAAATGGAAAAAACGGTAANCGTACGTGTCACTAGAGAAATTCCGCANCCTGTTTATCGAAAAAGAATAAAAAAATATAAAAACTANCTTGCACACTTAGGTGCTGTTTCTGCAGCTGAAGGGGATATTGTAAAAATTACATCAATTAGGCCAATCAGTAAAATGAAGAGGTGGTTAGTAAGNAAAGTTTTAAAAGAATCAGTTAATATAGGTTGATTAGATGATACAACAGGAAACAAGGCTGAAAGTTGCAGATAACACTGGAGCAAAGGAGATTCTTTGCTTTAAAGTTCTAGGAGGATCTAAAAGGAAGTATGCTAGCATTGGAGATCAGATAGTNATTACTGTTAAAAAAGCTCTTCCTGGAGGTATGGTAAAAAAAGGTGAGGTTCATAGAGCAGTTATAGTACGTACCAGAAAAGAGCTTAATCGTAAAGATGGCAGCCTGATTAGATTTGATGAAAATGCTGCAGTGTTGCTNAATAGTGCAGGTGAGCCAAGAGGTACTCGTATTTTCGGTCCTGTAGCAAGAGAACTTAGAGAAAGTGGTTTTATGNGAATTGTATCAATGGCTCCGGAGGTTCTTTGACATGCATATTATAAAAGGAATGATGGTGAAAGTAATTAGCGGAAATCATAAAGGNCAANCTGGTAAAGTCCTTGATGTTTTTCCAAAAAAAATGAAAGCTATTGTTGAAGGTGTAAATTTTAGAAAGCGTTCGGTTCGACCAACTCAAGATAATCCCTCAGGCGGTTATGTTGACCGTGAAGCGCCTTTACATTTATCCAATCTTATGGTTTTACATAATGATCAGGCTACAAGGATAGGTTATAAAAAATTAGAAAACGGAAATAAGGTTCGTGTTTCTGTTAAAACTAGGGAAGAACTTTAGGTTTTTACTATGGCTAAAGATAAAAAAGAAAATAATTTAAAGACTGCTGCTTCAAAGCAGTATGTTCCTTCATTAAAAAAAACTTATGATGAAGAAATAGTCCAAAAATTAAAAAGTACTTTTAATTATTCTAATGTTATGGAGGTCCCTAGGCTTGTCAGCATATCACTCAACATAGGTCTTGGAGACGCTAAAAATAATTCCAAAGGATTGGAAAGCGCAATACAAGAGCTTACTTTAATAACGGGGCAAAAACCAATAATAACAAAAGCTAAAAAAGATATTTCAAATTTTAAGATAAGGAAGGGTTGGCCTGTTGGTTGTAAAGTTACTCTTAGATCTAATATGATGTTTGAGTTCTTAGAAAGGTTGATATCAATTGCGCTTCCTAGAACGCGAGATTTCAGAGGGCTTTCATATAAATCCTTTGATGGAAGAGGAAACTATAACTTCGGTGTAAAAGAACAAATTATATTTACCGAAATTAATTATGATAAAATACAAGCTGTAAGAGGCTTAAATATTACAATAGCAACTACTTCTAAGACAGATGATGAAGCATATGAGTTGCTTAAATCTTTTGGATTCCCTCTAAAGGAAAAACCAGTAAAAAATAATGTAGAAGAGGCAGCCTAATGGCAAAAAAATCTAAGATAGTCCGAGAGCAAAAGTTGATTAAAAAAGTTCAAAAATATGCTGCGTTAAGGGCTGAGTTAAAAGTTATTATACGAAGTCAGGAATCTTCATCAGATGAAAAACTAGCTGCTGTTGCAAGATTAGATAAATTACCAAAATCATCCAGCCATATTCGTCTTAGAAATAGGTGTTTTAAAACAGGTAGGCCTAGAGGTGTCATTAGAAGATTTAATCTATCAAGAATATCTTTTAGAGAGATGGCTTTAAGGGGTGAAATTCCTGGTGTAACAAAAGCAAGTTGGTAGGGGAATAGTATATGTCAATGACCGATCCTATAGCAGATTTATTAACTCGAATTCGAAATGGTCTTTCAGCGAAAAAACGTTGGGTGGATATACCCAGCAGTAATTTTAAAAAACGTATAATTTTTGTTTTGAAAGAAGAAAGTTATATCAAAGACTTTTTCTTTATTACGGATGGTGGTAAAGAAAAGGTAAGAGTGTTCTTGAAATATGATTTTAAAGGTAACTCAGTTATTGAAAGTATAAAGAGAATTAGTCGCCCTGGCCTAAGAGTTTATGTTGGAGTTGGCGAAGCTCCCAGAGTTTTGGATGGTTTAGGTATTTCAATCCTTTCTACATCTAAAGGTGTGCTGTCTAACAAGTCTGCTAAGAAATATGGAGTAGGCGGCGAAATTATTTGTGAGGTGTACTAAAGAATATGTCTAGAATAGGAAAAAACCCAATCGAAATTCCAGATGGAGTTAGCATAGATTTAAATGATCATAACATAACAGTGGTTGGACAAAAAGGTTCTTTGGAATTTTCTTACAATAAAACTATGACTGTAACTAAATCTAATGGAAATCTAGTTATAGATCGTTCTACAGATGAAAGTTCACAAAAAGCTCTTCATGGAACTACTAGACAGTTAATTCAAAATATGGTAATAGGTGTTTCAAAAGGGTTTGTAAAAGAGTTAGAATTAATTGGAGTAGGTTACCAGGCTAGTGTTCAAGGCAATCTTCTTAAACTTCAATTGGGGTTTTCTCACGATATATTTTTTGATGTTCCTCCTTCAATTACAATCAGTGCAGAAAGGACTTCAATAAAGGTTGAAGGTATTGACAAACAATTAGTTGGCATTGTTGCGGCAAAAATACGGTCCTTTAGGCCACCCGAACCTTATAAAGGAAAAGGTGTGAGGTATAAAGGTGAATATGTCCGTTCAAAACAAGGAAAAACAGTGGGGGCTAAATAAGTTATGGGGCATCATAAATCTGTAGTTAGAAGAAAAGATAGAAGAAGAAATAGGAGTAAAAAAACTTCGTTTGCTCACCCTAGTCGAAATAGATTAGTGATACATCGAAGTCTGAAACATTTTGAAGCTCAGGTTATCGATGATTTCAAAGGGCACACGATATTTTCAGCTTCCTCAAAATGTAAAGATTTAAAGCCAGCTTTGAAAAATATTAAAAATAAAACAGATTTAAGCATAAAAGTTGGAGAAGCATTAGCTTCAAAGGCTAAAGAGATGAAAATTAAATCTGTTGTATTAGATCGGAATGGCTATCCTTATCACGGACGTGTTAAGGCTTTTGTTGAATCTGTAAGAAAAAATGGCTTGAATTTATAGGAGAATCAAAATTTGGGAATTATTAATCCAGCTGAATTAGATTTACGGGAAGAGTCCGTAGTAAAAATAAATAGAACGGCGAAAGTAACTTCGCGAGGGAAAAGGTTTAGGTTTTCAGCCTTAATTGTAATCGGTGATGGTAAAGGTCATGTAGGTGTTGGCTTAGGTAAAGCTAATGAAGTTATTGCAGCCATACAAAAAGGAAAAGAGCTCGCTAAGAGAAATATTAGAAAAGCTCTTATTATAAATGGTACTATTCCTCATACTATTATTGGAAAGCATGGTTCTAGTAGAATATTGTTAAAACCAGCTTCGCCAGGAACTGGTATAATTGCTGGTGCAGCTGTTCGATCTGTAATGGAACAAGTCGGAATTAATAACATCCTTACAAAGAGGCAAGGCTCTAAGAATACTATGAATTTAGTTCATGCTACTGTTAGTGCCTTATTTAATCTTAAAGATGCTGTAACAATTGCTAATAAACGTGGTATTTCTTTAAAAAAGGTATTTAACTAATGTCTAAAACTTTGCAAATACAACAGGTTAAAAGTAGCATTGGATATAAAACAAAAGCAAAAGCTACACTTGCTGCTCTAGGTCTAAAAAAGATGAATCAAATAGTAGAGCATAAAGATTGTAAAGAAATTCGAGGAATGATTAAAACTATTCCATATTTATTAAAGGTTATCGAACTATGAAATTAAATTCTTTGGTTCCTGATAAAGGCTCAATTTGCAATTCTAAGCGTCGTGGCAGAGGTCATGGATCTGGTTTAGGAAAATCTGCTGGGAGAGGTGACAAGGGTGCTGGTCAAAGATCAGGTTTTAAAAGAAGATCTTGGTTTGAAGGCGGACAAATGCCTTTATCTAGGAGACTACCAAAAAGAGGTTTTACAAATAATTTTAAAAAAGAATTTCAGATTGTAAACATAAGTAAATTAGATGGAATTGAAGAAAAGAAAGTTGATGCTAAGCTAATGTATGAAAAAGGTTTGGTCCGGTCTCCATTTAAGCCCATAAAAATATTAGGTTCGGGTGATTTAAAAAAATCAGTTGATATAGTTGCAACTGAATTTAGTAAATCAGCAAAAGAAAAAATTGAAAAATCAGGTGGTACGGCTCAAGTATTATGATTGATAAGGTTAAAAGCATCTTTACCATTCCTGAACTTCGTCAAAGAATTCTCTTTACGGTTGGAGTTTTGATCATAGTACGAATAGGCGCACATATTCCTATTCCTGGAGTAAATGGAGAAACTTTAGCAGAAGCCTTTACGGATATGAAAACAGGTTTGTTTGGACTTTTTAATACTTTTGTTGGCGGTGCATTTGAAAAAGCCTCTCTCTTTTCTTTGGGTATAATGCCATATATTTCTTCATCCATTATTATTCAGTTGATGGGATCTGTTGTCCCCTACTTNCAAAGATTNCAGAAAGAAGGNGAAGCNGGNAGAAAAAAAATTAATCAGATTACNAGNTATGGTACNGTNCTTTTATCNACNATGCANTCNTATGGAGTTGTTGCTGTTTTCCTNCCTTCATTGAATTCAAATGGAGTTCCTGTTGTTCCAAATCCAGGNTGGGTTTTTATNTTTACAGGAATTATAAGTATGGTAACAGGAACATTATTTTTGATGTGGCTTGGCGAAAGAATCACAGAAAGAGGAATTGGTAATGGAATATCCCTNATAATAATGGTAGGAATTGTAGCAGCGTTCCCAAATGTGATTCTAAATGAAGTAACTCTTTTGAGAGAAAATGTGCGAGGATGGCTTTCTGAGATTGTCCTAATGGGTATTATGTTTGGAATTATTTGTTTTGTCGTNTTACTAACGCAAGGCACCCGGAAAATTCCTGTTCAGTATGCTAAAAGAGTNGTAGGNAGAAAAGTATATGGAGGTCAAAATACCCATATACCAATGAGGGTNAATACCGCTGGTGTTATGCCAATAATATTTGCTCAATCGATTATGTTTATTCCAAGNACTTTATCAACTTTTTTAGGTGATAGTGATTTTTCCGTAATGCTTATGGGCTGGTTTTCATTTGAACATCCATTTTATTGGACAGTTTTCGGTCTTATGATCATTTTTTTCACTTATTTTTATACTGCAATTGCTTTTGATCCTGTTCAGGTTTCTTCAACGATGAAGCAACAAGGAGGTTTCATTCCTGGGGTCCGTCCTGGAAAGAAAACATCTGAATATATAGATAATATTCTTACCCGNGTTACTCTTCCAGGATCNATCGCATTAGCTTTTGTTGCAATCTTTCCTTACATCCTTATGGAAANTATGGGAATCAATTATGACCTAGCCTCTTTTTTTGGCGGAACAAGTTTATTAATAATTGTTGGTGTTGCACTTGACACTCTCCAACAAATTGAATCNCACTTNATGATGCGTCANTACGATGGTTTCTTATCGAAGGGTAAGATTAGAGGTAGGAGAAGAATGTAATGGTGCATATNAGAACTGAAAGTGAAATAAATAAAATTTCAAAAAGTTGTCAAATTGTTGCTGATACATTATTGATGCTTGAAGAGTATGTACATGAAGGTATGAAAATATCAAAGTTAGATAGTCTTGCTGAAGAATTCATTAGATCACATGGTGCAAGGCCAGCATTTAAAGGGTATATGGGTTTTCCTTCTACTTTATGTGTATCTGTAGATCATGCTGTTGTCCATGGTATACCAGGTGATTCATATTTAAAGNATGGACAAATAGTTGGTATTGATTGCGGTGCAGAGCTCGATGGGTATTTTGGTGACCATGCTAAATCGTTTCCTGTAGGTGAAATAGATGAGAATAAGAAAAAATTACTAGATGTAACTAGAGAATCGCTGATAAAAGCAATAGATAAAGCAGTGCCTGGAAATTTTGTGGGAGACATCGGTTTTGCAGTTCAAAANCATGCTGAGGGAAACGGATTCTCTGTTGTTAGAGAATTAGTTGGCCACGGAATAGGAAGCCAATTACATGAAGAGCCTCAGATTCCAAATTTTGGATTTGAAAATCAGGGGTATCAATTGAAATCAGGTATGTGTATTGCAATTGAACCAATGATAAACGCTGGAAAAAAAGANGTGTATACATCTAATGATGGATGGACAATTTATACTGTGGATGGTCAGCCTTCTGCNCATTTTGAACATACGATTGCTATTACTGATAATGGCCCAAANATATTAAGCGTAGGATCAAATGGCTAAAGAGCAACCAATTACAATCGATGGAGTAATTAAAGAAACATTACCTAGTGCTATGTTTAGGGTTGAAGTTGAAATTGGTGGTAATTCCCATGAAGTTTTGGCCCATGTNAGNGGGAAGATGAGAATGCATTTTATAAANATTTTACCGGGCGATGTTGTAACTCTAGAAATATCTCCCTATGATTTGACTAGAGGAAGAATAACTTACAGGCAAAAATAAAATAATGAAAGTTAGACCATCAGTAAAAAAAATTTGTAATAAATGTAAAATTATAAAAAGAAAAGGAGTTGTCCTTGTTATATGCTCTAATCCAAAACATAAGCAAAGACAAGGGTAGTTAAAAATGGCTAGAATAGTTGGTGTAGATATTCCAAGAAATAAAAAAGTTGTATATTCTCTTCGTTATATTCATGGCATTGGGCTGGCCACAGCTAAGCTATTATGCGAAAAATCCAAAATAAACCCTGAAAAAAGAGTACAGGATTTAACNGATGAGCAGGTAGTTGCCCTTAGAAATGAAATTTCAAAGATAGGTCTATTGGTCGAAGGTGAATTGCGTTCTGATGTAGCAATGAATATAAAACGNCTTAAAGATGTTGGAGCTTACAAGGGCTTAAGGCATCGCCGTGGTTTACCTGCTAATGGGCAAAGGACAAAAACAAATGCTAGAACCAGGAAAGGTAAGAAACGTACTATNGGGCTTGGTAAAAATTAAAATTTATTTAATATGAAAAGAGGTTAATTTGGCTGAGATAAAAAATAAAAAGAAAAAGAAAAAAAATGTTGCTCCACATGGATGTGCTCATATTAAATCTACATTTAATAACACCCATATCACGCTTACTGATCGATCAGGAAACGTTTTATTATGGGAAAAAGCAGGAACNTCTGGATTCAAGGGGTCAAGAAAAAGTACAGCTTATGCGGCTACAATAGCAGCAGAAAAAGCCGCTCAAGCAGCAATNGCAATGGGCNTATCTAGTGTGGATGTACAAGTTAAAGGTCCTGGATCTGGAAGAGAGTCTGCGATTAGAGCATTGGCAGTGGGCGGGTTGCAAATTACAAGTATTAAAGATGTAACACCTCTACCACATAATGGGTGTAGGCCTCCAAAAAGAAGAAGGGTTTAGTAGATATGGCAAAGTCAACTACAGCTAAGGGAAAGTTAGTTAGAAAGTTCGGGGAAAATATTTTTGGTAATCCTAAATATGATCGCTTACTTAATCGTAANCCCTATAGTCCGGGTCAGCATGGACAAACTAGAAGGGCAAAGTTATCAAATTATGGAATTCAACTAAGGGAAAAACAAAAAATTAAATTTATGTACGGACTTCTTGAAAAACAGTTTAGACTAACTTTTCAAAAAGCTGATAAAATGAAAGGTGAAACAGGAACAAATATGCTTCAACTTTTGGAAAGTAGGTTAGATAATGTCGTTCATAGACTTGGATTTGCTATTTCGCGNCCCGCGGCAAGGCAATTGGTAAGTCACAAACATATTTTACTTAATGGTAAATGTGTTAATATTCCATCTTTAATAGTAAAACCTGGTGATGTGGTTTCTGTNAGAAATAAAAGTAAAAAAATGGATTGTGTAATTGAATCCATGAAGAATATAAAAGGTGANATTGATTTAGCGTGGCTTTCGCTCGATAAGGCAAAAATGTCAGGAACCTTTATNTCAATACCTGAAAGGGAAGATATGAAATTAACAGTTAACGAACAACTTGTAGTAGAACTTTACTCAAAATAATTTAAATAGGAAAATTATCTAATGGCAAACAAAGCACTTGATTTAAATATTGATTTTAACTCTGATTCAAAATCTGAAAATGTAGGATCTTTTTCTCTGCAACCTTTAGAGCGTGGTTATGGCACNACNATNGGTAATGCTCTTCGNCGTGTATTACTCACAAGTATTCCAGGAGCNGCGATTACTCATGTNAAAATTGANGGTGTTCAACATGAATTTTCAACTATNGATGGTGTGAAAGAAGATGTTGCAGACATAATAATGAATTTAAAAAAAATACGTTTTAAANTAATGGATAATGAGCCAGATAAAATTGATTTATCNATAAAAGGTAAGACTGTTTTTACCGCTAAAGATATTCAAAATGTAAGTGACCAATTTGAAATTTTAAATCCAGATGAATACATCACGGAAGTAAATTCAAAAGGAAGATTAGATATNGAGCTTCGTATAGGAATTGGTAAGGGGTATGTCCCTGCAGAGGAAAATGATAAACCAAACCTCCCTGTTGGAACATTGTCAATAGATAGTATTTTCAANCCAGTTACAAAAGCAACTTTCAATGTTCAGCCTGTTCCTGGGGCTAAAGCACCTATTGAAATTTTGAATCTTGATTTACAAACTGATGGTTCAATTACCGCAAAAGATGCCGTTTCGTATTCAGCTACATACTTAAGAGATCATTTAGTGTATGTGGAGGCAATTGCTAACCCNAGCGTGTTAGAAATTTCGGATGGTTTATCTGAAGAAACTATGGCTTTAAGAAAGCTACTNAGTCAAACAATTGANGAGATGGAGTTNTCANTAAGGAGTTNTAATTGTTTACAAGCAGCNGGNATNAAATANATTCATGANTTAGTNAGNAAAGAAGANAATCAAATGCTGAAATATAAAAATTTTGGTAGAAAATCACTTACTGAATTAATTGAAAAGCTTGATTCAATGAATCTTCAGTTTGGGATGCAGGTAGATAAAATAATGGCTGAAGAGGTCTAATAATGAGGCACAGAAAGTCCGGTAGGAAGCTAGGTCGCAAGGTGGCACATAGAAAGGCTCTAATGTCTAATCTAGCAATGGCCTTGATATCCAATAAGAAGATAAAAACAACAGATCCTAAAGCTAAAGAATTAAGAAGTTTTATTGAGCCTCTTATTACTCGTGCCAAAAAAGGTGACGTTCATTCAAGAAGACAAGTCCTTAAACATATATCTCATAAACCTACTGTTCGAGAGCTTTTTAATGTAATTGCACCAAATTTTTCCGAAAGAAATGGTGGATATACAAGAATAACAAAACTTGGTTTCAGAGATAATGATTGTGCTCCCATATCTACAATTGAATTTGTGGACATGGTAAAAGATATTGTTCCAGAATCTAAAAGTGAAAAATAATTAGTTTGGCTATATAAATTTCTCTTGAAAAATAATCATCGAACTAAATTTATTAGGGTAGCAATTGCTACCCTAATTTTTTTTATCGCCTATCCTATTAATGCGAAAGAATTTTTTAATAAGGCCTTATGGATTGTTAGAGACCATATTACTTCTAAAAGATCGATAGATGAGGTAATTCAATTTGCAGAGGCAAATAAATATAATGTGTTGTTTGTGCAGGTTCGAGGAAGAGGAGACGCATATTATTCGTCTAAGTTAGTACCTAGGACTCATTTGCTAAAAAAAGATGGATTTGATCCGCTTCAGTATATTTTAAAAAAAGTAAAAAATAAAAATATAAAAATTCATGCTTGGATGAATGTTTATTATTTATGGTCTTCTAGCCAAAAACCATTTCAAAGCGATCATTTGCTTCTAAATCATCCTGAGTGGCTAGATAATAAAACTCCAGATTTTATGGATGTTGAGGGGGTACTTAATCTCACAGAAAAAAATAAAAAAGCTAATGGGGAAGGTTTTTATCTTGCTCCCACACATCCAGAAGTTGATGCACATTTACAAAATGTTGTTACAGAATTATTACAAAACTATCAACTTGATGGTATACATTTTGATTATATTCGATATCATGCTTTTGGATGGGGAATGAATCCTATAGGATTAAAGTCTTTTTTAAATCATTCTAGTACAATGCCAGGTTTGCCATCTTTAAATTTGCAAAATAAACCTAAATTTTCAGATTTTAAAAAATCAGCAATATCAAAATTTTTAGAAAAATGTTCTATGAGGGTTAGAGCTTATCAGCCAAATTGTATCATTTCTGCAGCTGTAAAGCCTAATTTAGAATCTGCTCATAATAGCTTTGGCCAAGAGTGGGATTTATGGTTGGATAAAGGATATATAGATTGGGCTGTACCAATGAATTATACTCGAGAAAATAAAATTTTTAAAGAAAATATCTTATCTATGAAAAAAGGATTAGATTCTAAATTTATTGAAAATATCATTATGGGTATTGGCGTATATAACCAAAATTATAAATCTGCTGGTCAAAAAATAATTGAGGCTCAAAAAAATAAATTCGGAGGAGTAAGTATTTTCTCGTACACAGTATTTAAAACTGATCCAGGTTATTCAAAAAACTTGAATAAATATATGGACTAAAATAAAAGATTAACATGTTTGGAAAAAAAATATATCCTCCTACAGGATCAAAAATAAAATGCAAAAACTGGCAAATTGAAGCTGCTTATAGGATGATACAACACAACGTTTGCAATGAAGTAGCAGAGTACCCTGAAGAATTAATTGTTTATGGGGGAAAAGGTAAAGCAGCTAGAAACTGGGATTGTTTTGAATCTATTTTAGATTCTTTAGTGAACTTGGAAGAAGACGAAACATTATTAATTCAATCTGGTAAGCCAGTTGGGGTGACAAAAACTCATTCTTATTCACCAAGGGTAATAATTGCAAATTCTAATTTAGTTCCAAAATGGTCTAATTGGGAACATTTCAATAAATTAGAAGAAGAAGGCCTGATGATGTATGGACAAATGACTGCTGGGAGTTGGATATACATAGGTACACAAGGAATTCTGCAGGGAACTTACGAAACTTTTGTTGCAGCAGCAAAAAAACATTGGAATACTAATTCGTTGGCTGGAAAACTTGTACTTACTTCTGGCCTAGGAGGTATGGGAGGAGCTCAGCCTTTAGCAGTTACTATGGCGGAAGGTGTAGCAATTTGCATAGAGGTAGATCGCGATAGAATCAAAAAAAGAATTAGTACTAAATATATAGACATGTACACTGAATCTATTGATGAAGCAATAAGATTATCTAAAAATGCAATAAGTAAAAAGCTTCCTTTATCAATTGGTTTATTAGGGAATGCTTCTGTTTTAATACCAGAATTTGCTAAAAGAGGAATTGTTCCAGATCTTGTGACTGATCAAACTTCTGCCCATGATGAGCTTATTGGCTATATACCAAGTAATTATTCAATTGCAAAGGCTAATGAGATTAGAGTTAAAAATCCCAAAAAATACATTCAAGATTCAATTCAATCTATGGGAGAGCATGTTCAAGGAATTCTTAAGTTAAAAAAAATGGGATCTATTGTATTTGATTATGGAAATAACTTGAGGTCTCAAGCTCAAAAAGCAGGTGTTAAAGAAGCATATGATTATCCCGGATTTGTCCCAGAGTATATTAGACCATTATTTTGTAAAGGAATGGGGCCTTTTCGATGGGTTGCTCTTTCAGGCGAGAAAGAAGATATTTACAAAACCGATAAAAAAATACTTGAAATGTTTCCTGATAATGTATCACTATGTAATTGGATTAAGATGGCTCAGGAAAAGGTTGTGTTTCAAGGGCTTCCATCAAGAATTTGCTGGTTAGGATATGGTGAAAGAGCAATGTTTGGTTTAGAGTTAAACAAAATGGTGCGAAATGGTGAGTTATCAGCACCTATTGTAATTGGCAGAGATCATTTAGATTGCGGCTCTGTTGCTTCTCCAAATAGAGAAACTGAAGCAATGAAAGATGGAAGTGATGCCGTAGCCGATTGGCCAATTTTAAATGCTTTATTAAATACTGCTAGTGGTGCTTCTTGGGTATCTTTTCATCATGGAGGTGGTGTAGGTATGGGTTATTCTTTACACTCAGGTCAAGTTTTGGTGGCTGATGGGTCTAAAGAAATGGATTCAAGGTTAAATGCTGTGTTAACAAACGATCCAAAAATGGGGATATATAGGCATGCTGATGCGGGTTATAAAGATGCTATTGAAAATTCAAAAAAATGGGACATTAAAATCCCAATGCTTAAAAAATAAAACTTTATATAATAAATGTCTACTTTAAAGCTAGGAAATATCGGATCTCTCGTTACATATGATTCAAACGTTCAAAAAATGGTGTCACATAAAAATATTGAATTAGTTATAGGTGATGATAAGATAATTGATATTGGAAAAAAATTGGATAACGCTGATTTTTTTATAGATTGTAGGCAAAAATTAGTTACTCCTGGATTTGTCGACTGTCATACTCATCCAGTATTTCTGGATAGCAGAGAAGATGAATTTCATATGAGAGTATCAGGTGGCCTTTCATACGAAGAAATAAGTAACAAGGGGGGTGGTATATCAAGTAGTATAGAAGGTGTCAAAAATGCATCAGAAACACTTTTGATTTCTAAGTTAAAATCTCGCATGGATAAATTTTTATTTTTGGGAACAACTACTGTAGAATGTAAAAGTGGCTATGGGCTTGATACAAAAACAGAATTAAAGTCACTAAAAGTGATTGATGAAGTAAATAAAAAACATAAAATAGATATGATTCCTACATTTATGGGAGCTCATGACTTCCCAAAAAAATATATAAATGACAAAGATAGTTACGTAGATTTAATTTGTGATGAAATGATACCAGAAGTAGCTAGCCAAGGAATTGCAAAGTTTAATGATGTTTTTTGTGAAAAAGGTTATTTTAGCCTTGATCAGTCTGAAAGAATACTTAATGTAGGAAGTAATTATGGATTATATCCCAGGATGCATGCAGATGAGTTTTATGATTCAGGTGCATCAAAATTAGCTGCAGATTTAAAGGTTGCTAGCGCGGATCATTTAATGGAAATTAATTGTGCGGGAATAGAAGCATTAGCTTCAAGCGGGGTAGTGGGAACATTACTTCCGGGCACAACATTTTTTTTAGGCAAGCCTAAATATGCTCCGTACAAAGAATTAAAAAATAAAGGAGTTCATATAGCCATCGCAACAGATTATAATCCAGGAAGTTGCAGTATTCAGTCAATGTCATTTATTATAATGCTATCATGCATTTATTTGCATATGAATATTCTTGAAGCGATTAAATCTTCCACCTATGTTGCAGCAAAGTCATTAATGATGGAAAATGAAATAGGATCTATTGAAAAAGGAAAAAAAGCAGATATACTGATTTGGAACCTTTCAAGGGTTGAAGAAATACCATACACCATAGACAGTCAACAATTAAATTTGATTCTAAAAAATGGTAAATCTATATTTACTGCTTGATTTAGGAGAATAACGTTGTGAACTTTACGTCATAAATTTAAACTAATAATGTCTTTGAAGAGAAATCTATTCACTTTGTTACTTGTAATCTTTTTTAGTGCAAATTTTTTATTTGGAAATTATGCTTTCAAGAAAAAAGTTAAAGAGGTATGTAAGTCTTACCGCATTCCTATGGAGTCTTCCCAATTAGTTCTTGGGAAAAGTGAGATAACTATTACAATGGAGAGCGGTAGAAATAATTTTGAAATGTATATGCTTGTTGGTTTTGCCTCTGCTGGCCAAGCAATTGCTCATCAAAAGGAAATGAACCTTTCCAATGCATATATTCCTCTTATTATCAGTTTAAATGTTGCAGTACCTGCATCTAGAGATGAATTCAATACTTTTAGTGCAAGTTGTAGTTCAGAAATGGCGATTTCGCTTGCAGATGGTCTTATGGATTCTTCAGAGTTTATGCAAGAAATTATGAAAAATATAAAAATTCAATAAGGAGTTATCATGCCAGGTCTTGATTGGGGTACAATTCTAATGCAATATGCTAGAGCAATCGGTTGGTCAATCACCGCTGCTGTTGGATTTGCTTTTGGAATTGGTATTGCTTTGAAAGTATTCGATATGCTTTCAACAGATATTGATGAGTGGGAAGAAATTAAAAAAGGTAATATGGGTGTTTCTCTAATCTTTATTTCTTTAATAGTAATGGTTGGTCTTTTGGTATATAAAGTAATCTAATTTAATTTTTGATCTTATTCAAAAAATAGNNTTGATATTTTTTCTAGATTCTCTTTNTCNATCTCGTNGAAATCNTNTCTTTTATTAGAATCNATATCTAATACCGCTATTANCCTTTTTTTATTAAAAANGGGTATTACNATTTCTGANTTAGTATCGGAATCACATGATATGTAATTTTCATAATCGTGGACATTATTTACTATTATAGTTTGTTGTTTTAGTGCTGATGTGCCACAAACACCAGCACCATATTTTATATTAGTGCAGGGAATCATTTTTCCTTGATAAGGTCCAATTTCTAAGTTTCTTTTGTTGCATCTAACATAGAAGCCACAAAAAATCCAATTTTCAAATTGGTACGCTAAAACTGAAGCTGATAAAGACATCTTTGCTTGAAATGAAAGAGGAGGATTAGAATTAAATAAACTTTTTAACGTTTTATAAATCTTTTTGTAAATACTCTTTTTCATTAGGTTGCCAAGTAGATGAAAATATACATTAAAAAAGGACCAGCTAAAGTTGCTAAGAGATTAACTAAATTATTATCTATAATTTTATAACCAGAAATTAGATTAGTATCTGATTGCATTTTTTCGATAATCTTTCCTGATTTTGTTTCATATTTACCCTGTAATGTATCTCCTATTAGGGAATCTAAGAGTGCTGAAAGAAAAGCTGTAAAAATAATACCAAAAATCAATATTAATTCAGATTTTACAAGAATATATGTTGCCAATCCTACTATAGAAGCTCCTAGAATAGACCCAAAAATTCCAACCATAGTTATTCCTCCAGAAAGGCCATGTTCAATAGGCCGAAAAGAAGTAATCGAAATTGGTTTTGATTCCGATAGTTTTCCAAATTCGGTTGCCCAGGTATCTGACATTGCTGCAGCAACTGTAGCTGCGTATAAATATATGTTAACTGGATTGGGGTTAAAATATTCATAAATACAAATAAAAATAGCAACTCCACCATTACATACAACTTGTAAAATATTGCGATTGGAATTTTTTGATTTTCTTGTAGTATATTTTTTTAGTATCAAATTTAATAATGAACTTAAAATAAAAAACAGAGCAAGTAAGATGAACTGAATTATATTTCCAAATAATACAATTAGTGCTCCCAATGTTACGGAACCAAAATATCCACTAATTGAAAGGACTTTCATTCTATAGGGAATAAAAAGGATGCAAGTGATTGCGATTAATTTTAAAGGAATAAATAACTTATTAGTAATATCTTGAAGAATTGATAATTGATCATTAAGTCCTATCATAATTAAAATACTAATAATGGGAATGGAAAGATTATCTGTTCCTTTTTTACTAGTTATTTCTGATATAGTAGCAAATATTGCTGTAATTAATATAAAACTGATAGAATCTATTAATTTGTATTCTAAAATAAATATATTCCCAATTACTAATATTAAAATGGAGCTAGTAAAAAATGCGATTGTTCCATTTACTGTTTTGTAGTCATACCATATCTTAAATTTCCATTTAGAACTTTTCCTGCTTCCTATTTGCGCTGCTAAAGGGTCAGAAATTGCAAGGATTAAAAGACTAAGTATTACAAATTGATTTTTTTCCCAAAATAGGTAAGAGACTATAAGGAAAGATAAAGGAAAATAAATTGTACCATAGGATTTTCTTTTTTGGGAGTGGATTCCAGATAACACTTTTGACTTAAATGCAATGATATTAAAAAAAACAAAAGCAATTGCCAGAGATAAAGGGGAAAACTTCGAAGAAAAAATAATTGTCGAAAAAGAAATTATTAATCCAACAGTGGCATGCACTAATCTTCTGTTTTTCTCAGGAGATAATAGTCCTTTTCTGTGAGAGTAATTACTAACTATCAAAATAAATATTATAAAAAGAATAACAGCAAAAAATTTATATTGTTCGTAGTCAATTAAAAACCATGCATTAGAAATCATTTATAAAATTATTTAAATGTAAATTGATTGGCAATTGAATATAAAAAATAATATATATGCTAAATTCCTTATATGAGTTTTATCAAAAAACAAAAAGTAGGGGTAAATGATTTTGTCAGAAGGCAAATAGAGGGCTCTGGGAAAACGTACTCTAAATCAATGACTTTTGATGAGATTGCTAAGCATGCTGAGGAACAAATGATTAGAAATGCTTTTACTGAAGGGTATAGGAAAGGTACATTAATTGTTAATGCTGATAATTCTATTAGAGATAACTTTATTTGCCCTTTTGTTTTAATAAAACAGGATACTCTACTAGTTTCAAAATTAGTAAAAAGACAAGAGCATGAAGAGCCCTATATACAAACTCGAGCATTAAATGGATCCTTACTTAAAACAGGTAAAGTAGAACTTATATTGTACAGTCATGATGTTTTAAAAGAAAATAATGAAAACACAACTGATGCAAAATGGGAGTTAATCAGTATAAACAGTGTCCCAAAAGGAGTTGATAAAATGCCTATGGGACCTGTTACAATGATGAGGAATCAGTTAAACTTAAATGGGGGAACGAAAGCATTTTATAGTTCGAATGAATGGGCAAATTCAGTTAGATTTTATCAAAAATATGTAATTTTAGAACCAAATAATGAGCTTTCATAAAAATGTTTACAATTGTTGTATGTATATTTAACTTCTCATTAGGAGCCGAATAAGTAATCCAATTTAAGTTGGCCCTAAATAAACCGAGGTAATATGAAGCGGATCATATTAAATAAAATACTGTTTTATTATAAACAGACTTATTTTTGTATAGCATTGATGCTTTCCATTTCATTTATTCATGGCCAAAGCTATGAAATATCAGGAAGAACATTTAATGAGGCTGGAAAAAAAATAGGTCCTTCTACTATTGTCGTATATGATGCCAATAAAAAAAGAGTTGCAGAATTAGAGACACCATCATCTGGAAAATTTAAAGTTAAAAACCTTTCAGATGGTAAATATATTATAAACTTTTACGCATCCGATGGATATGGACTGACTGAAAATGTTACTATCAGTGGTGCAGATAGGAAAGATGTTAACCCAAAACTAAATCCGAATCCAGATCAAGCCCAACTCAAAATTAGACCAACAACTGATGGAGCATCCTTAAAATGGAGAGCTGTTTCTGGAGCGGCAAACTATATTATTTACAGGGACAATAAAGAAATTACCACAACCAATCAAACATCCTTTTTAGATAAAGTAGAACCAGGAAAAACTTATGGATATAATGTAATCGTCATCAAAAATGATCAGTCTATGGGTACTAGATCTATAACAGAGTATGGTAAGACNTTAATGNTNCCNCCTGAAAATATTGAAGCTGAAGCAAAAAANAANAANGTTAAATTAACNTGGTTCCCAGTTGAAGACGCAACNGGNTANAATGTGTANAGNGATGGTGAAAAAGTAAATTNTACNGCNGATAATTCATACACTGATTTTAATTTAAAATANGAGACNGAATATTCATATACTGCATCTACNCTNGACCATCAATCNGANGANGGNGANCAGTCNAATAATATTTTNACAAGTACTCATCCTGANATAAANAAGACNAAAGGTCTNAAAGCNGANAGTGGTGAAAATCAAGTTTTTCTNAANTGGAANGCTACTGAAAATGCTTTGNAATATTATATNTANCAAAATGGTGCTTTAGTNGATTCTTCNACANCNNTANAAGCAACAGTTAATACNGANGCTGGNACAGAAAATTGTTTTTCNGTTTCTGGNGTGGATCAATATGNNTCTATTGGTCCAAGNTCNGATGCNGCTTGTGANAAAAGTGTTTTTAGTGCNCCNGATTCTATCNCAGTTACNAATGATNAAAGAAATAACAANNTNATTCAATGGAAAGCTGTGGANGGNGCNAGCTCCTATAATTTATANGCTAANGAAAAANTACAGACGAATACNTCNAANNTAGAAATAACACTNAAAGGNCTNAAATGGGATAGTGAATACTCNTANTANCTTACNTCGTTAACAGAAGATGGNATTGAAGGTCCAAANTCTGGCGATTATACANTAANGACTCCCAAAATNTNTAGAATNGAAGGTGNCCTTTATGATGAGAATGGTGATGANAAAAATGTAGATCAGGCTAANGTNTTTNTNTATGATTCNTCTAGTACNANNCTNNTGGAGGAATATGTAGTATCTAGAAATGGAAAATTTATACTNGANAANGANATTATAGCNGGNAATTATACNATNATGGTNTATGGNAATGGAAGTGGNAATGGNGGTGATAGGGTAGAAATAAGNAATAGGGATATTGAAAATCTAAGNATTAATNTATCTACTGAAGGCCTNAGGCCNGAAGTNTGGGTAGAGAGAGGNGTAGGCCAATTAACTGTTCATTGGTCTGATATACCGCAAGCTAAGTCATACAATGTTTATAAAAATGATAGATTAATCCAGAATATTATTGGAGATACTTCATATGTTGATATTGTAGCGCCAGGAGTTCCAACATCTTACATGGTCAGATCAATTGACCTATATGATTTAGAAGGTCCTACTTCAAATACTGTTACAGAAAAAGCATCTTATGCACCTCCAGANTTATCAATTACAGTTGTAGCTGGAGNTTACACAGTTGATGGCAGTGGTAGGCANATAGATTTAAGTTGGGTAGAGGTACCAGGTGTGCAAAAATATGCTTTGTATAGAGATGGAGAGTTGCTCACAAAAACCTCAGAGCTTACTTTTGAAGAAAGAGATTTAAATTGGAATACTACTTATGTATATGGTATTAACTCTATAGATGCTGATGACTTTGAAGGTGTTAACTTTGTTGATACTGTGGTAACCCACCCTGAAGTAACTGCTCCAAATTTTAAACTTGAAGGTAAAGTAAACTCGATAAAAATTTCATGGGATGCAATTCCAGGTATGGAAGGTAAATATAAAATTTTTAGGAATGGTGGTAATATTGCAGATCTTGACGCATTGGAATTTATTGATCCTGTAACTCCTGGAACAGAGTACTGTTACACTTTAGCAGCCGAAGACACATTTAAGACTGTTGGACCAGATGCTGAAATACAATGTGCAAAAGGATTTTTTGCACCTCCAGGCAATTTCACAGGCAGAGTTTTAAGGAATAATGCCGCTTTTACATGGGAACCTGTCCTTGCTGCTTCAGGATATAGAATTTACAGAGATGGTGAGTTAATCTTAGATACTCCAGATGCTACGGAGCTTGTGGATCAAGATTTAAAATTCGATACCTATTATACTTATGAAGCTTGCAGCTATGATAAGGAAGGTGATGAAGGTCCTAGAATTACTTATCCTTTGACAACTCATGAAGAAGTTTTAGCTGTAGATCTTACTGCAAATGCAGATCTTGAAAAAATCTCATTGAATTGGACACAGTCAACTTTAAAAGTTGATCATGAGTATAGAGTGTACAAAGATGGTGAATTAATAACTGCTACTAAAGAACTATCTTACGATGATTTTACAACAGCAGGTAAATTTTATTGCTATGACNTAAGAGTTGTTGATAAATATGATACGGAAGGTCCNTCCTCAAATTCAGAGTGTAAAAAGATTTTAGTAAATTTTCCAAGGAAGCTACAAGTAGCGGGTGATGTAAAAAGGGTAATCTTTAGTTTTAAAAAAAGGATTGGAGCAGTAGCATATAATATATATTCGGTAGATAAAGAAACAGATTCTCTATCCTTCCTTACTAAAACAAAAAGCACTCGCTATGAAGATAAAGGGCTAGAGTTTGATACTGAGTATTGCTATCAATTGTCTAGTGTTGATGAAGATGGAGATGAAGGGCCAAAGTCACCAACGATGTGCGGTTATGTTTTGCCTCCACCTAATTTGACATTAATTGAAAAACGTTTTGTTGAGAATACCGGAAATGGTATGTTGGATGGAAGAGAAAATGGTTGGGCAATTTTCACAATTGTTAATGATGGAAGGAGTCCAGCTAGAGAACTTAAACCTTGGCTCAAGCCAAAGGATGGAACTATGACCCCCTCATTAAAGATTGATTCTGTTTCCACAATTCCAATTTTAAACGTAGGGGATACAATTCAAGTAGAATTTTCAGTTTACGCAAAATTGAAAATTGAATCGGGAGATCGTAATTTTGAATTTAGGGTTGAGGAGTTTTCCGGACAAGATTTGGATCCAGAACCAATGTCTTTTCCCACATTAAAAGTTACACCACCTAACTTGTCAGTAACGGATTTTGCTATTGATAGTGAGTGGGGTCAAAATTATTTACCATTAAATGAAGTTGCAACTCTGACAATTCGAATCCAAAACTTATCTATAGGTTTAACAGATACTGCAAGTGTAAAGTTTAGCCGGGATAGTTCTTTTACTTCTACAGATGCAGATGAATTACATGAATTTGGGTTAATTAGTGGAGGAGAATATTTTGATTTGAGTTTTGAGGTTATGTCAAGAAAAAAACATTTTACAATAGAACTAGAATTATATGATTATTTTGAAACAAGAAAACTGATTCCCATTCATATTGAGACTATGAAAACCTATAAAGGAATGAAAGATTTAGTTATTTATAAATCTCCATACCCAGAGGACATTTCTATTGGCCAAAAATTTAATCAACCTGAACTATTATCAAATATCCCACAAGGATCACTTAATAGGGATGCCATAGGAATCGTATTAGGCAATACTTCATTTTTAGATTCTACTATACAAGTGAAACCTTCTACTTCTAATAATGTTGAACAAGTACGTGAATATTTTTACCAATTTTTTGGCATGGACGACCATGAGATAGTACCGAGTCAGTATTGGCTATATAATAACGGCATATCAAGTAATGATTTTAGATCAATATTTGATCCAGGGTTAGGTTTTGTAAAAAATAAGATAACCTCAAATCTTGAGTATTCATTCAAGGACACGGTTGACCTTCTTATTTATTTAAGTGGTGAGGGTACAACAATTAATGGAGAAAAAGTATTATTACCATTTGATGCAGATGAATCAAAAAGTACATCTTTTTATCCTGTAAAAGATTTATATAAAGATTTAGAATCTATTCAATCTATGCCTGATGTTGGAGATATCACTCTTTTCATGGACGTTGATTTTAACAATTCATCTTTTTCTCAAAATATTGTGAAAATTGATAGTGAAACGGATAATGATAAAGGTAAAAAGAAGAAAAAGAAAAAGAAAAAGAAAAAGAAAAAGAAAAAGAAAAAAGGTGAACCTGAAGAACCATTAGTAATATTACCAAAAGAAATTACACCACCTCAATCTCTTACTGTTTTCTTTGCTTCCAACACAACTCAGCTTGCATATGAGCACCCTGAACATCAAAATGGACTTTTCACTTATTATCTACTGAAAGGATTGAGAGGTGAGGCAGATAATGGTGACAAAAAACTTACTATAGCAGAGCTTCATAGTTATGTGCAGAAGAATGTGGAGGATACTACAAAAGCATTGTATAGTGACTTACCCCAAATTCCTATACTTTTTACTTCTAGACCAGATCGCGTAATCTGCAGATTACCCTAGCTTCTAGAATTTTTGAAAATGTCTAGACATTTTTTATCAATCAAAATATTGATAATATTTTTTTTTCCAATAATTCTTTTTTCTTCTCTACTTGCAAATAATGTAACTATTTCTGGAAGAGTAAATAATTCTGAAGGAAATCCTCTAAAAAAGGTTAACGTAACCATAAGAAATCTTAAAGATGAAATATTCATGGAAACAACAACGAATCGCAAGGGACAATTTAGATTTGAAGATCTAAAGCCAAGATTTTATTATTTAGTCGCAAGTGATTTAGGATATGGATCAAAGCGTATAAAAATTAACCCAAGAAAGAAAAAAAATAGTGATTTAGATTTAGTATTTGAGCTAAATGGTAAAGATCAGGCTGTAGAATGTTATTTGTATAATAGTAGTCCTCCTACCTTGAAGGATCCGATCCTTCAAATAAAAAAAATAAATGTAAAATCGAGAGCAGAATATATTAGTCTTTCATGGAAAGATATAAAACAAGCTAAACTGTACACACTTTACGAAAACGGTGAGAAAATATATTCTGGAGAAGAAGCGAGATATGAAAAGAAGGTGACTCCTGGAATAGAATATTGCTATACTTTAAAGGCCTCTTCAGACTTCGGTATTGAAGGAGATTTATCAAGCCCTACTTGTGCTAGTGCTAAAACCAAAATTCCTCGAAATATTAAAATTGATACCTATCAGAATTCATTATCGCTTATATGGAGTTATGTAAATGGTGCAGTAGCATATAATATTTTTCGCGATGATAAAAAAATTGCTACAATAAATGATACTGTATTTCAAGATATAAATCTAGAATATGACAAAGAATATTATTACAAAATAACGGCGGTTGATGGACTAAATAAGGAAAGTGATTTTTCAATAGAGCTGAAAGCTTTAACTCACCAGTTGGTTGAGGCTCCTATTTTATCTTCGATTGATAATAAAAAAAATATTACCCTTATATGGAATAATATAGAAGGAGCAGAATATTACAACATATACAGAGACGGGATCCTTATAAAAAAAGAAAAAGGAAATTCATTTATTGATAAAGTAAAGAGAGGGCAGCAATATTGTTACCAAGTTAGTTGTGTGGACCAGTATCAAATTGAGAGTGATAAATCCAATCAGTATTGTAAAAAATTATTTCTAAAGCCACCTACAGGACTGGTTGCAGATGCAGATGTTAATAGTATGAATCTTAGTTGGGATCCAGAGGAAGACGCTTCTTATTATATGATATATGAAAAATTATCAGGAGATGAGTATAAATATATTGGAGAATCAACTACCTCCTACTATAGGGTAAAATCTTTAGATTT
>NZHK01000054.1 GCA_002691285.1 Fidelibacterota bacterium | reverse complement strand
ATTCGCCTTTCAGGACCTAAAACTCATATGAAGAAAAGGGGCACGCCTACAATGGGAGGAGTAATTATTTTAACAGCGGTACTCCTCCCTACCCTTCTTTTTTCAAAATTAAATAGCTCGTTTATTCAAATAATTTTATTCGCAACTATTTGGATGGGCTTTATTGGGTTTTTAGATGATTATCTAAAAATAATAAAAAAATTAAAAAAAGGACTTATTGCAAGATATAAAATGGCCGGTCAAATTATTTTAGGCTGCATTATTAGTTATTGGATTCTTGAATTGCCTGAATACTCAATAGTTAGCACAAAAACAACGGTCCCTTTTTTGAAAAACGTTGAGATTGACCTCGGTTTATTTTACCCATTAATGGTTATTATTGTAATTACTGGAACATCTAATGCTGTAAATCTTACTGATGGACTTGATGGATTGGCTGCAGGTCTGTTAGCAATATGTTTTACCGTTTTTTCCGCGATTGCCTATATATCTGGACGTATTGATTTTTCAAACTATTTAAATATTTTATACCTACCTGGAGCAGGAGAACTTGCAATATTTAGTTCAGCAATGGCTGGAGCTTGCATAGGATACTTGTGGTATAATTCTCACCCAGCAGAAGTTTTTATGGGAGATACAGGCTCCTTATCTTCAGGAGCAGCATTGGGCACCTTAGCTGTATTACTAAAAAAAGAACTATTACTTTTTATAATTGGAGGTGTTTTTGTTTGGGAAGCTGTAACAGTAATTATTCAAGTATTGTACTTTAAGTTAACAAAAATGTCTACTGGAAAAGGAAAACGATTTTTTAAAATGGCTCCTATCCATCATCACTATGAACTTTCAGAATGGCCTGAAACCAAAATTGTCATAAGGTTTTGGATTATCGGTCTACTCTTGGCTCTTTTCTCACTAACAACTTTCAAAGTAAGATGATCAAGCTAAAAAAATATAACCGTGAAAACATTATTGATAAACGAATAACAGTTATTGGTTTGGGTATTAGTGGAAAGGCAGCATCAATTTTAGCCAACCAACTTGGAGCAATTGTTTATGCCAGTGATTCTAATTCATCTGAAGAAATTGTTTCAAATGCAATGGAATTAATGCATGATCATCACATTGCAACTGAAACCGGAATTCATACTAATAAAATTTATAATTCTGACTTATGGATTATTTCTCCAGGAGTATCTGCAAAATCAATAATTATTAAAGAGGCATTTAATCATAATATCCCTATTGTAAGTGAAATTGAATTTGCTAGTTGGTTTACAAAATTTCCTATTATTGGAATTACTGGTTCTAATGGTAAAACAACTACTACTTATATCCTAAATCAAATGTTTAAAGCTAGTCAAAGTGTAGGAGTTATTGGGGGAAACATCGGAATCCCATTTTCAGAATGCATTTTAAAGGAAATTTTACAGCCATCTAAAAATTTAGTATACTTATTAGAAATATCCAGTTTCCAGTTAGAGTTCATATCGAGTTTTAGACCCTATTTATCAATTTACACCAATATCTCAGAAGACCATCTTGACAGACATTATTCAATGAAAGAATATGTTAAAATGAAATTAAGGTTGTTAGAAAATTGCAAAAAAAATAATACAGTAGTATTTAATGAAGATGATGATACTTTAAAATCCATTTTTCATAATTCTCTTTTAAAAAAATCAACATTTGGAATAAAATCATCAAACCATACTTTTTACCTTAAAAATGATGCCATTTACCACAGCGTTTCAGATAAAAAAATTATAAAGATCAAAGATATAAAATTAAAAGGTAAACATAACTTGTTAAACTTTTTAGCAGCGGCGACATGCGCTGACATATATGGGGTCAAAATTGAAGACATAAAAAATGTTTTTAAAACATTTAAAGGAATCCCTCATCGAATTGAATATGTGACAACAATAATGGGGGTTGAATATATTAATGATTCGAAGGCAACAAATATTAATTCTGTAATTGTTGCTATAAAGACTTACAATAAACCTATTATACTTCTTTTAGGAGGTGTTAATAAGGGTATTGATTTTGGGCTTCTTATTCCACATATCAAATGCAGTAGTATTAAAACTATTTTAGCATATGGAGAAGCCGGTGAGCAAATAAAATCTGCATTAGGGGATGCGGTAAGATTATTTATTGTAAATGATCTTAACTCTGCAGTAAAAAATGCTCATTCAATCGCACAACCCGGAGATGTTGTTCTATTATCACCGGGTTGTGCGAGTTTTGACCAATTTAAAAATTTTGAAGACCGTGGAGATTTTTTTAAATCAAAGGTAAAGGCATTATCCTAATTATGATTGATTTGATAATTAAACAGTATGATAGAAAACTGCTAATGTACTTATCCTTACTAGCCATTATTGGTACAATTATGCTATATAGTGCCAGTTGGTATGAATCATTCTTATCTACGAATGGGAATTCAGAGATGCTTTTTCTTAAAAACCATCTTAAAAGACTTTTAATTGGTATTGCTTTTCTTGTGGGATTTTTATTAATTGATTATAGAGCCCTAAAACAAATAGCTCCATACCTCATAATATTTTCATTATTGCTATTAGTGCTTACAAAAGCAACTTACTTAATCAATGGTTATTCCTGGTATAAACCTGCTCGATGGTTATCAATAGGTTCATTCGGGTTCCAGACCTCTGATATCGCTCGTTTTTCAATTTTAATTTTTATGGCGTATTATGTTGATAAACAAAGAGATTTAATAAAAAATTTTCAAAATGGCCTTTTCCCTGCGCTAATCATACTATTTTTAATGATGTCATTAATTATAATACAGCCAGATTATAGTACTGCAATTATGATTGGATTTTTAGGAATGCTAATTTTATTTATTGGTGGTGCAAAAATTTCTCAAATATTACTTACATGTTCGACTGCTTTATTAATAGGAATCCCTGTTCTTCTTTCAAGAGAATATAGGAGGGAACGAGTACTCTCTTTCTTTGGAATTGGTGATAATCCAGATGTTGGATACCAAGCCCATCAATCATTAATAAGTTTAGGAAATGGTGGATTATTTGGCACAGGTTTAGGAAACAGCATAGAAAAAAATCATTTTCTGCCAACTCCCCACACTGATTTTATTTTCGCGATTATTGGTGAGGAATTAGGGTTCCTATTTGGTACTGTTCCTGTATTAACTCTATTTTTACTTATTTTTTTTCAAGGTATGAAGATCGCCAAAAACTGTAATGATCCATTTGGTATTTTCTTATCTGTTGGGATTGTTTCAAATCTAATTTTATATGCATTTGTAAATGCCGCAGTTGTTACAGGACTATTACCAGTTACAGGACTTCCAATGCCAATGGTTAGTTACGGTGGATCTGGAATGATAATAAATATGTCTTTAATTGGAATACTCTTAAATATTTCTCAAGCAAGAAGACCAGTTGGGGATAATTAATGAATCTAAATTTATTATGGAAAATATGAACATTCTTATTGCAGGAGGCGGTACAGGCGGACATCTTTTCCCAGCTTTAGCAATTGGGGAAGAAATCCTTAGCCGCAATTCTAATATCAAAATTCACTATGTGGGTTCTGCATTTGGATTAGAATCTAAAGTTTTTCCAATTAAAGATGTATGGCACACTCTTCTACCTATAAGGGGAATTCAAAGAGATCTAAGCTTAAAAAGCTTATTACGTAATTCATTATTACCATTTAGAATTTTACGCTCCTTCCATAAAACAAATAATTTAATAAATGATTTTTCTCCAGATATTATTATTGGAACTGGTGGCTATGCATCTGCACTTCCTTTATTAGTGGCATCTACTAATAAAAAAAATATTCCTATAATTCTTCAAGAGCAAAATTCGTTTCCTGGAATTACTACAAAATGGTTTGCAAAAAGAGCAAAAAAAGTTTGCGTAGCTTTTAAAGATAAGAAATCAAAAATGCTAGGAAACATAGTCCATACTGGTAATCCCATAAGAAAGGGTTTAACTAAGGGTAATAAATCTTTAGCTTATAAAAATTTTAATTTTAATAATATGTATAAAACTATTTTTCTATTTGGTGGTAGTCAGGGTTCTTCCTATCTAAATAATATTCTTAGCCAAGCAATTAAAGAATTTAAAAACGCAAGTATCCAAGTCATCTGGCAAACTGGTGATACCGAATTCGGTAAATATAAAAAGCATACTTCAAAGAAAATTCATGTTACCCCCTTTATAAATAATATGTCTGAAGCCTATGCAATTTCTGATTTAATTATTTGTAGAAGTGGAGCGCTAACCATATCTGAAATAACTGTTTGTGGCAAACCTTCCATATTAATACCATTTGCTCATGCTGCAGGTGATCACCAAACTAAAAATGCTCAGGTATTAGTCGATTCAAATGCAGCAAAGTTAATTTTGGAAAAAAACCTCAATAAAAAGAATTTTCTTTATACTGTTATGAATTTAATTCATAATGAAAAAGCTCTAAATGAAATGCGTACAGCATCAAAGGCCATGGGAAAACCAAATGCTACTTCTAAAATAGTTGACCATGTTTTGGATCAAAAACTATGAAATTCAGGAAAATTAATAATATCTTTTTCGTAGGAATAGGTGGGATAGGAATGAGTGGAATTGCTGAGCTTTTACATAACCTTTCATTTTCGATTAGTGGTTCGGATATGAATAAAAATGAAAATGTGGTACGTTTACAGAAAACTGGAATTAAAGTATCTATCGGTCATGATCCAAATAATATTAACGGAATTGATGCCCTTGTGTATTCTAGTGCTATACCAATGGAAAACCCAGAAATAATAAGAGCGCGACAAAAAGGCATTCCAGTTATAAGAAGAGCAGAAATGCTAGGAGAATTGATAACTGTTAAAGAAACCAGTATTGCAGTTGGAGGAACACACGGAAAGACAACAACTTCATCTATGATTGGCACAATACTTCACCATGCAAAAAAAGAACCAACACTAGTGGTTGGAGGTTTAGTTCAGAATTTCAATAGTAATTCAAATTTTGGCAAAGGAGAGATAATTGTAGTTGAAGCTGATGAATTTGATCGAAGCTTTTTAGCTTTAAAACCCACAATTAGTGTAGTTACAAATATTGAATTAGAGCACACTGATTGTTATAATAATCTTCAAGATCTAAAAGATGCATTCATCCAATTTTGTAAATCTACCCCATTTTATGGAGAAAGTATTGTTTGCATAGATTCTCCTGCAGTTAGAGAAATTTTACCATATATAGAAAGGCCTATAACTACCTATGGACGGTCAAGGGATGCGGCCTACCAAGCAAGGAATATACGATTTAATGAAAATAGATCCACATACACTGTTTCCTGCAGGGAGGAATGCCTTGGCGAGATCAATTTAAATGTTCCTGGAGAACATAATATATTGAACTCCTTGGCAGCCGTTGTTTTAGGTTTAGAAATGGGCCTTTCTTTCCAAAAAATACAAAAAGGAATACAAAAATACTCTGGTGTTAGAAGGAGATTTGATATAAAAGGCATTCACAAAAATATAATGGTTGTTGATGACTATGCTCACCATCCAACTGAGGTTGAGGCAACACTTAAAGCAGCAAAAGCTGGTTGGAAACGAAGAGTTTTAGCGATATTCCAACCACATTTATTTACTAGAACTAGAGATTTTTTTAAGGAATTTTCTTCTGCATTACAAATAGCTGATTATGTTATATTGACTGATATCTACCCTGCAAGAGAAAAGCCAATTCCCAATATATCTTCAAATTTAATTTTTGATGATCTTAAAAAAGCAATGCAAAATAAATGCATTTTAATTTCAGATCTTGATAATTTGATTGAATTGATTTTTAAAAAAGTGAAATCTGGCGATATGGTTTTAACAATGGGTGCAGGTAGCATTTGGAGATATTCTGAATCTTTTTATAATGAATTATTAAAAACTAAAGAGAACGAGTTAATTTGAGAAATTTTGACACACTAAGAACTCTTGTAAGAGGTGATATTAAAGAAAAAGAAATGATGTCAAAACATACATACTATGGTATAGGTGGCCCTGCAGACGCGTACATAACACCTATAGATAAAGAAGATCTAAGCATGATACTACGCTTTGCATATAATAATTCAATACCTGCATATTTTATAGGTTCAGGTTCGAATTTATTAATTTCAGACGATGGAATTAATGGTTTAGTTCTCAACCCTGGGAAAGCATTTAGACATATAAAATTCAACGATTCTAACTTGTATGCGGAATCAGGAGCAATGCTTGGTCGAATAGTAAGAGAATCTATCAAAAGGAACTTAAGTGGCCTTGAAAGCTTAATAGGAGTTCCAGGAACTTTAGGTGGTGCCCTAGTAATGAATGCAGGTGCTTTTGGAGGAGAAATATCAAATTATCTAAAAAGTGTTAAAATAATGAACATGAAAGGCGAAATAAAATCATATTATCCAAATGATCTTAATTTTGCATACAGATTCTCTTCGTTTAAGGAAAATGAATTCATAATTTCAGCAGAATTTACTCTTAAGAAAGAAGATCCGAGGATTATCCATGAAAGAAAAGATATTGCAAATTTGGGCCGTAAAACAAATCAGCCTTTAAAATTTCGATCTGCTGGAAGTGTTTTTAAAAATCCAAAAAAGTTTGCCGCAGGTTACCTTATTGATAAAGTAGGTTTGAAAGGCACTAAGATTGGTGATGCAGAAATTTCAAAACATCATGCAAATTTTTTTATAAATAATGGTAGAGCATCTTCAAGCGATATATTGGGTCTTATCAAATTAGCCAAAAAGAAAGTAAAAAAAGAATTCAACATAAATCTTGAATTGGAAATTAAACTGATCGGATTCAAAGAAAAAATTGAACTATGCAATTAATTAGAATAGATAAATCAAAAAAACATTTAATTTTTATATCGATTGCATTTTTACTAATAATAACACTAGTAAAAATTTCTTCATGGTGGTGTATAAATAGTAATAACCTAATTTTAAAAAATATATCTATATCCAATACAAAAATAATTGGAAATGAAGAATTTTACAATCTAGTAAATGGATTCCTAGGAAAATCATTAGAGGAAATCAGAATTGATAGCATTACTAAAATAATTGAACATCATCCTTTTGTGGAAGCCGCAAGAGTTAGCAAATGGTATCCATCAAAAATAAAAATTGAATTAATTGAAAGAGAACCAATTGCAATTCTAAATATAAGTCCTATGGTTTTTCTTGATAAATATGGTTTTGTTCTCCCATATAAAACGTCAAAAATAAATTTTAATTTACCTATCTTAAACAATTTTAATACTAATATAGATTTCTACCCTTACGGTAATAAAGCACTTTCAGAAAATGTTACTAATTGTATAGAATGGTTGAACCGCATAAAAATTGATTATCCATCGCTTTATCAAGATATTTCAGAAATGAAAATGACTTCTGGAAATAACATAGATATTATTTTAGCTGAATATCCAACACAAATTTTTTTAGGTAAAAACCATATTTGGACAAAACTTGAAATTTTGAAAAAATTTGAAACAGAGTTGCTGCCAAAAAAATTATCTGATTTTAGTTATCTTGATATGCGTTACGATAATCAAGTTATTGCAAAGAACCGTACATTATGAAAATTATGCCTAATAAGAGNACTCAACAAATAACTGTAGGGATAGATATAGGTTCTTCTAAAATATGCTGTGCTATTGGTNAANTTANTATAGAAAATAATAAAATTAAACTACTAGGTCTTGCNACTACNAGAAGTAGAGGTATAAAACGTGGNGTAATAACTGATCGAGATAAACTAATTGAAACTATTGAAAAAGTATTAACCGATGCTGAAATAATGGGCAATATTAAAATCACATCTTCATATTTATCAATTACAGGTGANCATATTCGCAGTATTAATACACAAGCAGCAATTGCNTTAAACAGAGTTAATGGTACAGCTGGAAATGTTACTGAACGATCAATTGACCAAGCAGATATTTTTCAGGTATTAGATTTAGCACAAGCTGTTTCATTGCCAGTAGATAAAGATATATTACATACTATCCCTCAAGAATATGTTGTTGATACTCTTGAAGAAATTAAAAATCCTCAAGGGATGATGGGAAGAAGGCTAGAAGCAAGAGTCCATTTAGTCACAGCTGCTTCTACAGCNATTAATAATTTAATAAGCTGTGTAGANGAACTAGGTATTACTGTTGATGGTCTCGTGTTTCAACCAATTGCTTCAGCTTTAGCAGCTTTNGAAGATGACGAAATGGACTTAGGAGTCACNCTTGTAGAGNTTGGTTCAAACACAACAAATATTGCCGTATATCATGGATCTGCTTTAAGACACTCTGCTACTATTCCAATAGGTTCATCTAGCATNACAAATGATATAGCAGTAATGCTACAGATAAATAAAAAAGAAGCTGAAAATATTAAAATAAATTATGCCTCTGCCTTATCATCAATGTCATCAAACCAGCTTGATATTAAATATCGTCCTAACAGAGAATCAAAAGAGAAGACTATTTCAGAGCAAGAGGTATCANAATATGTTGAAGCNAGGATGCAAGAAATTCTTCAAATGATAATAAGAGAAATATCGAGAGCAGATATTAAAGATCCATTAACATATGGAATTGTTATGACAGGAGGCGGAGCAGAGCTTCGTAATATTTCATCACTTATTGAAAANAACTTAAATGTAAANGTCCGAAAAGGGAAACCAAAAAAGATTGATGGAGCTTTAGAAATAGCAAGCAATCCTAAATTCGCAACAGTTTTAGGGCTTTTATTATGGCCTGTTTTTTCGAANGACCATGTACAATTAAATCTCCAGGGTTTTGGAGGATTTAAAAATTTCATTAAAAAAATTCGACATACCATCGAAGATATGTTTTAACCAAACCAGAAAAATAAGGAGAACATCATGCTATTCGAGTTTGATAGTTTAAGTGAACAAAAAGCAAAATTAAAAGTAGTTGGAGTNGGCGGTGCTGGCGGAAATGCCGTNACAAGAATGATTACATCTGGAATGAAAGGTGTTGATTTCATAGCAATAAATACNGATGCGCAGGATTTNGATAATAATCCATCNGAGCAAAAAGTGCAAATNGGAAAGAACCTTACTAAAGGGCTTGGCGCAGGTGCAAATTCCAATGTTGGAAGAGATGCAGTTGAATCAGATAAAGAAGCTATCACTTCTCTTTTGGAAGGAGCTGACATGGTTTTTATTACTGCAGGAATGGGCGGTGGAACAGGAACTGGGGCTGCTCCAGTNATATCACAAGTATCAAGGGAATTAGGNATATTGACTGTTGGTATTGTTACTCTTCCTTTCAGCTTTGAAGGGCCCAAAAGAATGAAAAGAGCCTTAGATGGGATGGCAGAGATGAAAAAAGCATGCGATACCCTTATCGCAATACCAAACCAAAAGTTAATGTCAATCGTTGATAAAAACACGACTCTTCCAGAAGCCTTTCAAATGGCAGACACCNTACTTCATCAAGCAGCAAAAGGGATCTCTGATTTGATAAATGTCCAAGGTGTAATAAATCTTGACTTCGCAGATGTAGAAACAATTATGAAGAATATGGGAGAAGCAATTATGGGTACNGGTACTGCATCAGGGCAAGAGAGAGCAGTATTNGCAGCTCAACAAGCNATATCTAGCCCTCTTTTGGATGATGCATCAATAAAAGGTGCACAAGGAGTTCTAGTCAATATTACTGGAGGAGATGACCTCACTCTTATGGAAGCAAACGAAGCCACAAGTATTATTTTTGAAGAGGCTGGANTTTCCGCTAATATTATTTTTGGAGCAGTAATTGATCCTGAATTAGAAGANGAAATACGTGTTACTGTGATTGCAACAGGATTCAATATTCCAAAAGCNTTTTCAAAAGATGATGAGGATTTCCATGGTAGGCCTGAGATGAAAACAATTGATACACCNCCCACACGACAATTACAAGATGAAGTGAATAAACCTTTGCATGCTCAAAAGGAGAATATTGAAGATACAAAACCTGAAAAGCAAAAACCAGTAATGACATTTGACGACACAGATGATAAACCAATTATTTATGGTAATGATTTAAAAATTCCAGCCTTTATAAGAAGGCAACATGATTAGTGTTAATNTTATNTTTTCATGTTTTTAAACCAGCTACANAAAAAAAAGCCCCAANNTTATNGGGGCTTTTTTTANAAAAGTTNTTAAAANACTACAGTTTGGAACCTTTAGCTCGCATTTCTTTAATTACACGAGATATACCTTTCTTATTAATAATTCTTAAACCATGCATAGATAATCTTAGAGTNATATATCTATTTTCTTCAGGAAACCAGAATTTTTTCNTTTGCAAATTTACATTAAATTTTCTTCTTGTTTTGTTGTTAGCATGGCTTACGTTATTTCCAAACATAGGCTTTTTACCAGTTACTTGACAGACTTTACTCATTATTCTAATTACTTTATGTTTATTTTTTAAAAGACAGTTGCAAATTTAAACAATAAGAATTAACTAACCAAAATTTTATTAACAGTTAAAAACAATATAATTTATTAACTAATTTTGGAGATCGCCTTTTAAAAATAATTTGATAATAATCTTATAAGTAAATAATTAAATAATGCTTATTGGAAAAGTAGAAATAAAGACTCCAATAATTTTAGCTCCAATGGCTGGAGTGACCGATTATCCATTTAGAGTTTTATGCAGAAAAATGGGTGCAGGAGCGGTTTATTCTGAATTTGTCTCCTCTGAGGGGATAATTAGAGAAAACCAAAAAACATTAGACATGATAAAATTTCAAGAAATTGAACGTCCTATCGGTGTTCAAATTTTTGGCAGTAGTCCTCAAGTTATGGAAAAAGCTGCCAAATATGTAATGGATAATTTCAATCCTGACATATTAGATATTAATTATGGATGCCCTGTACCTAAGATAACAAATAAAGGTGGTGGATCAGCAGCCTT
>NZHK01000053.1 GCA_002691285.1 Fidelibacterota bacterium | reverse complement strand
ATCCACTCTACACATGCAATAGTAGGGCTACTTTTCGAATTATATGAGTATTTCAGGTTTTCGATATCATCCTTGATTTGGTTTGTCAAACTCAACCCTTTTTTAGCTAGGCCAATAGACTTTGCTATCAAATTTATATCTTCCCAAATATCACTAAGCTTTTGAGGCTGCAAAGATATAATTTTGGGATCAAGTCCTATTTTTTTTTTCAATACCAATTCGACATCAGTAAGACTTACAGCGCAAACATCACACTGTGATTGGGTTATAATCAAATCTGGTTTTAGCTCATTTAAAACATTTTCATTAATGGCGTATATAGAAAGAGAATTCTGTAATAGTGATTTCACACTTTTATCAATTTCCAAACTGGAAGTATTAACATTAAGTCTTGGTTTAGTACATACTGGAAGATGTCGAATTTTTAATGGAAAATCACATTCATGAGATATACCTACTAAATATTCGTGATAACCTAATGCACAAACTATTTCTGTACCACTTGGAATTAAAGATACAATTCGCATGTTTTAGATATAGTAAAGATTATTCGTCATTTACTTGAGGAGATTTTCTTAATATCTTTTTTTGACTTCTTTTCTTTTTATTTACAATTCTTTTCTGATGAGCTTTAAAAGGTGTTTTAGTTTTTATTCTCTTTTTTTCCCTTTTCACAGAGTTTTGAAAAAGTTCAACCATCCTTCTAATAGCTTCTTTCTTGTTTTTATGTTGAGTGCGGTATGAAATAGATTTAATATTTAAAATACCTGCATCAGAAATATATTTTTTTCCAATTCGATTAATATTTTTCATAAACCAATCTGGGTATTTATAACCGTTTAAATCATATTGAAGATGAATACCACTTAACACTTTATTTACATTTTGCCCTCCAGGTTTTGAAGATCTAATACCTTTAAATTTTATTGTGGAATCAACTATGTAAATATTTTTGCTAATATAAATCATAATAAAAAATAACTAGAATTCAATTTCCAAAATCAATTTTTCTCACTGTATACTACACGTCCATTAAAAATAGTCATAATTACTTCTGCCTGGTGAATCTCATGCGATGGTATCTTGAAAAGATTCTTATTTAGTAAAATTACATCGGCTAATTTTCCTTTTTTTAAAGANCCAATTTCATTTTCTCTAAAAAGACTATACGCACCTTCTATAGTATAAGCTTTAAGAATGTNTTCTAAATCGACAGTTTCATCTTGATTTAAAATTTCACNATCNNGAGAACCGAGTTCTTGCCTAGTAACTGCCACCTCAATACCAAAAAGTGGGTTTAAAGAAGTAACACTCCAGTCACTTCCTGCNGTAATCCTCGCACCTGCAGATAAAAGACTTTTTANAGGATAATTCCATTTTGANCGTATTGGACCTAATACTGGAATAGTTAATTCTTTCATATATGGATCTGGATATGCCCAAAGAGGCTGAAAGCTAGNTATTACATCTAACTTTTTAAATCGTTCAATATCTTCCGGATGAATCAACTGCGCATGTGAAATCATGTGCCGCANATTATTCAATCCATTTTTTTNTCTTGCATACTCAAAAGCATCTAGAGTAGTTCTAATAGCTTTATCACCTATTGCATGGAAATGAATTTGAAAGCCCTCATTCTCTATNGTTGATACAACTACTTTTAAGGTATCTGGATCCCAATTAAGGACTCCAAAATTATTTGTCCCTACATATGGATCCAAAAGTGCACCCGTCCCTGCTTCAATAACACCATCTGCAAAAATCTTTACAGTATTCANGGACCCTTGTGAATTAATAAATCTACGANTTTTAATATACTTCAAATCTTTTCTCCAGGATGATGGCGAGGCATATTGAGAACTATTGACACGAAGGGAAATCTCTTTATTCTCAGTTGCTTCACGATAAGCATCCAATCCATCAAAATAGTCCTCTTCTGATTTTTTTTGATTTATACTTTCCGTNCCNGCATCTAATATGGATGTAATACCNAATTTATTCGCNTCCNTAACTGAAANNANNAANCCATTTTCTATTTGTTCTTTTGTATAATTNGGAATAAAAGACNCTACTAAAGCCATAGCNTCTTCCCTTAAAACACCNGAAGGAACTCTGGTNTTAGNATNACGCTCGATACGACCNTTAATAGGGTCCCTTGTATTTTCATTTAATCCTGCAATGGATAATGCTTTNGAATTCACCCANGCTGAATGACCATCTGCAGAAAGAAAGTACATTGGNTTTTCAGCATTAATTTTATCCAAAATATATTTAGATGGNTTTCCATCTTTAAAGANAGGAAGAGACCANCCGTTTCCTCTAATCCAATTTAGGTCAGCATNCTCCTCAACATAAGTCTNGATTTTTGATATGATTTCCTCTTTAGANGTCAGNCCACTCAACTGACATTCTCCCATTTCAATACCACCCCAGATTAAATGAACATGACTATCAATAAAGCCTGGTAAAACCATTCCANNTGGTTCTTGAATTAATANAGTGNGGTCACTNTTATANTTNANAGCACTTTTTTCATCNCCAACAAAAATAATTTTATTNCCNTTNATTACAAGAGCCTCAGCTNTTGGAANGGTTTCCTCCATTGTAANGACATTTGCAAGAATAATTATATCCGNAGCGGTATCAATATGGNAACAGCAAAGTGAAAAAAGAATTATAAACTTTAAAGGTATAATTCTTTTAAACATATATTTGTATNATCTAANATNTTANTCTTCTNAGAATTAATCTTTACTTTTNTTTCTTAATAAAGTTCTNAGGGNATCATTTATATGGAACGANTACCCCCTTTCTTTGTGGATACTAACTTTCCTCTTATGATAGTAACTAATATGGTTAAGAAANTCCTCAACNATNATTTCAACTTCTAATCCGTTTATATCTGTGATCATTAATTTATTATGTTGATCTTCAAAATCATTTTCAGTAATAGGATCTAATTGACGAAGCAAATACTTACTTCCAGCATATTTCATTTCATATTCATCACAGTCCATATCAAAAGAACTACCATTGATATGTTCACGGCATTTACTGTCTACCAAAATATCTTCATCATATTGATGTTTAATTGTCCATAGATTTTTATTCTCAGGATCATTGAAGAAATACCAGATACCAGTTTTTTGCCCATTATCATATTGCCCAGAAAGAAAATCCAAAATGCGAACAGAGCCATCTCTTACACCATCTCGATAACCAATGTACATTGTTTTCATAGGTAGAGTGTAAAGTAGTATAGGAGAATTTACCCAACCACCCAATGGCTCAATATTTGTCCATCCACCTTCTTTTTTATCATTCATGTAAAGCCCTGTAATACCAGGTATTTTATTGCTTTGATTTATGTATTGTATAAAAATACCATGTTTATATCCATTTACAATTGTACACTCTAAAACTTTATCCTGTTTATTACCATCAGAATATATTTCAACCCTTCCAGTAAATGGCATATTAGTATTGTCAGAAAACCAAAGTCCTCCATCCTTATACAGCTTTTCTGGATGAATGATTAGATCTGGGTGATTTAAAATAAGTTCCTCCATCTCATCAACTTGATCAGAAAAAGAAATAGATATAAATATTAAAAATAATAATAAAAGCTTCATTGTATCATGATATTTACAATATTAATTAAGTATAATTTATAAATTATTCATTGATTATAAACAGATTGTAAAGTAGAAATTAAAAATCGTTTTGCCTAATCAAATCTAGGTTTCTATCCTTCCAATAATATACTCTATTATTCTGTCCTCACCTTTTAGTGGGTTATAACTTGTTTTAAGATTGTGACCAAAGATCCTAGCAGTAAACTGCCAAAACCCTGCAGTAAATATATTCCTAAAATCTTTAATGATTTCAAAAGACGTTCTATTGGCTTCTCTATCAATTAATCTAATCAGTATTCTACCTTGACGCTTTGTTAATTTTCTAATTGAATAATCATACTTAACTACTAAATCATCTTCAATAGAACTAAATATTTTTCTTTTTTCATAATACCTTTTTATTCCAAAAAAATTATTAAGAGTGTCCATTATACTTTCATATTTCTCAAGATAATTAGAAAACACCTTTGAATAGGGATAAACTTTCCTAACGTCTCTTTCAAGTTTTTTATATTTTCTTTTAAATTTATGCTTACCACCATACACATTAACTAAATCAATAGGTATGGAAATTTTAGTCATTTCTACAACTTTAGATATATCTTTTTTAGCTAGGTGAATTGATTTATATCCAATTAGTGAGAAACTAATTGTATCGTTATCACTAAATATATCATCAAAATTAAATCTTCCACTTGCATCACTTATCGTGCCATGAAAATGATTGAATATATTAACATCCTCAAGAGGAGATCTAGTTTCGATATCAATAATAATTGCAGATTGGGAATGAATAAAACAAAGGTTTATAAGGATGATAAAGGAAATGTGTCTTATCAAAATTAGTTTTTGAGCCATAATAATTAATAAATCATATAAAAAATATTAAATATCTAAAAATATTTTGCAAGTATAAAACAAAACACATACCTTTTAAACATGGGTATTCGATTTCCTATTATATTTTTTTTATTTTCCGTTCTATTGTGCTCACAAAGTAAGATAAACATCAAAAATCTTATAACAAAAAAACATATCTATTTTGCAAAAAATTCTAAAATACCTTTTAGTGGTTCCGCTTTTTCCTTTTCAAAACTAACAGGGAAAAAAATCTTAGAGTTTCAAATTATTGATGGGGAAAAAAATGGAACTTATGAGGAGTTTATATAAACGGGGAAAAAAATCCAAATACAATTTTAAGGACAACTTAAAACATGGAAGATATACAATTTATTATCAGAATGGAAAAAAAGAAGGAAAAAGGGTTCTGGAAGTATGGAGAAAATGAAGGATTGTGTTCATTTTGGTTTGAAAATGGTCAACAAAAGAAGGAAGGGGTTTATAAAAGTACCAAAGGTATAGGTCTTTGGACCTATTGGTATCCGAATGGAAACATTGAACGCGAAGGATATCGTAGCAATGGAATAAAAAATGGATATTGGATGTATTTTTATGAGAAAGGCGGTAAAAAAAGCCAAGGTAATTATTTTAATGACTTCAAATATGGATTATGGACTTTTTGGTATACGAATGGTAATAAACAATCCGAAGGATATTATAAAAAGGATATGAAAAATTCTTTGTGGATAAATTGGTATGCAAACAAAGAAAAACGTGAGGTCGGGCACTACATCAATAATAAAGAGGATGGTGAATGGGTATACATGTCTGAAAATGGAAAAAAAATTCTAGATGGTTTTTTTTCTAAAGGGCAAAAAATACAAACATGGAGCCATTGGTATTCAAAGTCTAGAAAGAAGAAACAAGTTCAGTATGATAATGGTATTAAAATCTCTGAGCTATGTTGGGACAAGATTGGGAATCTAATTAATTGCTTGTGATGAAGCTCAACTAATTTACCATTCATTTTTATTAAGTTTTATTAAATGTATTTCCTTTATTAGTATGCAATATTTATTCATCATAGCTCCATTTTATTTAGCCTTAAATGCAGCAATAGTATTTTTGCTCCATGTTTCCATAGACCACATATCCTTCTTCGCATGTATAGTTTTAGGAACAATGTGGACTTTATTTTTTACAGGCATCTTTATTTTTATAAAAAAGATTACTTAGAAATCTTAAAAGTATTAGAATCGCTTCTACTCTTATTGCGAATGAGTCTCATTTACTTTAATTTCAAGCCGTAATTATTAAAACATAAGGAAAAACATGGAAAAAATTGGACTATTTTGGGGAAGCAACACTGGAAATCAAGAAGAGGCAGCTGGATTCTTGAAAGAATATATGGAATCAGAAGGCGCACAAATTGATGAATTCAATATTGCTGATACAGACCCAAAAAAGATGCTTGATTATAAAAAATTAATCATAGGATGCCCTACTTGGCATATTGGTGAGCTTCAAGATGATTGGGATTTTATATATGAAAAATATAAAGAGCTTGATTTTAGCGGAATTACTGCAGCCTTTTTTGGTTGTGGAGATCAGGTTGGGTATGCAGACAATTTTCTGGATGCAATAGGTCTTTTAGGAAAACCGTTCATGCAGAATGGTGGTAAGCTGATCGGTAGATGGCCAACCGAAGGTTATGAATTTGATAATTCTTTAGCTTTAGATGGTGATGAATTTCTGGGTCTGGGTTTAGATAATGATAATGAAGAAGAACTCTCCGAAGAAAGAATGATAGTTTGGGCAGAATTAATCAAAGATGAATTTGAATTATGAGGTAGCTATTTGAAATATTGGTTAACCTTTCTTGGTACTCCCTAATTAATTTGGTTCAACATTTTAAAGGGATAGTTGAAATAAAATAATTAGTAAGAAAGGTTAGCCATTTGTTCTATAAGTTTTTCTCAAGGCAAAATTATATTATCTATATACCCAAACCTAAGTAAAGGCCAAAAATTTGGCCTTTACATATTTTTACATATTTTTTTTAATTATCTTTTTTTTAAATAATCATCTATTCCTTTATTAGCAAGTTGATCTGCTCTTTCATTACCTGGATTTCCAGAGTGCCCTTTAACCCATTCCCAATCAACTGAATGATTTGCTACTAAATCATCTAATTCTTTCCATAAATCTATATTCTTAACAGGCTTTCTAGCAGCCGTTTTCCAGCCATTTTTTTTCCAATTAAAAATCCATTGATTTATTCCATTTTTCACATATTGTGAATCTGTAATTATGGTAACATTGGTTTTTGGGTTAATAGTTTTGAGGCCTTCAATAACTGCTTTTAATTCCATCTTATTATTTGTTGTCTTTAAATCAAATCCATATAAATCACTTTGATCATTTTCTTTTTGTATAAAAACACCCCACCCTCCTATTCCAGGATTTCCTTTACACGCACCATCTGTATACATCTTTATATTATTGTTTTTTTCCATGAAATAATCTAGGCATCTGAAAATAAATAAAAAACTAACTATTAAAATTTTGTAAGTGTTAAAATAATGTAATGAAAAAAAAAGATAAACTAGCCCTTGATTGGATAAAACGATATACCGGAACAGATCCTGAAGAATTTGGCGATTGGATTCTTTTAACAAACTTTCAAAATTATGTTGATAAATTTTCCAAAAAATATGGTTCTACTATTAATGGTTTAGGTGGACCAATGACGTCCTCAGTAAACAGTGATGGATTGAGCATTGTTAACTTTGGTATAGGAAGTGCGAACGCTGCTACCATTATGGATTTACTTTCTTGTATAAAACCAAAAGGTGTTCTTTTTTTAGGTAAATGTGGTGGCTTAAAAAAAACCACTGAAATAGGTCATTTTATCCTTCCTACTGCTGCAATTAGAGGCGAAGGAACAAGTGATGATTATTTCCCAAAAGAGGTACCCGCAATGCCATCTTTTAAATTACATAAATACGTGTCAGAACTTTTGGTAGACCAAGGAATAGAATACCGGACTGGTGTCATATATTCTACTAATCGAAGAGTGTGGGAGCATGATGAAAAATTTAAAAAATACCTTAGGAAAGTACGAGTAATGGGTATCGACATGGAAACAGCAACTATTTTCATCACAGGTTTTGCAAATGAGATAAATAGGGGGGCTCTTTTATTGGTAAGTGATACTCCTATGATTCCCGAGGGTATTAAAACTGAGGAAATGGATCGAGATGTTACTAGAAAATATGTTGATTTACATTTAGAGATGGGAATTGAAGCTATGGCAAGGATCGGTGTTGAAGGAGAAAAAATAAAACACTTTAAATTTTAAAGGATTCTTTCAAGCCAAAAAAGTATTAATTTTTTTTTAGAGATATTTGTATTTATTAAAAATTTTTGAATCTAGATTATATTTTCTCCATAAAAATAAAGTATAAACTCTTAGCCCCCCACCTAAAAAAACAAGAAAAATAACAAATAGTGCTAGATCTTCAATAAAAATTCCAATCTTGTATTGATAAAAAATACACAATGCAATACCAAAGGCTATGCCAAACATCATAGTTATAAAGTGAGATAGCTGTGCGAGTAATTTTAATGACATTATTTTCCTTT
>NZHK01000052.1 GCA_002691285.1 Fidelibacterota bacterium | reverse complement strand
ATTTTTGGAAAATAATATTAAATACATGATAAATAATATGTGGATTAAATCTCATGAAATGATCTATACGAGAAATGATTCTGCAAAAATTATTTTTCGATAATATATTTTACTATTATGCAAAAATATAATTAATATTAAGCATAATAAAGGAGACATTTTATGAAATTCAAAATTATTTTAATGAGTTTTTTCCTATNNACCTTTCTTTTTGCNGGAGAAAATACCACNTCTATNAAAGTAGATGGAATGCAGTGTAGTTATTCATGNGCNGGNAANGTACAGTCTGTNGTNCAAAAAATTGATGGNGTGAAAGANTCNTCTGTTGATTTTGCNAAAGGNATGGCTACNATTACTTTNGATGAAGATAAAGTTAATCGNACNGANATTATNAAATATTTGAAGAAAAACACNANTTANANNATTGANCAAGCNAGNGCTTANCAAAANTCTGGTGGATGTGGNGGAAGCAANAANANAGAGACTCAGATTTAATTTAATTTTTTGATTGAAAAAAAGCCTCATTCTGTGAGGCTTTTTTTTTACAGATTTTTATTTATATTGATATTAATTGAAAGGTGATTTTCCACTAGATCAACAATTTCTAATTCTGAAGTCATAATTATTCCATCTGCTTCAACTAAATTTTTTAAAATCGGTTCTAGCTTGGTTATTTGATCCGTATTTAAAACTTNTTTTATTCTACCTAATACCATTTCGGTATGAGCTAATAAATTTCCATGATTGGCATTATTAATATATACGTGAGCTTCATTTAAAAATTTATCAGCTCTTTCTTCTGAAAAAGATGGAAATAGCTCGCTCACNCCATTAAACCATGCTTTTTTTTCCTCAAAATTTGCATCTCCATCCGAAAGTTGTATGCATGCGCATAAATGAGTAACTGCTTGTAAAGGAGTCATATCATCAGGTGAAGGTATTTGGTTACCTTTTTTATTTTTACTAAACCACTTCATGCCGATTCTTCCCATTCTTTAATTGTTAATGTTTTCATACTCAAAGCATGAATTTCATGTTTCATCAAATCTCCCAGAGATTGGTATACCATTTTATGCCTAGCNACTAATGNATTATTCTGAAAATCTTCAGATACNATTACAGCCTCAAGATGAAATCCACCATCATGTAAGTTATGATTTAAGTGTCTACCTGTGAAATCTTTTACCTCAAAATGATGTAGGTCTAATGCTTCTTTCAGCTTTGATTCCATAGTATTTTTTATTGGTGTTGATTTTGTCATTTTTATTTTACAAATTATTTAATGAGTGATTTAAAATTATTCCATTTAGGGAANCGAGATAAATTACGTTATTTAAAGTTAATTGAAAAAATTAATCCGAAGCACAAGGATGAAATAGTTTTGGTTTTAGGTGAAAAAATCCAAGATATTTTAAAAGAAGAAAATATTACCTCAATTGAAATCGAACTTATAAATGAAATGGCTCGGTTTGTTAAAATTTTTGAGTCCTTTAATAATTTGCCTGAAAATATTGTAAAAAAAATTCTTTTCGCAATGTCATACTTTATTGATGATGAAGATGAGATACCCGACATTGTCCCGAAATATGGCTATTTAGACGACATTGTGGTAGTTAGGTGGATAGTAACTGAAATAAATAAAGAACTTCCAGAGATAGGTNTAGCNTAATTTATTCTTCCTCTAAAGAGTCTTCTTTAGCTTTAACCAAATCTTCTTCAGAAAACTGCCATTGGCATGGGACGCACCACCAAGGTTTTCCAAAGTAGGTTTTTCTATTCTCGATTAATTCTAACTGTTCATTGCATCTGGGACAAGCCTGAACAGCTCCCTTTTCAGGCCACTTGTAATCTGGCTTAAATTTAAAACCACCATCGTAAGAGATATTGTTTTCCATGTCTTAAATTAACAAAAATATATTTCAGGTTCTAAATAAGTTTTAAAAAATTCTAAACATTACAAAAAGTAAAGTAGCAAAAAGGGAAAACCCCACATAATTCTGTATTTGCAATTCCTGATGAAGTGATTCTACCTGCGTTAGGTAATGATCATAAAAAAGGAAAACATCTAAAGTNTCGTTTTCAGCNACATAAATTCGTTTAANTCCTTCAGTCAAAGTTTTTTTAATTGTCTCATCTTGAATATCCGGAGGGATGTAACTGACCTCATGNAAACCTGGCAAAACCGGGATAGGACNTTTAAGAGGGTGGTTNCCAACGTAAAAACCATCCACAAAAAATGGCACATCTAAACTATCAGTAGCGATATTGATAAATCCGTATGTTTTTAAATCATCAACTTCTTGTGACCAAACACAATTAAGTAAAATTAATGTAAGGATTAATAGGTTGTACACTTTTTTCATTNTTCAAATTATTTTTANTACACTTTAAATCAAATAAGTAAATTATTGGTATAGTGAGGCCCAATTTAATAAAGAAAATCTTTTTATTTAATTTTCTAATAATACTATCCAATAGTTGTGCTTATTTTAATACTTTTTATAACGCAAATCAGTATTATGAGGAAGCAAATAAGATAAGGTTAGAAAAAGATGGACAAGCAGTCCCCATAACTGCTATGGATAAATATGGTAAAGCTATAAATAAATGTAAAAAAGTATTAAAAGAATTTCCTCAATCAAAATTTCGTTCTGATGCAATTTTNCTGATGGCAAAAGCACAATATTTCAGGTCTGACTACGATCTAGCGCTTGAGAATCTTAGAGAAATAGAACAAATTGGTTCTGAAAAACAAATTGAAGAAGCGTATTATTGGAAAGCTTTATGCAAATGGAAAAAAGGAAATCTTCANGTCTCTATGGATGAACTCTATTCACTTTTGTCAAATTCATCTTCAAAATCAATTTTATCAAAATGTCATTTGTCTTTAGCAGAAATTTCTAAAGAACTTTCCTACCAAGACTCATCCCTCTACCATTTAAAAAANGCTGCAAAGTTTACCCAGGACAGGGATGAAAAGGGGGTTATCTATGGACGGCTTGCTGAAATGGCTTTTGAATTAAATCAATACGATATCGCTAAGGATGGATATTCAAATGTTATAGCCCACTCTTTGNCTAAAGAAAAGATTGAGAATGCCCATTTGCAAATTTTAAAAATTTTACGGATTCAAAAAAAATACAGGACTGCATCTCGAAAAATTAAAGCACTATTAGCAGATGATAAATTTAAAAGAATTTCTGGAAATTTAGAGTTAGAGCTTGTCAACTTATATCAAGCAGAAGGAGANTATGACGAAATTGAAATTAGATTAGAATCCATCGTTAATGATTATCAAAGAACAGAAGTTTCAGCAGAAGCATACTATCACTTAGGTGAACTTTATTCGACTTTAAAGTGGGATCTTGAAAAAGCAAAAGAATATTTTGACAAAGTTAATAAAGAATCAAATAAATCTTTATTCTCTTCTTCTTCTAAAAGTAAAAGTACGGCTATAACACTATATCAAAAAACTGAAAAAGAAATAGAGTTAATCAACTTAAAAACCTCCCAGAAAGAAGGATTAGATAGTACTTTAAATACTTCAATAATAACTCCAACTAAATCGCTACCTGAGCTTTATTATCAATTGGCAGATTTAGAAGCTTTTTCATTTGCTAGGTATTCAGAATCCATTAATATATTTGAAAAAATAATTTTAGAATTTCCTGAAACAGATTTCAAGCCAAAATCAATGTTTGCTTTGATTTTTGTATATGAACAGCTAAACGACTCTTTGAAGTCTCAATTGAATAGGAAAATTTTATTAGAAAGCTATCCAGGTTCTGAATATGCTTCTTACTTGAGTGGAAATGATTTTAAAGAAAACGATGCACAAAGGCTGTTGTTTAAAGAATCAGAGGAGCTAATTAAAATTAATTTTGCTGAATCTATTGAAAAATTTAAATCTACCTTAAAATTAAACCTGAACAGTTCTTTAGCAGCCGCTGCGTCCTTGTCAATAGGATACTATTATGATCAAGAATCTTTAGCAGACAGTGCTCTTAAGTATTATCGTTTAACAATGGATAAATATCCAAATAGTGAGCAATCAATTATAGCTTCAGAAAGGGCTGAAGCAATTAGCTTTGCTCTTTCGCTAATCAAACCAGATTCAGCATCATCTTCAGGTGCAACACCCAATTGAAAGTAACATTTCTTTATTTTGGTTATTCCCTATCTCGTTTTTTTATAACCAAAATTATTTACCTGTATCAATTTTTTTTTATAAAAAGAAAAGATTTAGAAACAGCAGTAGTGATTGGAGATAAGAGTCTTGAAAAATTTTCAATTTTGGGACCTTTGATTTACGATTTCCCTATCCCAAAAGGAAACCAAGTTGAAATATTTGATTTAAAATTTCCTAGTCCTTTAATTGGGGCTTCTTTTAAATCGGAAAAAAATATTATGAAAATGTGGATGCGCATGGGACTTGGTGGGACTATCTATAAAACAATTATGTCTAAAAAGAGGTATGGTAATCCTTTTCCTAGGCTTCAAGACGCTATTTACGATGGTAGAAAAGGGATTTTAAATGCTTTGGGGCTGCCAGGACCAGGTATAGATAAATTTTCAAAAGAAATACTTTCTTCCGAATTATGGAAATTTAACAGACCTATCGGTGTAAGTATAGGGGGAGATACTCAAGACGAATATATAGAAAACATCCAAAAAATTGAGATGGTTATTCATAATAAACGCGAACAGTATTTTTATGAATTAAATATAAGCTGCCCAAATACCGAGAATGGATCCACGATATGTCAACATCCAGAACAATTAAAGTCATTGCTTGAAGAGGTAAGAAAAAACATAAATAAAGTAATTTCCATAAAGGTGTCTCCTGATGTACCTAATAAAACTTTATTCGAGATTGGAGAAACAGTCTCATTGTTTGATAAAATCATTATTAATGCAGGGAATACAAAATTTGTAACTCCAATGCAGGCTGGTGTAGAAGAATCAAATTTTTCTATGAAGGGAGGAGGCCTCTCAGGTGCACCTATTTTTAAAAGAACTTTAGAGATGGCAGATCTTTTTTCAAATTTTAAAAATCCGATTATGGCAACCGGTGGGATTTCATCTATNCANCATGTTNATGCTGCAAAAAANNNAGGTGCNTCNTTATTTGGNATGGCNACANGNTTAGTNCTNAATCCTTATTGCATACCCAAAATAAATTCAANCTTNTAATGTTTACAATAGTTTTNTTNGANCCACAAATTCCNCCNAATACTGGNTCTACTGGNAGATTATGTGGNGCAACAGANACCTNNCTNCANATAGTAGGNAATCTTGGATTTGAATTATCCGATAAGACACTAAAAAGAGCTGGCCTTGATTATTGGAACCACATTGATTGGAAATACTTTCCAGATTTAGATAACTATTTAGAAACAATGNTCAGAGAGGAAAATTTTCATCTTCTTACAACAAAATCTCCAACTCCTTACACCAAAAAATCTTTTTCTAAAAATGATNATATTGTATTTGGAAGTGAAACAAAAGGCATAAATGAATCTTTTTTAAAAAAACATTGGAATAAGACTTGCACTATCCCNATGAAAAATCCAAATATTAGAAGCTTAAATCTTGCAACCAGCGTAGGTATCGTNCTTTATGAAGCCATCAGACANGTNAATGAAAAGTAAAATTTTANTTTATACTAGTATTATTATTTCTTCAANTTTTTTTAATTGTAGCAATGCTCCNAGGTATTATAAATCTGATANTANAGGTGTAAATAAAACTTCAAAGAAAGTATCAAAATCTGGAAAAGAAAATAAATCCAAGGGGCATAGAAAGATAATCAAGGGNATAAGCTCATTTTATGCAGAAGATTTTCATGGGAAGTTAACTGCTAATGGTGAAGTTTATGATATGTATGGTTTAACAGCAGCACATAAAACTATGCCATTAAATACAATTTGTCGAGTGACCAACCTTGAAAATAATAAATCACTAATTCTAAGAATTAATGATAGAGGCCCCTATATAAAAGGTAGAATCTTAGATTGCTCCTACGGTGCTGCAAAAAAACTTGATTTTATTAACCAAGGGACAACTAAAGTTAAGATTGAGGTTATTGAATGGGGAGATGATAAGTATATGAAACATAGAACTTTAAAATAAATGAAAAAGTATTACTTGTTAGTAAACCCAAAAGGTGGTCATAAAAGGGGATTAGAAATATATGAAAAGGTTAAACATATTTTTTCTAGTGCAGGTACTAATATAACAGTACTCCATACTGAGTATGCTGGTCATGCATTTGATTTTGCAAACACTTTAGACTTTGTTGGATATGATGGATTATGTGCAATCGGTGGAGATGGAACAATGTATGAATTGATAAATGGAATGTTAAAAAGACACGACAAACATAAAATACCTATAGGACTTATAACTGGAGGTACAGGAAATTCATTTATGTATGATGTTGATTGCTTAGACCCCGTAGATGCAGCGAAAAGAATTGTTCAGCATAAACTTCGACCATTAGATATAGCTAAAGTTAATGCGAATGGAGAGCTATTTTATTCTTTTAATATTATTGGGTGGGGATTGGCAACGGATGCTGGAAAACTTGCTGAAAAACTTAGATGGCTAGGAGGAGTGAGGTATGACGTTGCTTCAATTATTGAGGTTTTAAAAGGAAAAGATAGGATTGCAACTCTTACGTTGGATAAAGAAGTAATAAAAGAAAATTTTATTTTCATCATTGGGTGTAACACCATTCATACTGGAAAAGCCATGAAAATGGCTCCCTTGGCACAATTAAACGATGGAAAAATTGATCTAATAATAGTTAGGAAAACTTCAAGGATAAATTTGTTAAAATTATTTCCTAAATTATTTAGTGGTGATCACATAAAAAGTCCTTTAGTTGAGTACAGACAGGTGGAAAATTTCTCTATTTCACTTGAAGAGACTAATGACTTAACGATTGATGGGGAAATAATAGGAACGACTCCCTTGAATGTTCAAATGATCCCTAAAATGGTAAATGTTTTAGTATAATAAATGATATCTCTTTTAAAAATGATGAAGGGTAGGAACCTAGTAAATGCTCTAGGAATACCATGTTGGCTATTTTTAATATGGAAAGGTGGCCTTTACTACACAATTTTTATGCTTATTTGCTGTGTTCTAGCTTTAGGNGAATTTTATTCAATCTTGGAAAAAAAGGGGGCTAAACCTCTTCGCTGGTTAGGTATGGGCTCTACGGTTTTTATTGCAGATTACTATTATGTACAGCCCATATTAACAACTCATCAAATGCTGGGAATCATTATTTTTATTGTTATTGTAACCTCCTTTTTGGAGTTATTTACAGCTAATGAGAATTCTACACTTAATATTTCTTCAACTTTTGCAGGGATACTATTTGTACCGGTTTTACTGGGTACATCAATTGATATTAGACAATACGACCTTCTAATGAGCACAAATTTAACATTTGCTCTAGTGGTATCAGTTTGGGCATGTGATTCTGCTGCTTTTATNTTTGGAACAAGTTTTGGCACAAAAAAAATTATGCCGTCTGTTAGCCCAAAAAAATCATGGGTGGGTTCTATAAGTGGTTTGATAGCTTCCTTGGTAGTTTTTTATCTATTTCAAAACCANGGTCTACTCGGTTCATTTTTTGAGTTAAAGGATGCAATAGCAATTGGTTTGATTTGTGGCGTTATTGGGCAATTAGGTGACTTCACAGAATCAATGTTAAAAAGAGACGTTGGNNTAAAAGACAGTGGTTCACTGTTAGCAGGGCATGGCGGAGTTTTGGATAGNTTTGATTCTTTGATTTTCGCTTTTCCCTCAACATATCTTTACATCCATTTTTTCATGAGACTTTAAACAATCCTTTTTCAATGAAATTAAATACTATTTTAGCTACAGATTGTGGTAGTACAACAACAAAAGCAATTCTNATAGAAAANGTCGATGGTAAATATAGACTTACATTTAGAGGGGAAGCACCTACAACCGTTGAGGCTCCATTTGAAGATGTTACTAAAGGAGTATTAAATGCCGTCCTGGAAATTGAAGAATTATCAGGCAGNANATTAATTAGTGAAGNCAATATTATCACACCTCAAAATAGTAATGAGGGTGTAGACATTTATGTTTCAACNAGTTCTGCTGGTGGAGGCCTTCAAATGATGGTAGCTGGTGTGGTTAAATCTATGAGTGCAGAGAGTGCTGAAAGAGCTGCATTGGGAGCTGGATCGATTGTAATGGATGTTCTTGCTTCCAATGATGGTAGAAAGCCTCATGAAAAAATAACTAGAATTCGACAACTTAGACCTGATATGATTCTTCTNTCTGGTGGTACAGATGGAGGGACCACCAGTCACGTAACTGAATTAGCTGATATTTTAGCAGCTTCCAACCCTCAACCCAGATTAGGACAAGACTATAAACTTCCAATTATTTACGCTGGCAACAATAAAGCTAGGGATACAATAAAAAAGACTCTTGATGGCATTTCTGACTTGGATATTGTAGATAATATTCGACCAATCCTTGAAAAAGAAAATTTAGAGCCCTCTCGTGATAAAATTCATGATTTATTTATGGAACATGTCATGGCCCAGGCACCGGGATACAAAAAATTAATGGGATGGACAGATGCGCCAATAATGCCAACTCCAGGTGCAGTAGGCTCATTAATTGAAATGATAGCAGAAAGAGACAATATATCTGTTGTCGGAGTTGATATTGGTGGGGCTACCACTGATGTATTTTCAGTTTTCAACAAAAAATTTAATCGTACTGTTAGTGCNAATTTAGGTATGAGCTATTCAATTTGTAATGTGCTAGCAGATGCAGGTTTGGAAAATGTATTAAGATGGGTTCCCTTTAAAATTGAGACAAGTGACCTTATAAACCGGATTGGGAACAAGATGATTAGACCTACTACTGTACCACAATCCCTTGAAGAGCTTATCATTGAACAGGCAATCGCAAGAGAAGCCTTACGATTGTCATTTATACAGCACAAAAATTTTGCAACCAGTTTAAAAGGTGTTCAGTCTGACCGAACTATTTCAGATGCTTTCGAGCAATCTTCTAGTGGCATGTCTTTAGTTAATATGATGGAATTGGATCTTTTAGTGGGCTCAGGTGGTGTTTTATCCCATGCTCCAAGGAGGCAGCAATCAGCGAGGATGATAATAGACTCTTTTATGCCTGAAGGTATTACCCAATTAGCTGTTGATTCCATTTTCATGATGCCTCAGCTAGGAGTCCTTGCAAACATCGATAAAGAAGAGTTTAAGGAAGATGCAAAAGATGCTTCATTAGAAGTTTTTGAAAAAGACTGTTTAATTAGGTTAGGTACCTGNATTGCACCGGTTGGGGAGGTGNATAAATCAACATCTATGGGCTATGCTNANCTCCGTTTTTCAGATGGAGAAAAACAAACTATTGATTTAATGGAAGGAACTCTNCTGGTTATAGAGTATCCCTACAAAGAAGTNACAGTAGAAATTTTTCCACAAAAATCAATTGATATTGGTGCNGGGAAAGGAGAAAAAATANCAACTACAATATACGGTGGTGAAGTTGGTATTATTTTTGACTGCCGAAATCGTCCTATTTCAGTGCCCGATGATCCTCAGACCAGNGTANAAGAATTAAAACGATGGTCTGATGCNTTAAATGAATATCCTAAAAAGGCAGAATAAGATGGCTACCTCATATACTCCCGGATTAAAAGTTCTTAAGAAAACACTATTTAAGACNAAAAGAATTTTACCCCTTANGGGCAATGTTCATGTTAAGNTAGGTCAANCTATTACTCCAGATACGATTGTTGCTTCAACCAATTTACCNGGNAATGTTCAGATGGTTAAGTTAAGTAATATTTTAAATATTGAACCTAAAGATGTAGAAANCGCTTTGAAGGTAAGAGANGGAGACTCAGTTCAAAAAGGAGAAATGATTGCTGAGACGGAAGGAATTTTTGGTTTTTTCAAATCTTCNTTTTCNAGCCCAATTGATGGAATTATTGAGTCTGTATCATCGAAGACTGGCAGAATTATAATTAGAGAAAAGCCTATTCCAGTAGAAATTGATGGATATGTTGAAGGTGTAGTAGATAAAGTTGTACCTGAAGAAGGTGTNGTTGTTAAATCTTATGCAGCTTTTATTCAAGGAATTTTNGGGATTGCAGGNGAAAAAAAGGGTGTTATATCNANTATTGCNTCTAGNCCAGATGAAGAGNTAACTGAAGATCAAATTACTCCAGAGATGAAAGGGAAAATTCTTGTTGGTGGCTCATTTGTAAGTATTCAAGCCTATAAAAAGGCTTTACAATATGATGTTGCAGGNATAGTTGTAGGNGGATTTAATTATTATGATTTAAAAGAAATTTTAGGCTATAATCTAGGTGTGGCGATTACAGGAACTGAAAAATTAAAAACTGCACTTATTGTAACTGAAGGTTACGGAAATATACCTATGAGTCATTCCACTTTTTCACTTTTAAAGGACCATGACAATANTGTAGCATCTATTAATGGTGCTACTCAAATTAGAGCAGGTGTTATAAGGCCAGAAATAGTCATACCATTTAATTCNCAGGNNAAAGAAGAAAAAACCACTAATGATTNAAANCACGGTATTTCTATTGGAAGTGTGGTCAGNATAATTCGATCNCCTTATTTTGGTAAAATTGGTGAAGTAGTATCCTTGCCNCCTGAATTGCAGCAAATGGAATCAGAAACGATGGTAAGGGTTGCTGAAATTAAGGTAAATGAAGAAANTTTTTTGATCCCTAGAGCAAATTTGGAATCTGTTGAAACTAAATGAGNNATAATATTTGTGACAATGATAAGCAATTTCTAATTGATATTGCAAAAAAAATNAAATCAAAAAATCTTAATGTNCCTTCAATATTTTTTTTAGAAATGATGAAACCATTAAGTTTTATTAGTAGCCAGACAATGATTTTTTTTGGACCAATATTTAGTGCTTTTATCAAACCAGATAGTTATTATCGTGCTGCTGAAATCTTCGAAAATCGTGATAACGTTGAATTTTTATTAAAAGAAATTGAAAGGTCAAATTGAATTTAGATAAAAAATACACANCTTANATCGTTGGAATNTTTCTAATNATTGTNNTTACGATACTATTAACAATGCTACCNTCCTCNATTAATTTTTTCAAAGAGGAAAAGTCTGCAATGTTTGTTTTGACCCTTTCTGTTATTTTTATAATGTTGTATGAAATCAAATTAACAAAGTTTACTGATAAATTACCTTTTCTTAGATCCATACCAGGTTTNAAAGCAATTGAAGAGGCGGTAGGGAGATCTACTGAAATGGGTAAACCAATCCTTTTTGTCCCTGGAATTATGGATATGAATGAAGTGGAAACGGTAGCAGGTGTAGTNGTGCTTGGTCATGTAGCTAATATGACTGCAAAATATGAAACTGAATTAGATGTCCCTGTAGCTCGCGCTATTGTTATGCAAGCTGCTAGNCAAGTTTCCAAAGAGGCNTATTTGACTCAAGGAAGACCNGAGTTGTATAATGAAGATATGGTNCATTACATAACAGATGATCAATTCGCATATGCTGCTGCAGTGAATGGAATNATGCAAAGAGACGAGCCTGCAGCTTGTCTNTATATGGGNAAATTTTTTGCTGAATCCTTACTTTTTGCAGAAACTGGCAACAGTATAGGNGCGATTCAAATTGCTGGCACTGGATCNCAAACTCAAATTCCATTTTTTGTAACTGCCTGTGATTATACNCTTATGGGTGAAGAGTTTTTTGCTGCTAGTGCATACCTTTCTCAAGAACCAGATTTAATTGCAGGTNTAACGGCACAAGATTTAATCAAAGTTATTTTAGTTATTGTAATCCTTTTTGGTACGGTTTNTCGAGCTTTATTTGATCTTGGCTTAATAAGTTTTGATTTTATCAAATTNATAGGCATATAAATTGATTCTTAAAAGATATATTCCNATTGCTATCGTTGCAATTTTTGGCTCGCTTACATTAAGTGCTTGGTTTATCGATAATGAAACAATTGAAACTTTTGCAAATGANGANGCAACACAATTTTTCGATATTATAGCAGCTTTTGCTGTNTTTTTAGGAGCATTAAANTTATTAAANCTTCAATTTNTNAAGTTCATNAAAAAGCAAAAAGGATGGCANTATAGTGCCATTTCAATCATATCTTTCTTTTTTGCNTTTACTATAGGCTTTTTCATTCGTGGTGCATACTTTGTAGAAGATAAGGTTTTTTTCACCCAAGAAGGGGCTCTTGAGTCTTTAATTATTGTAGATATAAGTGATGGACAAAAAGAACAGTCTTATAAGGTTCAAGAGAACTTATTTAAAGATTTATCGGATGCAAAAGATTTTGCTATTAAACGAAATCTAATTACACCCGTAGCTTGGGGAGCTCATGTACAGAAAAATGGCAGTTTATTCCAATGGATGTTCAAATATATATTTTCTCCCTTATCTGCTACCATGTTTGCTTTATTGGCATTTTTTGTAGCTTCAGCTTCTTTTCGAGCATTTCGAGCCAGAAACTTTGAAGCTTCCTTACTTCTCCTTGCAGGAATTATTATAATGATTGGTAGGGTACCTGCTGGTGGTTTAATATCTAGCTGGATGGTAATGTACTTAATAATATTAGTATCAGGTTTATACTTACACTATCTAAAAAAGAAAAATAATATTACGATTATTTTTACTTTAGCTGGATTTTTTCTCGTGACTATTGCTGGAATGATTACTGGATGGCCAATAGACAAACCATCTATTTTTTATTTGCCTCTTTTACAAGAATGGATTTATTTGGTTCCAAATGCTGCTGGATCCACTGCTATTCTAATGGGTATTGGATTAGGAATTGTGGTGACAAGCCTTAGATACATTTTTGGTCTTGAAAAATCTTACCTGGGAGAATGATGATTCGCAAGCTCGAAAATTTAATAATTGAAATAGGAGACGTCGATCGTAGGNTNATTTTTGTTTTAATAGGTCTTGCAGTGCTGATTCCATTGTTAACACCAGTTAGCTTACCNATTCGAGAAACACCTACCACNGTCAANTTTTANGAAGGAATTGAANAAATACCNAANGGNTCAAAGGTTNTAGTATCATTTGATTATGGNCCAAGNACNAGACCGGAAATACANCCNATGAATGTTGCAGTTTTAAGACATATGNTAAGNAATNAACATAAGGTGTACATATCTTGTCTATGGCCTGATGGAATTTATATGGCATTAGATGCCTTGNAAGATATAAGTGATGAATTTTCNTTAAAAGAATATGAAGATTATGTTTTNCTTGGTTACAGNCCTGGTGCAGAAGCNGTAATTAAAGGTTTNGCAAGCGATNTAAGAAANGTATATACTGTNGATGCNAATGGTAANTTTATTGATGATATTGAAATGATGGATAATGTTAAAAATCTNAATGACTTTGCATANATATATAGNGGNTCAGCTGGATATCCAGGTACATTNGAATGGGTNAAATANGGTGGNGACCCNACCGGTGTAAGAATGTCTTCAGGAACNACCTCAGTNCAGGTTAATGAGGTAATNCCATATGTTAGGTCAGGACAGTTNATTGGTTTACTTGCAGGTATGCCGGGNGCAGCAGAATATGAAAAATTAGTTGAATCTCCTGGTATTGCAATAAAAGGAATGGCAGCTCAATCATTTGCCCATATNGTAATTGTTGTTTTTATCATTTTCGGAAATATTGCTTTTTTCTTAAAACAAAAGAAAGAAAGGAAGTATTCTAAATGACATTATCTGCTATGATAGGGGCCTGGATTGCAGTTTTTCTTACTTTGAGTATATTTTCTTATCTTTATAAAGACAATCCATTTTANAAAGTTGCTGAGCATGTATTTGTTGGGGTGTCTGCGGCTTATGTTGCCGCTATTAGCTTTTGGACACAAATCTATCCAAATTTATTAGGTCGACTTTTTCCTAAGGATGGGCCATTATCATTTACTGGGCTAGAATTTGATTTTAATCATTCTTTTAATATTCTATATGTTTTCCCTTTGTTGCTTGGTTTAATGATGATTTTAAGTGTATTTCAAAAGTTTAATTGGATGGCAAGATGGGGAATAGCATATACTGTAGCTATTGCTGCAGGTTTAAAGGCTTTTGGGTACCTAAACTCTAATGTNCTTAATCAAGTTAGTGCCAGTGTAGTGAGCTTATTTAGTGAAAATTTACCATTTTTCAATATCTCAGGTGATAGTGTGTTTAACAACATTGTTCTTCTTTTGGGTACAATTAGTTCTTTAATGTATTTTTACTTTTCTAAAGAACAGCGGGGAAATTTTGGAAAACTTACTAGGGTTGGTATTTACTTTCTAATGATTAGCTTTGGAGCTTCTTTTGGTTTTGCTGTTATGGGAAGAATTTCTTTATTGGTTGGTAGATTTCGAGAGCTGATAGCTTATTCTGAACCTTCTTATAATTATTCTACAATTTGGTTATTATTTCTCATTGTTGCTTTTCTTTTTTACCATTCACTAAGAGAAAAAGAGTCCAACACATAAACTCAACTCTTCTTTGCTGTTTATTTTTGTAAACTTACAATAAAATATGCCTTGCTCCTTTTTAATTAGAATTTTTATTTTATTTCTTTCTATCTTTTCGTTAAGTCTCACATCTTCATGTTTACCTTTTTCATTTAATAAAAATCTTTTTATNAATAGTGAAAAGGGGGTTTATTTTTTAGGGCAAACTGATACACGTTATTTCCAACTAACATGCGAGGAAGTCTTGCCTTTTTATGGATTTCAAATTGATATGTATGAAAATAGCCAACTCGCTTCGGAGGTTCTCACAAAATGGAAAATCAAAGATCCTTTTATAGCAGAAAAAAATATGGGATTCCTTGAATCCAAAGTAAGGATAAAAATTCGGGGAGAAATTTTAACGGAATCTTTTTCATTAAGGGGTGGCTATAAATATAACTGTTTTTTAGAAATTGAAAATGTTGGCTATAAAGATAACCAGTATACCCTAATTCCAAATTGCGAGGATTTTGAAAAATACACCCAAATGATAGTAAACCATTTAAGAGAGAAATTTATTAAATATACCTAAATGAAGATCTCTTTAAATCATTATAACAAAATCATTTTTTTTACAGGTGCTGGAATGTCAGCAGAATCTGGAGTACCTACTTATAGAGGTAAAGGTGGAATATGGAATGAATATAAATGGGAGGAATACGCTTGCCAAAATGCATTCAATAAAAATCCAGAATTTGTACTAGACTTTCACCAATTAAGAAGGGTGGAAGCTTTAAAATGTAACCCTCATCAAGGTCATACTATAATTAGTAACATAGAGCATTTGAAAAAAAATACATTTATTATTACACAAAATATTGATGGTATGCATCAACGAGCAAATTCAAAAAATGTAATTGAATTGCATGGCAGTTTATGGCGTTTAAGGTGTGAAAAAGAGGGTATAGTGATCGAAGATAAAATGGAAGGTCAATTTTCAAAAACAATATGTGATTGCGGCGAATGGTTAAGGCCAGATATTATTTGGTTCGAGGATATGTTAAAAGAAGACATTATTGCAAAGGCAAATCAAAAAATAATTGAATCCGATTTGTTTATTAGTATAGGAACGAGCGGAATGGTTTGGCCCGCAGCAAGTTATCCAAGCCTTGCAAAATCTTCAGGATCCTTTTGTATAGAGATAAANCCAGAANAAACAGAGTTGTCAAAACTCTATGACCAGGTAATNAGACTTTCTGCTTCAGANGGNTTGAATCAACTTTTTAATTAATAGAAAATAGATATGAAAAATCCATTTGTTATTTTATTTTTAATNATTTTTTTTATTGTAGCTCTNCATAATACTGTTCCTCAGAAGATTAATTATCCTTTTTCAAATCAAGATCCAGTTATAGAACAGTACTTCGACACAACAATAATTGACCCATATAGATGGTTAGAAGATGATTNTTCNCCAAAAACGGAATCTTGGGTAGAAAAACAGAATNCAGTTACAAACCGTTATTTAAGAAAAATCCCTTATAGAAAAAAAATAGAAAAAAGATTGANAGAAGTNTGGGATTATCCAACTATCAGTNTTCCATTTAAGAGGGGNAATAANCATTATTTTTATCAAAATAGCGGAATGCAAAATCAAGCTATATTATATGTTAAAGATAGTTTNAATGGAGATGCCAANGTTTTATTGGACCCAAATTCTCTATCAAAGGATGGATCTATTGCATTAAAGGGTATATATTTTTCTAAGAATAATAAATATATGGGTTATTCNGTTAGTAAATCAGGNTCGGACTGGACAGAGTTTTTTATACTAGATCTAGAAACAAATGAATTAACAAAAGANTACTTAGATTGGATNAAATTTAGCGGCATGTCATGGCATGGAAATGGGTTTTATTATACACGATATCCAAAACCTGNAAAAAACGATCAATTTTCAGGTACAAATGAAAACTCAAAAGTATACTATCATTTATTAGGAACGTCGCAAGATGCAGACGAATTGGTATTTTTTGATCCAAGNACACCAAAGATATCTCCTTGGGTAAGTTCATCTAAAGATGAAAGGTTCTTATTTTTATATAGATCAAAAGGAACATATGGTAATAGCCTTTATTTTAGGGATACATGGAATAAATCTGAAGGATGGGATATTATTGTTGAAGATTATGATNNTGAGATAAGTATTATCGATCATTTTAATGGGAAATTAATAGCACAGACTGATAGGAATGCTCCCTATGGTAAATTAGTAAGCATCAACCCTAATAATCCGGATGAAAAATTTTGGAAAACGCTTATTAATGGTAGTNNAAATGAAGTATTAAATAATGTTAACCTNGTTGGAGGAAGGTTAATTGCTCATTTCACAAAAGACGTGTTGTCTATTTGGAAAGCATATACTTTAAATGGAGAGTACCTGTATACGATTGACCTACCTGGAAAGGGAATTGTAAATGGTTTTAATGGCAATAACGATCAAAATATTACGTGGTATTCATTTAATAATTTTGTAACACCCTCAGAAATCTATCAATATGACATTACCCTAAACAGTTCGAAAATATATAAAAAATCTCAAGCAAACTTTAAAAGTGAAGATTACGAGATGAGGCAAGAATTCTACTTATCTAAAGATAGTACAATGGTCCCGATATTTATTGCCTATAAAAAAGGTATATCTTTTGATATGGAAAGACCAACCTTACTATATGGATACGGGGGATTTAATATTCCAATAAAACCGTATTTTAATAAGTCAAACATAATTCTTCTTGAGTCTGGTGGAGTTTATGCAAGTGCAAACATTAGAGGTGGTAGTGAATATGGGCAAGGATGGCATGAAGGGGGTATGCTATTAAATAAACAAAATGTTTTTGATGATTTCATATATGCAGCTAAATACCTTTTCCGCGAAGGAATTAGTTCTCCCGAATTTTTAGCTATTAAAGGTGGTTCAAATGGTGGCCTTCTTGTTGGTGCAGTTGTAAATCAAAGGCCAGATTTATTTAAAGTTGCGTTTCCAGAAGTCGGTGTTATGGATATGCTCAGGTATGAAAAATTTACAATTGGTCACGCGTGGGCGGTTGAATATGGTTCTGTAAAAAACAAAACTTTCTTCGAAAACTTAATTAAATACTCACCTTTACATAACATCAGAAAAGATCTAGATTATCCATCAATATTCATCTATACAGCAGACCATGATGACCGTGTAGTACCAGCACATTCATTTAAATATGCTGCAACATTGCAGACACTGCAAAAAGAAGGAAATCCGAAATTAATTAGAGTAGGTAAGAGCGCAGGGCATGGAGCTGGAAAGCCAACCAGTAAGGTTATTATTGAAGCCGCAGATAAATGGGCATTTATGTTCTATGAAATGGGAATAGAATATTAAGCAAGCACCCTGCCAAAATCGTCTCGGATTAGAATGAGAATAGCGGACTGAGATACTATAAGATAATCTTTTTCTTCAATTTTAATCTCGATGCTTGCTTTTCCAAGAAAAAGGGCATAATCTCCTATTTCAGCTTGGGTAGGTATATATTTTATATCGGATTTTTTTTCTTTCCATGGCTCATCAAAAGAGCTTTCAGGACTACCAAGTGGTATACCTGGTCCGACTTCAACTACCATTCCACCTTTGACCTCTTGTTTCTCGATAACACTTGGAGGTAAATATAATCCTGCTGGTGATTTTTTTTCACCAGTGTCAGGTCGAATTAAAATTCTATCTCCGACAACTAAGACTTGTTTATTTGAACTTTTCAATTAAAATTAATTATTGAGCATCAATGTTAGCAGTTGAGTCAGAATTTACAATAGGTTTAGGCTCGGGTGGCTTTTCACCCCAATAAGTAGAATTAGTATTTAAAAGAAAAAATACATTGTCATTAGTCCTGTAAACATCAGAAGAACCATGTTTCCTTATGTAATTATGTTGCCAATCTTGGCCTGAATTACCAAAGAGATAATGCAGCATTTCATTATCATTTTCATCATAAACAGTAATGTGTCTAGCAAGAGAGTCATCTACTCCAAACTTTTCCCACTTTTCTTCCTTTGAGGTAATTAAAATTTCTTTTTCAACTTTAAGAAGGCGATCGAAAATTTTATCTACCTGATTTTCTTTTACAACAAGTGAGTCATTATTGGAAAATGACCAAGTTGTGTCAGTTTTAATTAATTCAATTTCTTTTTCATCTTCGGATAATTTAATTCTAAAAACCTCTTCTTCACTGCCATTGAAAATAGCCTGGCCATCCATTTCTAAAGATCTTTGAGAGCTGCTGTTATACAGAAATAGTAGAATAATCAACCCTAGGGCTGCTAATGAATATTTAATAGAATCAGTCATATATTTGTTTTAAAACCTCCGCTTGATTTTTTTCTCGTCTGTAACGAAATACGCCAAATCCAATGATAAGAGTTGAAGGGAGAACAATATTCGCAAATTTCCATCTTTTTTTCTTTTTATCCATCATTCTTTCTTTTTCATCAGCAGAAAAACGCTGTTCATCTTCAGAATCTAATTGCAGGATATCTAAAGGACGGCTTGTCACTTCACGCGACCTCAATGAAATTAGGTCTTGGTCTCCAGCAAGATAATCAACAACATTCATTAGAAAAATCATATTTTCATCCACACTCATGCCCGCATCATCTGCTAAGAATTTAGAATCTGATATTAACATCAACTCACCACCATTATTTAAAATAGAAGTAGCAGCTAAAGTTTTTCCTTTTTGCCCTAGCATTTTAATGAAAGGGTTTTGCTGTGGATCTGGACTTAAATTAAGGTTAGTTTCCATTACACCGCTATTTCTAGAGGATTTGAAAAGAGTGACAACTTCTTTAACTGCTTCAATCTCAACTGTATCAATAATTATTTCACTAGGAAATAAAGGCCTAACATTCTCTAGATCAGATACTACAACGGAATTTTCATTAAATGTATCAATAATAGGAAAGAAAGGATAATCCATTGGATAAGGAATTAAAAAGGGCCCCTGTCTTACTTGAACGGTGACCTTCCCACAATTCCCATCCAGAACCAAATTTTTTTGTAAATCAAATCTGTATTTTTTTAGCAAGTCAAATATGTTTGATTGAACTGCCGTAGCCTGTTGGGTTTGTAAATCTGTACTAACACCGCTTTGTGTTAATAATAATTTTTTCCCATCATTTAAAAACTTTTCCAATTCTTGATACGTGGTGGAATCCAGAGTGTCTAAAGTGCCAGAGACTAAAAGAACATCCATATTTGCAGGAATGGAAGAGCCTGACTGAACTGTTCTAAAATTATAGTGCTCTCTTAGTTGGGCTGCAATGTTATCACTTTTAAATTCTGTTTCTGATGCTAAATTGAGTAGACCAATTGTTTTTTTATCTGCATTGATTAAAGCTTTTAATTTTGTACTTATCATATATTCTAGACCGGCAGTTGTTTGAATAACTGGCAACGTCTCTTTTTTATCCTCATAGAGCAATACCATGCCTAAGTATACTTTTTTAACAACCATCTGATCGTTTTCTAAAGACTGCATTTGAACAGGCTGAATACCATCCTTCCTAGCTTGCTCTTCTAATTCAGAATCAGATTCTGGATCATAAAAATAAAAATTTATATTTTTTGATACAGCCCTATATTCTTCAAGGATATCTTGCAAATATCTTCTTGTATTACCTAATTCATTTGGTAAATTATCAGAAAAATATACTTTTATAGTAAGACGATCGTCCACTTTTTCAAGAATAGACTCACTTGAATTTGAAAGACTAAACATCTTATTATCCGTAACATCGAAACGATGAAAAATATCCCTAGAGGTAAGATTTAACAAAACCAGACCAACTAAGAGTGATCCNAAGAAAACNATAAAGGAATTTTTATTTTTTATTAACATGATCTAACTCCANTTTCTAGATTCAAGNACTCTTGTAGTAACTGTTAAGAAAAANCCAATTATTGAACAAAAGTATATAATATTTCTAGTATCNAGCACNCCTCGTGACATNTTNGATAGATGAAAATCAGTACTAAGATATTGAATNACTCCAGTAACTGAAGGAGGAAANAAGAAGAGNANTTTATCCATCATAAANAATACTAGNACTATAGCAATNCCTATGATAAAGGCAATNACCTGATTTTCNGTAAGACTACTNGAAAATAATCCAATAGAAGTATAAACACCTCCCAATAATGCTAGCCCAATGTATCCAGTAAAGACAGCCCCATGGTCTATATTGCTACCAACATATATAAGATTTAGATAGAAAAATAAGGTAGTGGCTAAGCCCAGAAGAATCAATGAGAAACCGGCTAGATACTTGCCTAAGACTATATCTCTTTCATTTATAGGCAGGGTAGAAATTATTTCTATTGTTCCAATGCCTTTTTCCCTTGAAATAAGACCCATAGAAACTGCGGGAATGAAAAAAAGATATACAATGGGTATGATACTAAATAGTACTCTCATATCTGATTCATTGATTAAGAAAAATTGAATATTAAAGAAATAACCATTAATCAGTGCAAAGACGACCAAAAAGATGTAAGCCATGGGACTTGAAAAAAATGCATTCATTTCTTTTCTAAATATTGCCATTATGTTATGCATCAGTTACACTCCCTTTATCAAGAGTTAGATTTCTGAATAAATCTTCAAGATTCCTTTTGTGTACTGACATACCTATTATGATCCAATCTTTTTCAACGGCGTACTTAAAGAGATCCTTCCTTGGGTCAGAAGAGTTTTGATATTCAATATTTATTAAAACTGATTCATCTTGCTTGTTAATACCTTTTACTTTAATGCTAGGCATGGTAGCCTCAATAGTTTTGATATCCTCTTCTGATGCCTCAGTTACTTCTAATCTTAGTTTGGTTATACTTTTTGAATCAGCAATTAATTCCTCACTAGTACCGTCAGCAACTATTTTTCCTTTATCAATAATAATTATACGGTCGACGGTAGCCTGAATTTCTTGAAGAATGTGGGAAGACATTAAAACTAGCTTCTCTTTTCCTAATTTTTTTATGAGACTACGAATTTCCACGATCTGGTTTGGATCTAAACCTGTTACAGGTTCATCTAAAATTAAAACTCTTGGGTCATGAATTAAGGCTGCTGCAAGTCCAATCCTTTGTTTATATCCTTTTGAGCAATTTCCAACAGTTCTATGAACAACTCCCTGAAGCCCACATTCTTTCACGACCCTTTTGAGAGCATCATTAAAATCTGAATCTTTAATTCCTCTAATTTCCGCATGAAACTTTAAATATTCATGTACTTTCATTTCAAAGTAAAGAGGATTTAATTCCGGCAGGTATCCAATCTGTTTTTGAATATCTATACAATCGTCAATAATATTTTGATCATTAACAAATACATTTCCAGAGGTGGGAGTAAGATATCCAGTCATCATTTTTAAGGTAGTACTCTTTCCGGCCCCATTTGCACCAAGAAAGCCAACTATTTCACNATCCTTCAATGAAAACGAAATGGACTGAACAGCCTTAACGTCACCATAATTTTTCGTGAGGTTTTCTATGCGAATCAAATTAAAACTCCAAATAGTTAAATTTTTTACACTAATTTTGGATAAAAGTTCCAAATATCAGCGAGAATATTAAAAAAAAATATATTACATGTACAGATTTTAAGTAATGTGATGGTAATCAATGAGCTTGCATTATTTCACAATAATTCTTGACTATGTGATAGGATGGCAAATAAGTTATGTGTGATTGATAATTTAGTTTGTCAATCAATGGTTAACCAAAACTAAGAAAGGAGAGTTTTTATGGCTCGCTTATTTAAATATATTCTTTCNGCTGTGTTCCTTTTCGCTTCAGTGCCTGCAGTTCAGGCTATGGANATGAAAATGGATAACATGGAAGAAGTAAANAAGAAAAAGAAGAAAAAGAAGAAAAAAGGNTCNAAAGGNAAAAAGAAGAAAAAAGGTTTTTTCTCTAAAGCTTTTGGTTCTAAGTAATCTTAATCTTTTTATAAAAGTATGAAAAAAGGGTACGTTTCGTGCCCTTTTTTTTCGTTTAATTTCTATTAATTTTCCTTATAACTAACCGAGGAGTTATAAAATGAAAACTATAAATAATTTACGTTTATACATTTTATTAGTTTCACCTTTAATGATTTTTTCTCAAGAAACAGATACTACTAAAATTGAGAGAGAATCCTACACAAATTTTGATTTTAGCTATTCTAGAGATAAAGGGAATACAGATTTAGATTCTAGATATTTTGGATTTAGTTACACTTTAATTGGTGATGCTGGACCATTGAACGACACTGAGTTTTTAATCGACTTTAATAGAAGTGATGACAAGCTTGAGGGGTATCCATTTACGGATGATCAATCTTTAACATTGAAATTTGATGTATGGGCAAACCAAAGACTCTCACCTTTTTTATTTTTCCAAAAATCATTTGACAATATTGTTGGACTTCAAGATAGAATGAATTATGGTCTGGGTGGAAAGCTAGGTCTTTTCAAAGGATTCTCAATTAGCTATGCTTTCCTTTTTGAAAAAGAAGATTACTTGCTTTATGACTTTACTGATTCAACTGGTACAGGAAACTATATCTACACAGATTCAGTATTAGTTGATACAAATGACTATTATTATGATGTAGGGTGGGGCGATGAATTTTACGTTTATGAAGATTCTACAGAAATTTATGCTTATACAGATTCAACCGAAGCACCAGCAGAGGAATTTTTTCGTCATTCAATTAGACCAAAGTTTAAAGTAAAGCTTTTTGATGAAAATATCGTTCTCGATTACAGGTTTTACTATAAACCACGTGTAGATGATTTTAAAGATTATCTTTTGGAGCACGAACTTAAAATTTCAATTGCAACTTTTTATGATGCCTTGAGTATTAATCTTAATTATTCTGATAAGTATAACTCCCGATACGATGGAGTTAAAATTATAAATAGGCAATCTGGCATTGCTTACAAAGATAGGGACACAAATCTTAGTATAGGATTTTCAATAGCATTGTAACAAATCTTTAATAAAGACAGTTTTAAAAATTGAGACCTGGGATTAATTTCAGGTCTCTTTTTTTATGGAATATAATCATCTTAAAATAGAATCTAAGTGGCAAAGGTACTGGCTAGAGAATAAAACTTTCAAAACAAAGAAGGATTTATCTAAGAAAAAGTGTTATGTGCTCGATATGTTTCCTTATCCTTCAGGTGCAGGGTTACATGTTGGACATCCTTTAGGTTATACTGCAACTGATATATACTCTAGGTTTAAGCGTCTCCAAGGATTTAATGTACTACACCCTATGGGTTGGGATGCATTCGGTCTTCCAGCGGAGCAATATGCAATAAAAACTGGTACTCATCCTAAAATCACAACTGAAAGTAATATAAAAAATTTTAAACGCCAGATTCAGATGCTTGGATTCAGCTATGATTGGGATCGAGAAATAAATACCACAGATGAGAAATACTATAAATGGACTCAATGGATATTTTTACAACTTTATAAAAAGGGACTTGCCTACGAATCAGAGGTACCGGTTAATTGGTGCCCGGAGCTAAAAGCAGTTTTAGCAAACGAAGAAGTTGTCGATGGTAAGTCAGAAATTGGAGGACATCCAGTGGTTAGAAAGCCAATGAGACAATGGATGTTTCGTATTACAGACTACGCTGAATCTCTTCTCGATGGTCTTGATGATTTGGATTGGCCTGAAAGTGTAAAAGATCTTCAGAGAAATTGGATTGGTAAATCAAAAGGGTGTGAAGTCGATTTTAAAATTAAAGGCTTAAGTTCAAATATTACAGTGTATACTACCAGGCCAGATACATTATTTGGGGCTTCATATGTAGTTCTTTCTCCCGAACACCCATTAGTTGAAAAACTTACTCTTGACGAAAAGAAAGTAGAAGTAGAAAATTATATAAAATTAGCTTCCACAAAATCTGATTTTGATAGAGGTGAATTAAATAAGGACAAAACTGGTGTTTTCATTGGATCTTATGCTATAAATCCTGTTAATAATGCAGAAATCCCAATTTGGATTGCAGACTATGTATTAATGAGCTATGGAACAGGTTCAATTATGGCTGTACCTGGGCATGATGATAGAGATTTTGACTTTGCAAAAAAGTTTGAACTCCCCATTATTGAAGTTGTTGAAGGTGGGAACCTTGAAAAGGCTGCATTTACAGGAAAAAAAGGTAAAATTATTAATTCATCTAATGAAGATGGGTTAGATTTAAACCAAATTGAAGTAAAGGAAGCTATTGAAAAATCTATTCTATGGCTGGAATCAAAGGGTTTAGGCAAGAGGAGAATTCAGTATAAACTTAAGGATTGGCTTTTTTCAAGACAAAGATACTGGGGAGAACCAATTCCTATTATTCACAGTAATGATCAAATCGTTCCGATAGATGAATCTGAGCTACCTTTAAAGTTACCAGAGGTCGATAAATACGAGCCTTCTGAAACAGGTGAATCACCACTTGCAAATATTTCTGAATGGTTGAATACAGAACAAGGTAGAAGGGAGACTAATACAATGCCCCAATGGGCTGGATCCTGCTGGTATTTTTTACGATTTATTGATCCTTTAAACACAACTGAAGCTTGGAGTAAAGAAAAGGAAAATTACTGGATGCCAGTAGATCTTTACGTAGGTGGAGTAGAGCATGCAGTGTTACATTTATTATATTCACGTTTTTGGCATCATGTTTTATATGATCTTGGATTAGTATCTACAAAAGAACCTTTTAAAAAACTATTTAATCAGGGAATGATTCAAGGAGAGGATGGCCAAAAAATGAGCAAATCTAGGGGTAATGTTATTAATCCTGATGATGTAGTTAAGGAATATGGAGCTGATAGTTTTCGTTTATATGAAATGTTTATGGGTCCACTTGAGAAATCAAAACCTTGGAAAACCAAGGGATTACAAGGCTGTTACAGGTTTCTGCGAAAGATTTGGCGTCTTTTTCATGATAAAACTAAAAATATCAAATATAATTGTGCGAATAAAGAAACACTAAAGATTTTGCATCAGACCATAAAAAAAGTTACTGAAGATTTTGATAATTTGAGATTTAACACCGCAGTTTCACAGTTAATGATATTTACTAATCATTTGGTGACTCTCAATACTCTCGATAGGGAAGTGCTACATACCTTTCTGGTATTACTAAATCCTTTTGCACCCCATCTTTCTGAAGAGATCAATGCAAAACTTGGTAATGATACAATAGCATCAATGAAATGGCCTAAATATGATAATTCTTTAATCATTGCAACTACCTCAACTGTTGCAGTTCAGTTTAATGGTAAAATGAGAGGCACAATTGAGATTGCATCAAATTCTGAACAAAAAATAGCAAGAGAAACCGTTATGGCAGATAAAAATCTTAAGAAATTTTTTGAAGGTATGGAAGTGATCAAAGTAATTTATATAAACGATAAATTGATTAATTTTGTTTTAAAACAACTGAGTTAGTTCAGATATATTATAAATTTTTAAAAATTAAAATGGAGACTTAAATTGAAAAATATATTAGTTACAGGTGGAACATCCTATATAGGCAAACATGTTATCGCCCAATTAATTGAAAAGGAGTACTCTGTCCGGACAACCATTAGAAACAAAGAAAAAACAGATGAAATAAAATCGGATATTCAAAAACATTTAGGAAAAGACGTTTCTTTAGATGTTCATGTTGCAGATTTATTAAAAGATAACGGGTGGGATGAAGCGATAAAAGGATGTGATGCAATCATTCATGTAGCTGGTCCTTTTCCCGTAGGCTATGATGGTGGGGAAAAAGAATTAACTGGACCTCATGAAGATGGAGCTATGAGGGTGTTTAAACTAGCAAAAGAGCATGGAATTAAGAGAATAATCCTCACATCTTCAGTTGCTTCTATTTGGATGGACTCAACAATTGAAGATACAGTCAGGTATATTGATGAAAGTAATTGGACTAACCTCAATGATGATAATATTGATGCTTATACCAAAGGAAAAGCACTCAAGGAAAAAGCAGCATGGGATTTTGTTGATAAAAATGAATCAATAAAATTAACTACAATATTGCCATCAGTTGTAATGGGACCTGGTATAGGCAAGCCTGTTAGGAGAGGGTCTATGGAATTATTTATGATGCTTACAAATAAAGAAATGCCAGTTGCGCCTCCACTTAAAATGGGAGTTGTGGATGTTAGGGATGTAGCCAAAATGCATATTGCTGCTTTGGAAAATGATGAATCAATCGGTAAAAGGGTAATCCTTGCTGAAGACACTTATTGGATGAAAGATTTTTGTAAGATGTTAAATGATCTAGGACATAATGCACCAACTTTTAGTCCACCAGTTTTTTTAGTGAAATTCATGGCAAACTTCGATAAAACAATTAAACCTGTAAAACCACTCCTGGGAGTAGATATAAGGTTTAATACTGAAATAGCGAAAACTGTTTTAAAGTATGATCCTATACCAATTAAAAAAACTCTACAAGACACCAGTGACTTTGTGAAATCCTATAAGTAATATATTTATATTAGATGCTTTTTTGATTCAAATTAAATTTGAAATTATTTTAAACCTTTCCTAGTTTTTCTCAATCAACCAATTTTTAATTCATATTTAAGTTTTGACAAAGTTTAATTAAATTGATGCTCATTGGTGCCTTTTAATTCAAAAGGCTTTTTGATCCTAATAGAGGTTAGTTATGAATAGAATATTAAAATTGTTCATATGTTTCACTTTCTTTGGAACTAATCTGAACGCTGAAAATACTGTTTCTAATTATATTGATAATGATCATAGAATTAGAAACTTTTCCTTTATGGGTCCATTTCCAAAAAACTTTAATGGTGATTCTTTAATCATAGCTGAGACAAAAAAAAATATAGATTTCAGTGATATAAACTATGAAGGAAAAAATTATAAATGGAAAAATTCAAACAACGCTAATGGTTCAAATGCTTTCCATAACTTGTGGCATATATTTCCTGAAATAAAAGCAGGAGACATTATAATTGCAAAAGCTTTAGTGAATTCAAATGAAGCTCAAGAGGTTATTGCAGAAATAATGAACTTTTGGTATTGCTCAATTGATATATATATCAATTTAAATAAAGTTTTTGATCAAGATACCCATCAATCAGGAAAAGTTGTAAGAGGTAACTTAAATGAAGGAAACAACATCATTTATTTGAAGATTGAAATATTAGGAGAATCTGGATTTAATTTAATTCTTTATCCTAAGTCAAGGATTGAAATTACTGGTATTGTAAAAAATCAAAAAGGTGATCCAAAGCCTTTCGCAAGCGTAAATTTTTATGAAATTAATAACGAAAAATTTTTTGTTAGTCGGTCAGATAAAAATGGTGAATATTTAATCAATATATATCCACCATTCCAAAATGGAGATTATTCCGCTTTCGTAAGTACAAGTGATGATTATCATAGTCATAAAGTTGTAGCTGGATTAAAAGCAGGGGAAAGGAAAATATACAATTTTATTGTTTCTAAAAAACCAAAAATCAAAGGAAAAGTATTAAATCTTGATAGTCAACCTCAATATGGAGTTGCGGTACAAGCAATAGCATTAAATAAAAAAGGATTAGAAGATAATCGCGTTGTTTTTACTACACATACCTCAAAAAATGGTGAATTTGAATTTAATAATCTAGCCCTTAGCTTTAAATATCATCTTAGAATCCATGGTAAACAGGATTATGTTTATTACAAAAGTGAAAATGAAAAAAAGAAAGTATTTGACTTTGAAAACAAAATAGAAGGTTACAAAGATATAAATATAAAAATACCAAGAATGTCAAAAGGAACTTGGAGTCAGATAACCTATACAGATGGTATGCAAAGCAATTATACATTTTCAAGCTTAATTGATGATGATAACAAAATTTGGTTTGGTTCTTACACGGGAATTTCAATTTATGATGGTCAAGAAATTAAAAATATTAACCAACATGATGGTCTTCCTCAGAAACCGATAGCGAGAATTTTTCAAGATACAAAGGGTAGAGTTTGGGCAGGAGCAGCACATCCGCAGGGGAAAAATGAAGGTGGCCTTACTTTATTTAAAAATAATAATATAGATAAAGTATTTAATAAAACAGATGGATTGAATTACAAAAGTATCACTTCCATTGATCAAGATATTAACGGAAATATTATTGTTGGCGGCAATGGTGGATTTTCTATTTATAAAGACGGTTTTTTTAAAACTTTTAATGCTAATGATGGAATACCATTTGGTTATGTCAATAATATCATGGTTGAAGGATCTAATATATGGTTAGGAACTATGGATGGGTTAGTACTTTATAATGGTAAAAAGTTTAGAGTATATACGGAAGAGGATGGGTTAAGTAATCCATGGATAAATAGAATTCAAAAAGGACCTAATGGTAAAATATGGATAGCAACAAATGGTGGATTATCAATTTTTGATGGATCAAAATTCTCAAAATTATCATATAAAGATGGCTTACCTAATAATCAAATAAATGATATTTATTTTGATAAATCGGGAAATGCTATAATTAGTTCGAATGGTGGGGTTGTTAAGTATAATGGAAAAACCTTTATAAGGTTGGATCCAAAATCAGCAGATTATAATTTTGAATTGAACAGGGGTTTACAGATAAATCGTACTAAGGACGGTATTTATTGGTTTACGGATTGGAGTGGAGCAGGTGTAGTAAAATATGATCCTAGATCGATAATTAATACAACCCAATCAGATAGCTTTCCACAAGTGCCCATAACAGATATAAAAGTTGATAAAAATAGAAATTTGTGGATTGCAACCCAAGGTGAAGGCTTATTACAGTTGAGTGATGGAAAAATAAAAAATCAACTAAAGATTGAGGATGGATTGCGTAGCAATAATCTCAATAGTATTGATATTGATATATTTGGAAATATTTGGATAGCAACAAATTCTGGAATTACAAAATTTGATGGTCGTTCTGTTTATACATATACAAAAGATGACGGATTGCCATCAAATAATATTAAGAATCTCCTCACCGATGAGAGAGGATTTGTATGGTTTACCTCTTATTATGGCCTGACTAGGTTTGATGGGAAGGAAGCAATTACGTACGATGAAAAGCACGGCTTAACAAAAGAAAGATTATTTGGAATGGAAATTGCAAAAGGAGGCCCAAATGATTTGATTGTAATTGGAATTAGGAACTTTGGTTTATCAATTTTTGATGGAAAAACATTTAAAAATTATACTACGGAAGATGGACTCCAAGATAATAGAATAACCTGTACAGATATAGACTCGGAAGGTAATATATGGATCGGAACAGATGGTTCTGGTGTGTTACGGTTCGATGGAAAAACTTTTGTTCAATTTACCAGAAAAGATGGAGTAGCTAATCCTGAAATTTGGAATATGTATATTGATGATTATGATAAGATCTGGATTGGTACGTATGGGGGTGGAGTTGGAGTATTTGATGGTGACACTTGGGGAACTCTTGATAAGCGGGATGGTTTGGTAGGTAATGGTATATCCGCTTTAACTAGTTTTGGAAACAATGTATACTGGTTCGGTAGCGGTGACGGATTTGGACTATCTGAATATAGGCCAACTTCTTCACCTGGCTTTGCCCGAATAAAAGAAATTGTTACTTCAAACGATAGATATTTAATTAAAAATGATGCGGATCAATCCCCTGAATCTATTACTAATAACAGATTGAGTTTTATAGTAAATGCTGCAAATTATAATACACATAAAGATAAACAAAAATTTAGATATAGAATTAAAGAAGTGTCAGAAAATTGGAGCAGCCCTTCCATGAATTCAATTTTTGAGTGGGTTCCAAAAAAAGCAGGAAACTATACATTTGAAGTTCAATCTATTGATAGAGATCTAAATTATTCTAAACCTGTTCAAGCATCTTTTACTGTGTTACCTCCATGGTACGCCAGAGCCTCGGTTTATCTACCGCTGTTGAGTATTTTCTCTCTCTTTTCATTTATTTCTTATTCTTCATATTCTAGATTTAAAAAACAAAAGAATTTTAATAAAAAGTTGATAAGGGATAGACAAAAAAGGGAAAAAGAGGATCGAAAAATTTTAGAAAATAAAAATATTGAACTGCAAGAGTCTCAGCGTGCAGCTGAAGCAGCAAATGAGGCAAAAAGTACTTTTTTAGCCAATATGAGCCATGAGCTTAGAACCCCATTAAACGCAATAATTGGCTATAGTGAGATGCTCATTGAAGATGCTGAAGATGAAAACGAAGATTTCATCCCAGATTTAGATAAAATTAATAGTTCTGGAAAACATTTGCTGGGTTTAATAAATGATATATTAGATTTATCAAAAGTTGAATCTGGAAAAATGGAATTATTTATTGAAGATTTTAATTTAGAAAAAATATTGAACGAAGTTGTTTATACTATTACACCTCTAGTAGAAAAAAACAATAATACTTTAAATTTATCTATTAGAACTAAAGTTGATACTATATCTGCTGATATAACAAAGATTCGCCAAATTCTCCTAAACCTTTTAAGTAATGCTACAAAGTTTACAAAAGAAGGAGAAATAAATATTTTAGTGATGGATAATCCTGAGAATAATTTAATCTTAGATTTTAAAGTTACTGATTCAGGTATAGGTATGACTCCTGAACAAGTTGAAAAAGTTTTTAAGCCTTTTACTCAAGCAGATGAAAAAACAACCAGAAAATTTGGCGGTACAGGTCTTGGGCTTACTATTACAAAAATGTTTGCTGAGATGATGGGAGGTGATATTAGTTTATCTTCAGTTATTAACGAAGGCACAACCTTCACTGTCTCAATTCCTAGAAAGGTAATTGATCCAAAGAAAGTAAAAGATCAAATTGAAGAAGTTATAGTATCAGAAGATTCTAGTAACTTTTCAGTATTAGTGATAGATGATGATCCAAATGCTCAAAATCTTATGAAAAAATTCCTTAAAAAGGAAAATTATAACGTTCTGCAGGCCACCTCAGGTCCTGCTGGCCTTGATCTGGCAGCTAAGCATCTTCCTGATTTAATAACACTTGATGT
>NZHK01000051.1 GCA_002691285.1 Fidelibacterota bacterium | reverse complement strand
AATGGTATTATTTTCGTGTACCCCGGACAGGATTCGAACCTGTGACCCTCTGCTTAGAAGGCAGATGCTCTATCCAGCTGAGCTACCGGGGCATGTTTTGTTTAAATATTTTTAAAAATCTTAAGAATAAATTTAATGAGTTAATCCTTCTAAAAACAACCTCGGTATGATTCAACTTAAGGTTACTTTTTAACCAATTATAATTTCCGACATACTTTCCTACATATTGTTGAAAATATTCGAATTAACAAAGGCGGTTCTTCTACATAACTTCTACATATTTTTTTAAGTCACTTAAACATTTATTAATAGAGGATAAAGAGGTTGGTATTATTTTTTAAAGTTAAGGTGAAAATAAGTTTTTTATTTATATCTTTATAGTGTTTAGAAAATAATTGAGGCCTTCAACTGTAATTATGGGTCTATTCTTTTGTAGAGGATAAATCTCTTGACATGAAGGGATCATATGTTGTACAATTGCTTATTAGGGAGATAGAGTTTATCCTCTATCCACTACCAAAAAACCAATCAAAAATTAAAATGGAGGTTTCAATGGCTGAAGTAGTTGCTAATACAGGAGTATCCAAAGATAAGGGATATTTATATTATTTAGGTAAAGATGGGAATGTATGGCGTTCTCAAATGGCTCGAGCTGGAAAAGGTGGAGGCAATGCAGAAAAAGTCGCTGATGCGGGTGTCACACGCGAATCTGGATATCTTTACTTTATTGATAAAAATGGTAATGTAGCTCGTTCGCCGATGGCAAGAGGTCGGAAATAGTTTTATTATCTTATTTTTTTCTAAAAAGGCTCTCTTTTTAGAGAGCCTTTTTATTTAACGAATATTTTGTTAATTTTATTTCGATTTTTATATAATATATAGTGTATAATCCGAGGTTTTATTTTCCCTTTAAAAAGGAATATTATGAAAAAATTTATAACATATTGCTTATTAATCGTAATATCAGTTCCAATTGCTGCTGAGGATGGGTTGCAGCTTTTTGGATCTAAAAGAGGTGCTGAAAAAGAGCAAGCAAATCAAAAAAGCAGTTTTAATCAAGATGGTGAAGTAAAACAAGATTTCTCCTCTTCAGAGGTTTCATCTAGAAAAAATATTGAATCTGTGATCCCTGTAAAACGTATTCCTGGAGGATGGGTATTTAGAGATGAATTATTAGCTCCTTGGGANTCNAACCTNCCAGCAGTATTATCAATNATACCAGANACNACAGTAGANGTTGTATATCATGATGATAATAGAACTACTAGAGAAGGTTTTGTCCTCCCTATTAAAAGAGCCTCAGTTGAGTTTCAATATACATCGAGATTAACNCACGAGCTTATCATGTTAGATTTTGTTAATGTAGATTTTATTTACAGCACTACAAATAACAATGATTCACATTTTATATTGGAAGGGATTGTAAAAAAAATCAAGTTAAAAGATACTGGATTTCCTCAATTAGCCTCTTCAGATATAATAAAGCATAAAGTCCTAATGGAGTATGGTACCCCAAAAGAGTTCGATGGCGTATGGCATATATACCAAGATGTTAATTCTACATACAAAGTTAGAGAATTAGATGAACGTAACTTAAAAGTAGAATTAAAGAGTTTAAAGGTGGTTGATAAATTAGAAAAGGCTATTGATGATACTTATTCTAAGCAGGGTATTGAATACAAAAAACGTTTAATGGTACAAGGGATTGATATTTAAGCTTGACTTTTTTAATTAGAATTTTTAAAAAAAGGCCGCACGGCCTTTTTTTATTTCTTTTTCTTTTACCTTTCTTAAATTCACAAAATCTCGAACACGCAGTAGTATCAAAGATAGTAATTGAGGGTAATAAAAAAACAAAAGACTTTATTTTACTTCGCGAAATTTATCATCAGTTGAACGAGCCTGTTGATACAGTTAAAATTCTTAATGATAAGAACCGTATTGAAAACCTAGGCATCTTTAGTGGAGTAAGTTGGGATTTGCTGCCATTGGATGATGGTACTTTGATTTTGAAGTACACAGTAAAAGAATCAATCCAAAAAACTCCACCAACGATTTTCCCTACTTATAACGAAAGTAAAGGATGGTCTTTGAATGCGTTATGGCTTTTTAATAATTTTAGGGGTCAAAATCAGCTATTAGCTTTATCTGGGAGCGTTGGTGGGGAAGATACTTATGGGATAAGTTTTAAAGATCCTTGGATATTAAATGACCATATTTCTTTTTCAGTAAATATCATGAGGAATTTTTATAAAAATAGATTTTTGAATTCTGATATTGAATTAAAAAGTATGAAAATTGGACTAGGAAAGTGGTTTAAAGATAAAATAAAAACTGAAATATCTTTAGCTTCGGAATCTAAAATTTTTAAACTTGAACAAGAGATTGCTCGATATAAATATATTCATACTTTTTCAAATATAAGATATGACACAAGAGATATCTTTTGGAATCCTGGAAAAGGGTTACTTATATCAAGTTCATTTGAATATTTGAGAGGCTATGATTTTAAAATATTTCATACATTGATTTGGAATCAATCTGTATCTTATTATAAAAAATTAAACAATGTACAAAAAAAGTCTGTTTTAGCATTGAATGGAGTGATTAAGAAAAAATTTGGATATGAAAATAAATTTTTTCAGGATTATATAGGTAGTTCAAACACGATTAGGGGATGGAAATTGCCTGATTCTACAACATATAGATTAGAACCATTTAGGTTTGGACATGAGTATTTACAAACGTCAATTGAATATAGATATGAAATTATTCCTAAGTATGTTACTTCAGTTGGTATAGAATCAGGATTAGGCATCGTTTGTTACACAGATGCTGGTTTTATAATTAAAAATGGTTACTTAAATCATTTAGAATCTATTTTGCTTGGTTCTGGAATTGGAATTAGAATTCCTTTCCCAATTGTAGGAGTTTTGAGATTTGATTTTGGATTAGGTATGGTCAATAATAAAATAAAATCNCAATCTTTTCATTTTGGAATTGGCCAAAAATTTTAGTTTCATAAAGTCAATATTTTAGGGCAATGGGTTTTTTGATGGAGCAAGGAGGCCTCCAGAGATAATTGTCTTTAAACCATCTTCTACACTCATACCTGTTTTAATTGAATCAGCTTGAGGGATAAGTAAAAAAAATCCAGAGGTAGGGTTTGGAGTTGTTGGGACAAAAACATGATAATATGGTATACCTTGTTGACTAATTGATTCTCCACTGATAAAGGCCATTGTCCAGATTCCTCTTCGTGGATATTCAATATAAATTGCACCTTTAAAAGTATCTTTAGATCCTTTTGTGAAAGTATCAGTAATTTGTTTNAGNGTGCTATATATAATATTNACTACNGGAACTTTTTTTACGACTTTTTCTCCAAAANTAAATATCTTTTTTCCNAAAAAATTTGTAACCAAAACACCAAGGATATATATTAATATAATAGTGAGAATAATTCCTAATCCAGGGATATTTGCTCCGAAGTTTTTCAATATTGGACGCGAAGTTTCCTCAAGAGAAACGAACAAAAACTTGACAACAATAAATGTCAGATAAAGAGGAAGCAGTGTAGCCAGTCCTGCAAATAGTTTTGATCTAAGATTCTGTGTAATTGAGTTCATAGTTTTTAAAATTTAACTTTTAAAATTCTTTAAAAAAAGCTGCCAGTTTTATTTTCAAGAGATAATAAGTATCTTTTATTGGTAATCCCTCCGCGATATCCTCCTATCTCACCAGAAGATATAATCACTCGATGGCATGGTATTATGATAGGCAGAGGGTTTTTTGCATTAGCATTTGCAACTGCTCTATATGCGTTTTTATTTTTTAATATTCTTGCAATTTGTTTATAAGATTTTACTTTTCCAAATTTTATTAAGGAAACTTCTTTAAGTACTTTTTTAAAAAAACATGTGGTGTCTAGAAGATAATTTATCGTAAAAAATTTTCGATTATTAAAAAAATATTCATCAAGTTGTTCAACTGTTTTTTCTAAGATTATGTTTTTTTTAAGTGAACAGGCTTTAACTCGGTTAAGATGTTTTCGATTAAAACTTATTTTTACTAGGTAGTTTAAATTTGCCTCTAGTATTAGCTCACCTATAGGAGTGTCATGAACAAAGTAATGATTCATGAAAAATTAGATCATTCTTTAATTTTGAAATTTATTTTCAAAACTAGACCTAGGAGTAAATAATTTGTGATAATTAAAGAATAGACAATATTTTGAATAAAATTAATTTTTATCCATATATATCACTACAGGGCTTGCAACAAAAATACTAGAATAAGTTCCTACTATTACTCCAATAATCATAGCGAATGAAAAAGTGTGTAAAACTTCACCGCCAAAAAGGAAAAGAATAAGGACAACAAAAAATGTAGTAATAGATGTTACAATTGTCCTACTTAATGAATCATTAATACTTTGATTAATTACTGATACTAATTTAGATTTTTTTAGCATAGTTGCATTTTCACGAACTCGGTCAAAAATTACGATAGTATCATTAAGAGAATATCCAACAATTGTCAGAAAAGCAGCTATGACTGCAAGAGATATTTCATATCCAAAAAGGGAAAAAATACCAAGCGTGACTAGGACATCATGGCTTAATGCTGCTATTGCTCCTAATGCATATTTTAATTCGAACCTAATTGTAATATATACCAAAATCAGTAAGAGGGCGCTAACAATGGCCATGATAGCATCACCTCTTAATTCTGCTCCAATTTTAGGTCCCACTTTTTCAATAGATAAAATGAAGTCATCTTCATTTTCTGGAATTAAATCGGGATAAAGACTAGCCATTTTATTAGTAAGATATTTTGTAAAGTTGTCAGGNTCATTTTCAAAGCTTGCTATTCTTAGTGCAACATTTGATAAATCTCCAAAATGTTTAATCTCTGCTTTGCTAAAATCAAAAATTTGACCTTCAATATCTACTTTTTCCATTGACGCTCTAACATCATTTATATCAATTGATCCTGTATAGTTTACAGCAATTAAAGTACCTCCTTTAAAATCAATGCTTAATTTGGGACCATTATTAATAACTAATGATATAACACCTAAAGTAATTATTAGTATAGAGAAAATCTTTGCAAAATTGGATTTTCCCATAAAGTCTATGTTTGTTTTTTTTATAATTCTCATGATTAGATACTTAGTTTGGTAAGAGTCTTTTTAGAAATATATGTATTTAAAATAGTCCTTGTAATATATACGGCGGTAAACATGCTGATAAGAATTCCCCAAAATAATACTGTGGCAAATCCTTTAATAGGTCCAGTACCAAATTGATAGAGTACTAGAGAAGCTATCAATGTTGTAACATTTGCATCGATAATTGTTGTAATAGCTCGATCATAACCTGAGTCAATAGATGCTCTNGGTGTCTTTCCTTTCCGTAATTCTTCCCTAATTCGTTCAAAGATAATAACGTTCGCATCAATTGACATACCTACAGTTAAAATCAAGCCTGCAATTCCAGGTAAAGTTAGAGTTGCTTGTAATGAAGCAAGTATTGCAAGAACCAACACAATATTCCATATCAAAGCAAAATTCGCTATAAAACCAGCTAATTTATAATAAATGATCATAAAAATTAAAACTGCAATCAGTCCAAATATAACAGCCTGNGTTCCTTTTGTTATTGAATCGGTTCCTAGNCTTGGCCCTACAATTCTTTCTTCGATGATTTTAACAGGGGTAGGTAAAGCCCCTGCTCTTAAAATTATAGCCAAATCTTTTGCTTCATTGATATTTGCAAATCCTTCAATTTGGGTTCTACCACTTGGGATCTTCTCTCTTATAGATGGAGCCATGTGAACCTTGTTGTCTAAAACAATGGCTATTCTTTCACCAATATTAGCACCTGTGACCCTAGACCATGTTCTGGAGCCTTCATTGTTCATGGATAAAGAGACAATAGATTGACCAGCAGAACCNCCTCCAATTGAGCCTAGATCTGCTTTAGCTTCTTCTACAATACCTCCAGTTAGTTCTGGTTGATTTTCTAAATAATAAAGGCGATAAAATTTTTCAGGCGAATCAGGCGTTATTGATTTTGGCTCTTGACTAAAAAGAATTTGTCCATTGGCATTTTTCAACTTTTTTTGTACTTCAGAATTTTCAATTAATTTTTTTAGTGAATAAATATTCTTTTGTTCTACTCCTATATCTCCAGGAAGAGCGGTTAAAAAGCTTGAAAAAGGTGCATCGTCAAAAATATCTTGAACGTCTTCGGAAAACAATGANTCTTTTTTTGNAGATTCATCTTGTGCAAATAATTCAGACACTTGTTTTGCTTTATTNTCAGNANCTTCCTTTTTTTCATCAATGGAGCTTGATTTAGTTAATCCCTTTTTTAGATCGGTTTNATNTTTTAGTATTGCGTCTANTTGAGAAATAAGCTCACTTGTGACTGAATTGTTTTTAACTAGGTAAAATTCAAGCAATGCGGTACTTTGTAATAGACCTCTTGCTCGCTCTGAATCTTTAATACCTGCTAGTTCAACAACAATGCGATGTTTTCCTTGTTTTTGAATTGTTGGTTCGGATACTCCAAATTGATCAACTCTATTTTGTAAGATTTCAAGAACTCGGTTAATTGCGTCATCTGATTCTNCTCGNAATGCTGACATAATATCTTCTAATGATGCCCCATATTCATGGTAGTATCGAGACAACTTTATATTATCANTTAAAACTTCATTTTTAAAAATTGTGAAAACATCTAAGCTTGGATTAGAAGATTGTTCTCTAGTTTTTTCAATAACTTTTAGAAGTCTTTCATCTTTAAATGATGCGAGGTTAGTAATCAGAGCAGGGATATCGGCCTCTAATACAATATACATCCCTCCTTTAAGGTCTAAGCCTTGGCGAATTACTTTTGATTCTAAATTTTNTAATTCACCATTTATTTTCATTTCTTCTTTTTGATCCTCAGAAAGTCNTTGATACCTCCATGTNGGNAGAAGNGATGATATAGCCCAAAATAAAATAAGANTAATAATTAAATATCTAGGTGTTAAGTTTTTTGCCATACTATTTATNTAATTATATTAAAAATTGACGGTGAATATACTCTAGGCTAGNTCTTTCNGGCAAGATNTCAAGTNNTNTATATNAAACTTANANAATNCCCATTTNTTTNCCAACTNTTTTAAANGCNTNNATNGNTTTATCTANNTNTTNNTTNNNCATNNCAGANGAAATCTGNACTCTAATTCNNGCTTTNTNTTTTGGNACTACAGGNNANTGAAAACCTANAACATANATTCCNTCNTCAAGTANNNTTGAAGACATTNNTTTNGCTTTNTTAGCATCGTAAAGCATNATTGGNACAATNGGNTGNATNCCNTCAAGNATATCAAANCCATTNNCNGACATNTTTTNCCGAAAATAAAGAGTNTTTTTTTCTANGNTGTTTTTNAANNTNTTATCTTNNNNAATTATTTNAANAGCTTCGATTGCTGCAGATGCTACTGATGGTGCAATGCTATTAGAAAATAAATATGGCCTAGATTTTTGACGCAGAAGATCAATAATTTCTTTTTTACCTGTTGTAAAACCTCCAGATGCTCCACCAATTGCTTTTCCTAGTGTAGAGGTGAAAATATCAATTTTATCCATTACGCCAAAATGATCAGCAGATCCTCTTCCTTTTGCACCAATGAATCCTGTAGCATGACTATCATCAACCATAACCATAGCGTCATATTTTTCTGCTAAAACAACTATTTCATCTAGTTTTGCAATTTGTCCATCCATGGAGAATACTCCATCGGTAGCTATTACTCTTAGTCTATTTGATTGTGCTTTGATAAGATTTTTTTTAAGATCTACCATGTCATTATTTTTATATCTAAAACGATTTGCTTTGCAAAGACGAATTCCATCAATAATTGAGGCATGGTTCAATTCATCAGAAATGATAGCATCGTTTTCAGAAAAAATAGTTTCAAAAAGACCTCCATTTGCATCAAAACAAGAGCTGTATAGAATAGTGTCTTCTGTTCCAAAAAAATTCGAAATTCGTTTTTCTAGATTAAGATGAAGATCTTGAGTGCCGCATATAAAGCGCACTGATGCCACTCCAAATCCATAATTATCTAAGGCTGACTTAGCCGCTTGAATTATTCTTGGGTGATTAGCTAAACCCAAATAATTATTTGAACACATATTATATGCTGCTTTATGATTTTCTGTAATAATTTCAGTTCCCTGAGGGGTTTTTAATGCTCTCTCTTTTTTTAATAACCCATTTTTTTCAATGTCATTTAGTTCATTTTGAAATATTTGCTTGTATGTATTCATTTACCATTCCATGATTACTTTTCCGCATTGTCCTGAGCTAACAACTTCGAATGCCTCTTCAAAATTGGAAATTGGGAATTTATGAGTGATTATTTTGCTTAAATCTAATCCACTTTTAATTAGTTGATCCATTTTGTACCATGTTTCGTACATTTTTCGACCATATACGCCCCTTACTTGTAATCCTTTAAAAATAATATTATCCCAATCTATACAAGTGTTTTTGGGCAATAATCCTAAAAGGACTATTTTGCCACCATAATACATGGATGAAAGCATTTCATTTAATGCTTGTCCATTTCCAGACATCTCCAATCCAACATCAAACCCATGTTTTATATTTAATTCACTAAAATATTTTTTTATTGAATCTTTTTTTATATTTATAGTTTTAGTTGCACCTAATTGTTTGGCGAGGGTTAACCTATAATCATTAACATCAGTAATAACGATATTCCGAGCTCTTATAAATTTGCCAATTGCAACTGATAGAAGTCCTATAGGACCTGCACCTGTAATAAGTAAATCTTCACCTACAATATTGAAACAGTTTATTGAATGAACAGCATTTCCAAAAGGATCAAAAAATGAGGCTATTTCAGAGCTAGTGCCATCTGGAATTGGCCAAATATTTGACTCAGGTAATACAAGGTATTCAGCGAAAGCACCATTTCTATTAACACCAATTCCCTTAGTAGAATCGCAAAGATGCTGTTTACCGGCTCTGCAATTTCTGCAATAGCCGCATATTATATGACCTTCTCCGGATACTCGTTGTCCTTCTTGATAGCGCTGTACATTTTTTCCGGTTTCTTGAATAACGCCACAAAATTCATGGCCAATAATTACAGGTGGACTAAGCGTTCTCTGCGCCCATGAATCCCAATTGTAAATATGTAAATCTGTACCACATATTGCTGTATGAGTAATCTTAATTTTTATTTCATTATCTCCACATTCTGGGTTAGGAACATCTTTCATCCATATACCTTTTTCGGGGTATTTTTTGATAAGAGCTTTCATCTATATAGATATAAGTATTTCTAAAATTGTTGTAAACTGTAAGTCTAATATACGTAATAATTCCTTACTCTTTCAGTTTTAGAGATAATGCAATTATGATAGGTTCTTAATAAATTCTTTTAATGTTTATTGTAAATAAATTTAAATGTCAAATATCTTAGCTTTCTCAAACCAAAAAGGAGGAGTGGGGAAAACTACATCCGCAGTAAATGTAGCCCTAAGCCTTGCTGTCAGTGAAATAAAAACACTTTTGATTGATTTAGATCCGCAAGCCAATGCTACAACTGGTTTATCTGAATTAGTAATTGAAGAAAAAAATAATATTTATGATGCTATTTTAGGAGATGAAAATGTTAAAAATTGTATTACTAATACATCCTTTACACATTTAGATATTATAGCATCTACAAATGATTTAGTTGGAGCAGAAATAGAATTAGTGGGTGTTATGGCCCGTGAATATCAATTAAAAAAAGCTCTTAAAACTATTGAAAGCAAATATGACATCATAATAATTGATTGTCCGCCTTCTTTAGGTTTACTTACAATAAATGCTTTAACAGCCTCAAACGCAATCGTAATCCCAATTCAGTGTGAGTATTATGCTTTAGAAGGCCTTGGTCAATTATTAAGTACTGTTCGCTTGGTTCAAAGACATTTAAATAAAAAATTAGAAATTACTGGAATTTTAATGACAATGTATGATGGAAGGTTAAACCTTTCCAAACAGGTAGTTGAAGAAGTGAATTCTTTTTTTAAGGAAAAATTGTTTAAAACATTCATACATCGTAACGTTCGTTTAAGTGAAGCACCAAGTTTTGGAAAACCTGCGCTGTTGTATGATGCTAATTCAACAGGAGCGCAAAATTACATGACCCTTACAGAGGAGATATTACAGCGTGTCAGTTAAACGTCTGGGAAAAGGATTAGAAGCATTAATCCGATCGGATGAAGATCTAGGAAAAAATGACTCTAGTCTATTAAGTACAAAAACTGAATCAATTTCTAAAATTAAATTGAATGATATTCATCCGAACCCAAATCAGCCAAGGAAACTTTTTGATGTAGCTGCTCTTAATGAGCTAGCGGCTTCGATCTCAGAAAAAGGATTAATATCTCCTGTAACTGTACGAAAAGTCAAAAATGGTTATGAATTAATTGCTGGAGAGCGAAGATGGAGAGCTTTAAAGCATCTTAAAAAAAGAACTGTTCCAGCATATGTGCTAGATGCTAAAAACAGTTCAGATATAATGGAAATGGCCTTAGTAGAAAATATACAAAGAGAAGATCTAAATTCTATTGAAGAGTCCGAAGCTTATGATGTACTTAATAAAAAATATGGCTTGTCTCACGAATCTATAGCAAAGGCAGTTGGTAAAAAAAGAGTGACAATTTCTAATTCTTTAAGACTGTTAAAACTTCCCTTAGAAATTAGAAAAAGCCTAATAGAAAGAAAAATTTCGGCTGGGCATGCAAGAGCTATCCTCCAAACGAAATCTCGGTCAATAATGATTAAAGTTTGGAAGACAATTATGGAAAAGAATCTTTCAGTTAGGGATGCTGAAAATATGGTTAAGGCCAAAAAACCTAATCAGTCAAAAAAAAGAAGGACATTAAAAAACAAAGATCATCAGATAGCTCCTATTGAGAATAAATTAATCGAAATTTTAGGAACAAAAGTAAAGCTTAGATCCTCTGAAAAGGGAGGTAAGATTGAGATTTCATACTTTTCGATTGATGATCTAGATAGAATTATAGATATAATTTCCTCTTAGAATGACAAAACGGAAAAAATACACATTCATGATAATCCCAGATGATGAAAAGGATTCATGGTCATTTAATTTAAGTAAGGCAGTTCTGCAGTGTGTTGGGTTTCTAATGATTTCTTTATGTTTTGGTAGTCTTTTTATTTTAATTTTGTATTTTCCAAAACTATCTTACCATAGAGATATTGAGGCTAATTATAATAAATTAATTTCTGAAAGGCTTCAAGTGTTAGAGTTGTCTCAGGATTTAAAAAAAATAAAGCAAATGGATCGAATGGTGCGTAATACTTTAGGGGAAAAGCTTGATATAGATAATCCAATTTCAATAGAAGACTCCATATCGAGTCTTTACGAATTACCAGAAAAAAGCATTTCACAATTAAAAAACATTCCTTCTTACCCTCCAATTAATGGCTATATTAGTAAGCATGTAAGCAATGGCGGAAATTTTTTAAAAGATACACATTACGGTATCGATATTGTTGCAAATGATGGTGATCCGGTAATGGCTGCTGCTAGAGGAGTTGTAGTTTTTTCAGGTTGGAATTATGAGTTTGGTAATATGATTATTCTTTATCATGGTGATAGCTATTTTACGCATTATGGGCATAATAAAAAGAATTTAAAATATCAGCTTGATATTGTGGAAAAAGGTGAGGTCATTGCTTTAGTTGGTAGTTCAGGAATCTCTTCAGGCCCTCATTTACATTTTGAGATATGGAGAGAGTTTAAACCAGTGGATCCGTTGTTGTATTTCCCTGAATATTCTTATACTGATTTGACGTTTTAGTATGATAAATAAAAAAAATAAAAATATCCAGACAATGATTGGATTAGATATGGTAGTTGACGGTTCTGTAAAATTAAAGAATGGAATTATTGTTTATGGTCAGATTAAAGGAAGTGTAAATACTAAAGGACCCGTAAGGCTGGCAAAAAATGCCATTGTAAAGGGAAATATTGTTGGAAGTGACATTCGTATTGCAGGTATAGTTGAAGGGAATATTTCTTCATTGGGGCAAGTAACGCTACTTAAAACATGTAAAGTAAAAGGCGATATTACCTACAAAAAATTAGTAGTCGAGGATGGGGCTAAGTTTGAAGGGAAATGTGAAATCGTCATGGAAAATTCTAATATTTCATAACGAAAGATTTTTTGACTGTTCCGAAGAAAAAAAACAATTCAATCTTTAACTCATATTTATATTTTCAGAAAGTTCTAAACCAGGCTGGTCCTGCCGCAAGCGCTTCGTATAGTCTTATCGCTTCGATTTTTTTATTTATTTTTGGCGGTTTTTATATTGATAATCATTTAGATACTTCTCCTGCTGGAATAATCATTGGTATGGTTTTGGGGCTCGTTGTTGGATTTTATCAGATGGTCAAATACTCAAAATATAAAAGAAAATAATGCCTAAAATGATTTTTTGTTAAGTACTTTTTATATTTACAAATTTTTAATTTTTATTAGATTTTGAAACAGAATTTTACCATTTTAAAATGCATCCTTTTTAAGTAATATCGCGAATAGTTTATCGTAAAATATTTTACAAATACTATTATTCTATATTTTAAATCTTTATAAAATTATTATTTAAAAAAACTTAGATGATACCTGCTCAGTCTATTGAGGGCCCCAAAACTGTTATGGAAAAAGTCGGGCCAAATATTATTTCTCATGTTTCAAACTCTAGCAAAGGTGATCACTCCATAATCAATTTTCCTATGGAAATACTTGGCATTGATTTTTCAGTTACAAAGCATGTTTTAATGCTCTGGTTAGTTGCTGCTTTGTTATCTGTTTTAGTGATAATTCCTGTAAGAAGATTTTTAAATAGTGGTAAAATAGTTCCTTCTGGATGGGTAAATGCAATTGAGGCAATAGTAAAATTTATTCGTGACTCTATTGTTCAACCAAATGTAGGTGATAAATGGGTAATGACATGGACTCCAGTTATCCTAACTTTTTTCTTTTTCATCCTTTTTGCCAATGGAATTGGCATGATTCCAATTTTTGATCTTTTAGGTGTAATTAATAGGTTTGTTTTAGGGATACCTTATGCCGATGAACATAATTTTATAAATCGAATGCTTCATGGTGGTGTTACTGCGACAGGAAATTTTAATGTTTCAGGAGCTTTAGCTGTAATTACTTTTTTTTCTATTATAATTGCTGGTGTAAAAGCTCACGGATTTGTTCAGCATTGGAAAAATTTAGTACCTCATGGATTAGCTTGGCCGGTTTATATCATACTTATACCTATTGAAATAATGGGGCTTTTTGTCAAGCCATTTGCACTTACGATGCGTTTGGCAGCTAACATGACTGGCGGGCATATAGCGCTTCTAGCTCTCTTATCTTTAATGGCGATCTTTGGTGAAATGTTTAATAGTGCTGCGGGTATAGGCGTATCTTTAGCAGCTGTTCCTATGGCTGCGGCCATAGCAGGTTTAGAAATTATAGTCGTGCTTGTACAGGCATATGTTTTTACATTATTAACAGCAGTGTTTGTCGGTATGGCAATTCATGTACATCATTAATTAAACAAATAAAAAGGAAATAATAATGACAGCAACTACACTTATCCCTATTGGAATGGGTTTAATCGTATTAGGTGCAGGCCTTGGGATTGGAAAATTTGCAGCCGCTGCGGCTGAGAGTATTGCACGTCAACCAGAAGCTGCGGACAAAATCACAGGAGCTGTGAATTTGCCGTTATTNCTTCTTGAAGGTGTTGCAATTTTAGCAGAAGTTTTCACTTTTTTGATGCTTATCCTTTAACAAATATTGATGGATTATCAAAAAGGGAGTCAGCATAAAGTTCCCATTTTATTGGCTGCGACTACTCAAAAATTAGATAAAGGGAACAAGCCGAATCCTCTAGTTCAGCTTGATCCTGGTCTATTTATATGGACGATTCTAACTTTTTTGATTCTTTTCAGCGTNTTNGCGAAATTTGCATGGAGACCATTACTGCAGGCTTTGAAAGATCGGGAGGAAGGCATAAAATCATCTCTTGAGGATGCTGAAAAAGCTAGAAAGGATTTAAGTAGTCTTAATGANGAATCAGAAAAAATTCTTGCGGAAGCTCGTTCGGAAGCTATGCAAATAAGGTCTGATGCAAAAGCATCTGCTGAAAAGATAAAATCTGATTTAAAATCTCAGGCTGAACAAGATGTTAAAAAATTAAAGGATGATNCACAAACTCAAATACAAGTTGAAAAGGATAAGGCTATTTCAGAAATTAGAGAAGAGGTGGTAACTCTAACGATATCCGTTGCAGAAAAAGTAATTAGTAAGAATCTNTCCAGCGATGAAAATTTAGAACTTATTGAAAAATCGATCAAGGGTTTAAGGGAATATGAAGCGTAANCCAAATCCTAAAATTCTTGCAAATGCGTTGTTTAAAATTTCAGAGCAAAATAATGTTTTAGATGATGTCAACAAATCTTTAGTNTTTTTAAATGATTTAATAGAAAATGANCGTTTATTTTGCGTATTNCTGCAGTCAAAAAAAATAAATAGAGATGAAAAAAGGAATACNTTAAATNTTGTACTTGGGCAAAATGGACATCCTTTAGTAAATGAAATGGTGTCTTATCTTTATGGTAGCAAAGCACTTAGTATTTNNAATGATACNTTTAGAGTATTTCATTTAAAATATCGAAAAGCTCTTAATATTTTAGAGNTAAAAGGGACTGTTGCAAGCGAAATTAGCAGTTCTAAATTAAAGTCTTTTCAGGAATCTTTAGAATTATCACTTGGAAGAAAAGCAGAATTGTCNATTGAAGTTGATCCTACATTAATAGGTGGTATTAAACTTCGTATNAATAATACTTATTTAGATGCTTCAATACAAAATCAATTACGGCTACTTCAAAACGAATTACTATAAACTTAATATTTTAGGAAATTATGGAAATAAAAACTGACCAATTAACAAAACTACTCAGAGAACAGATCGAGAAATTTGATGGCTCGGTCGATATCTTAGAAGTAGGCGAAGTATTAGAAGTTGGAGACGGAGTAGCTCGAGTCTCTGGTCTTGAAAATGTTATGAGTTCTGAGCTCGTTGAATTACCAAATGGTGTTTTCGGAATGGCGTTAAACCTTGAAGAAGATAATGTCGGTCTTGTTTTATTTGGTGANTCTCGTCTTGTAAAAGAAGGAGATCTTGCGAAAAGAACCGGCCGTGTTGTAGAGGTNCCAGTTGGAGAAGCTATGCTTGGTAGAGTAGTTAATCCATTAGGTCAGCCTATCGATGGTAAAGGGCCTATTGAAACCGAACATTCATTACCTATTGAAAGAAAAGCTCTTGGGGTAATGGCTCGGTCTCCGGTTAATGAGCCCCTGCAAACAGGAATCAAGGCTGTTGATAGTATGATCCCGATTGGAAGAGGTCAACGAGAACTAATTATTGGAGATAGGCAAACAGGTAAAACCGCAGTTGCAATTGACGCAATAATTAATCAAAAATATACACATCAAACAGATGATCCCGTTTACTGTATATATGTGGCTATTGGTCAAAAAGCCTCCACCGTTGCTGCATTAGTTCAGGAGTTAGAGAGTAATGGAGCTATGGAATATACAACAGTGGTTGCAGCAAATGCGTCGGATCCTGCTCCTATGCAATATATTGCTCCTTATGCTGGTGCTGCAATGGGTGAATACTTTAGGGATAACGGGAAACATGGCCTCATTGTTTATGATGATCTTTCAAAGCAAGCAGTCGCTTATCGCCAAATGTCTTTGGTGCTAAGAAGGCCTCCAGGCAGAGAAGCATTTCCTGGTGATGTTTTTTATCTTCATAGTAGATTGCTAGAGCGAGCATCAAAGCTCTCAAAAGACCTTGGTAGTGGATCCCTCACAGCCCTGCCTATTATTGAAACTCAAGAAGGTGATGTCTCCGCTTATATACCTACAAATGTCATATCAATTACAGATGGTCAAATATATCTTGAAACTAATCTTTTTAATTCTGGGATAAGACCAGCTATTGATGTTGGGTTATCAGTTTCTAGAGTAGGTGGTAATGCTCAAATAAAAGCTATGAAATCAGTTGCTGGAACTCTTCGTTTAGATCTTGCTCAATATAGAGAATTAGAAGCTTTCGCAAAATTTGGTTCTGATCTTGATAAAGCAACACTTGCGCAGTTGACTAGGGGTGAAAGAATGGTAGAAATTTTAAAACAAAACCAATATGTCCCTATGGATGTTGAGAAACAAATAGCAATAATCTTTGCAGCTTCTAAGGGACATTTAGATGATTTAGAAGCTAGCCAAGTCTCTGAATTTGAATCAGGTCTTCTTGATTATCTTGATACAAACGCTTCAGATTGCCTTGAGTCCATAGTGAAAGAAGGTAACATTTCTGAAGAAACTGAAACAAAACTTAATGATGCTATTTCTAATTATAAGGCTGGCTTTAAAGTATAGAAAAAAATGGCAAATCTAAAAGATATACGAGACAGAATTAAATCTGTTAAAAGTATTCAAAAAGTAACTAAAGCAATGAAAATGGTTGCCGCTGCTAAAATGAGAAAAGCACAGGATCGTATGGAACAAGCTAGGCCATATACGAATTCTCTTGATGAAATAATACATCATATTTTACCAGATGTTGATAGAGAGATGCTTCCTCTTTTAGATGAAAGAGAAATAAAGCGAAAAGCATATGTTGTTGTTTGTGCTGACCGTGGCCTTGCAGGAGCATTTAACACAAATTTATTAAAAGTTGCGCAATCGGAGATAGATCAATTTGGAAAGGACAATGTGGATATTTTTTGCATTGGCAAAAAAGCGCGGGATTATTTTACTTACAGAAATTACAACATTATTGAAAGTCATATTGATTTTTGGGCAGAAATGGAATTTGAAAATGCTATTATGATTGGTAGAAGTGTTATTGATCATTTTACAAATGGTACTGTTGATGAAATACACGTAGTGTATAATTATTTTGTGAATGTAGCTCAGCAAGAAATCAAATCTGAAACACTCCTTCCGTTGAGATATGATTCAATTGAAGATAAGGTCGTTGATCGATTATATGAACCTTCAAAAGAATCAATCGTCAATACACTTATTCCTAGGCATTTAAATGTTCAGATGTGGAAATACCTGCTTGAGTCATATGCAAGTGAACAAGCTGCGCGAATGTTATCCATGGAAAATGCAACGTCAAATGCGCAAGATATGATAAAAGATTTAACTTTACAATTTAACAAAGCTAGGCAAGCGGCTATCACTACAGAGATGCTTGAAATAGTAGGTGGAGCTGAAGCTTTAGGCTAATAAATAAGGACAACATATTATGTCAAAAAATGGAAAAATATCACAAGTAATGGGGGCTGTTGTCGATGTTAATTTCGCAAGTGGACATTTACCAGAAATTTATAATGCTTTAACTGTAGATAGAGGTGAAGATGGAATTTTAGTTCTTGAAGTTGCTCAGCATCTTGGTGATGGGGTTGTGCGAACAGTTGCAATGGATAGTACTGATGGATTAGTACGTGGTCATAAAGTTGAAGACTTAGGCGAGCCAATCTCTGTTCCTGTTGGAGAAAAAACGCTAGGTCGTTTGTTCGATGTCCTAGGGAATACAATCGATCAAAAAGGTGACTGTGAAACAGAAAATAGAAATCCCATTCATCGCCCCGCTCCCAAGCATGATGAACTTGCTACGTCAACTGAAGCGTTAGTTACAGGTATAAAGGTAGTAGACCTAATGGAACCTTATACACGAGGAGGGAAAACAGGTCTTTTTGGAGGTGCAGGTGTTGGTAAGACAGTTTTAATTCAGGAATTAATAAGAAATATAGCTACTGAACATGGTGGATACTCTGTATTTGCTGGAGTAGGAGAAAGAACACGTGAAGGAAATGACCTTTATGCAGAAATGACAGAGTCTGGTGTCATCGATAAAACAACTATGGTATTTGGGCAAATGAATGAGCCTCCTGGAGCTCGTTTGAGAGTTGCGCTTAGTGGCCTTGCAATGGCTGAATTTTTCAGGGATGATGAAGGTCGAGACGTCCTTTTATTTATAGATAATATCTTTAGATTTACCCAAGCAGGATCTGAAGTTTCTGCTCTACTTGGTAGAATGCCTTCTGCTGTTGGATATCAACCGACCCTTTCCACGGAAATGGGAGACCTTCAAGAACGAATTACTTCCACAAAAAAAGGATCTATTACGTCTGTTCAGGCTGTATACGTACCTGCAGATGACCTTACAGATCCCGCACCCGCTACGGCTTTTGCACATTTGGATGCAACAAGTGTTTTAGAGCGTAAAATTGCTGAACTTGGAATTTATCCAGCNGTTGATCCNNTAGCNTCAACCTCAAGAATTCTTGACCCTAGAATAATTGGNGAAAGACATTANAATGTTGCAAGAGAAGTTCAGTTTGTTTTACAGCAATATAAAGATTTACAAGATATTATTGCTATTCTTGGTATGGATGAGTTATCAGATGATGATAAATTAACCGTTGCGAGGGCTCGAAAAATCCAAAAATTTATGTCTCAACCTTTTTTTGTGGCAGAACAATTTACTGGTACTCCTGGTAGATATGTAAGCCTCGAGGATACCGTATCAGGATTTGATGCAATTTTAAAAGGAGAGGTAGATGAACTTCCAGAAAATGCTTTTGCTTACGTTGGTACGATTGATGAAGCCATAGAAAAACATAAGAAAACAGCTGCATAATGAGTTCATATACCGTAGAAATAGTTACACCCATTAAGGATGTCATATTAGATAATGTAAGCTACTTACGTTGTCCAGGTTTAGATGGTGCATTCGGGGTAATGAGGAAGCATCGTGAAGGTGTTTTTGCCTTATCGATAGGAGAGCTCAAAATAAAGAAAAACGGAAAAAATGAGTATTTTTCTGTAGGGGGTGGATTTGCAGAAATTCTAAATGATTCAGTTAAACTTCTTGTAGAGTCACTGGAAAAATCTAACGAAATAGATGTAGATCGTGTAAATAAATCAATTGAGCGAGCAAAAAAAAGAAAAACAGAACGAGATTCTGATCTAAATGAAGCAAGAATTAACGCGTCAATGGCTCGAGCAATCAATCGTTTAAAAATTTCCAAAAGATAATTATTTATAAAATAACAGAATACCAAATCGATCATAGTTTCCGATCGAATTTTATAACTTAAATTTATAAAACATGTATAAAAGAACCCATAATTGTGGAGAAATCCGGTTGTCTGAAATAGATGAATCTGTAATTTTGAATGGTTGGGTTAATAAGGTTAGGCTACATGGCCAGATAGTTTTTATAGATCTTCGAGATAGATATGGTAAGACACAAATTGTTTTCGATAGCGATCATTATAAAGGCGACTTTGAATTAATTAAAAAAATATCTATGGAAGATGTGCTATCTATTTGTGGAATAGTTCGCTCAAGGGTAAAAACTGCCATAAATCCAAATTTGAAAACAGGAAAAATAGAGATATTAGTTTCAGATTTTGTTATGTTGAATGAGGCTTCTCCGCTTCCTTTTATGCTAAATGATCGTAATAATGCTGAGGAAGACCTACGATTAAAATATCGATACCTAGAACTTCGCATGAAAGAACTGCAGCGCAACATCCTAATTCGTCACCATACTTATCAAACCACTAGATCTTTTCTATCGCAAAATCATTTTATTGAGGTTGAAACACCTATTCTAATGAAATCAACTCCTGAAGGTGCAAGAGATTATTTAGTTCCAAGTAGGATACATCGAGGAAAATTTTATGCTTTACCTCAATCTCCTCAGATATATAAACAAATTCTTATGATATCTGGGTACGATAGGTACTTTCAAATTGTAAAATGCTTTAGAGATGAAGATCTGAGAGCAGATAGACAGCCAGAATTCACTCAAATTGATATTGAAATGTCTTTTGTTGATGAACAAGATATTTTTGAATACATGGAAAGTTTAACAAAATATATTTTTAAGGAGGTTGCTGAAATTGATTTACCAAAATCATTTCCAAAATTAACGTACCAGGAAGCAATAGAAAATTACGGTTCAGATAAACCTGATATAAGATATGATCTTAAACTGATAGATTTAAAAAATTTTACAGATTCATCTGATTTTAATTCATTTAGTTCTGTTGAAACAGTAAAGGGAATCATTGTTAAAGATGGGGCAAAGTACTCTAGGAAAGTGATCGATCAATTTACAGACCTTGTAAAAAAACACAATGCTAAGGGATTAGCATGGATGAAATTGCAAACAAAGGGGTTTGAAGGTGGTATATCCAAATTTTTTTCTGAGGGACTTCAAAAGCAAATTATATCAGAATTAAAAATGTTAAATGGTGATATCTTATTTTTAATTGGAGATGATTTAAAAATCGCCTTAAATGCATTGGGGCATCTTCGAAAAAGTATTGCAGAGAAAGAAGATCTCATTGATAAAACTAAATATGCACCTGTTTGGATTACAGAGTTTCCCATGTTTGAATTTGATTCAGAGCAAAATCGTTTTACTGCAATGCATCATCCTTTTACTGCTCCAAGAGAAGAGGATATTAATCTTTTAGATACAGATCCATCCAATTGTCTTAGTAGAGGATACGATTTAACTATGAACGGATATGAAATTGCAGGCGGATCTATCAGGATTCACAATCCTAAAGTTCAAGAAAAGGTATTTTCACTGTTAGGGCTTAGCAAACAAGATGCCATAGAAAAATTTGGATTTTTAGTAGAGGCTCTTTCTTACGGCGCGCCACCGCATGGTGGAATTGCATTTGGATTTGACAGACTTGTGATGTTGTTAGCGGGGACAGAAAACATTCGTGATGTAATTGCTTTCCCAAAAACTACGTCTGCAGCATCCTTGATGGATGAAAGTCCTAGCAGGGTGAGTGATTCACAATTGGAAGAGCTAGGAATTAGAATTCACAATTTAAAAAAATAAAAATTTATTTTTTTATCCGTTTAGGATTAAGAAGAATTAAAAAAAGATAGGATGCTAACCCAACTGAGTTGAAAATCATACACATTACCATTATTTGATATCGAGCGGCTGTTAATGGTGATGTTCCTGATAAGATTTGTCCTGTCATCATCCCAGGTAGTGAAACCAGTCCTACAGCGAAGAGTGAATTAATAATTGTAATTAAAGATGCTTTAAAAGCAACTCTTTTTGCATCATCATATTTGATACCTTTATCAATTTCCGCTTGTAATCTTTCAGCTGCAAGGCTGACGCCATTCATTGCACTGGAGAAGATCATCCCTGCTAATGGAATCATAAATCTAGGTTTGTACCAAGGATCTAATTGTAATAGTAATTGTGTAACTATAAATAAATTTATGCCCCCTCCAATTGCTATCGAAATAATGGCGTATTTTAACAAATTAATTCTTTTTTTATTTAGGATTCGTAATGCAATCCAGCTTCCTATGACAACCATTGATATTAAAATACATAAAACTATTAGTGAACTATTGGAATTAAAAATATAAGATAAGAAATATCCCATTATAATTAGTTGCCCTAACATTCTGCTAAGAGCATATAAAGAATTTTTCCATTCAAGGGACCATGAATAGATAATGAAAGACAATATTCCTGAAGGGATAAAAATAATTAATAACCGTGTAAAAGGTATGGGAGTTATTGCTTCATCCATAGTATGTTATTTTTAGGACAAGCTTATAACTTGATACCATAATGAGATAGAATAATTATGGTTAATAAATAGGAAGTAATGGTTAGAATGATCGCAATTATTAAACTATACCAAAAATTGAAACCAATATTGATTAAAATAGGTATAGATAGGAAAAGCACTAAGGATGGTATAACCATCCAAAAGATACTAGTGGATAAATTTTTTATTTTTTCAATATCCCTAGAATCAATATAAAGCCATATCATAGATAGAACAGAAATTAGAGGAATGGATGCTACAAGTCCTCCGATAAAACTGCTCTTCTTTGATATCTCTGAAACTATAGTAATGATACCCGAAGAGATTATTAATTTTAAAAATATATATTTCATTTTTTATATCTCTATTAAAATAGTTTAGATAATTGACAAACTAGGTCTTAATGATAAAGTTCAAAAGTATTTTATACCTCTAGTCTACTATACCAATTAGAATTTGACCAAACTAGAATTCTAGTATTAATGTTAATCAATTTATATAATATTTCAATCCTGCATTGTAAATATTTGATTTTTTTCTTTTCTTTAATTCCTCCAGCATGGATTGTTACTGTTAATTTTTGTGATTGATTTTGTGCGGATTTTCCACATTCATCATCTTTTGCTTTACTATAGATTTTGTAGAGCCTTCATCATCATGTTGGTATGGGGAACAAACACTTTATAAACGGTAAATTCAGTAATTTTGCGAGATAAATTCAGTTACTCTTTATTTTTTTAAATTTTTGTGTACTGGGAGCTTTAGTGAAAAAATCATTATCAATATTATATATCAAAGAAGCCAATTGAGGCAAAGTTTTTTCTTTAAAAATCCTAAATGAAGTTATTCAAATAGAATTACTTCATCTTTTAAAAGAGACTTGGCCTTTTTTTGATAGAAAAAGTTATCGGCCATAATTTCTGGGTATTTATTTAGATCTGCTTCCAATACTTTTTTTAATGTATTATGGAAATCTTCCCGGTTGCCTGCTTTTTGATAGTAAAACTGTGCCATTAATACTTTGTTTCCAAGGTACTCAGGATTGGCTGTTATTGCTTGGTCAAAATAAGTTTTTGATTGAGAAAGCTCAATGCCAGGTATTCTTGTATATAATGACCCAAAAAATCTATAGGGACCACTAAAATTAAATCCAGGATCAAGGCTAATTACCCGATGCATTATTACTTCTAATAATTCTCGTTGTTTAATTCTGTCTAAAACAGGCTGATTATTTAAATACATGCCTAAATTAACAGCCCACCAATATAAGCCAGGAACTATTGATAATGGTGCATCAGCTATTGCTGATAATAATTTGAATGTACTATCACCTTTTGATAAAATATAGATTGGTATAAAATCTTTATGAGCCATGACAGCCTTTTTGCATGAATGACTTCCATGCAAAAACAATGAATCTTGTTTCTGATTATTCTTTTCAAAAAAATATGCTCTTGTAAAAGAAATTTGGCTATACAGAACAGATAATTCAAAATCATTTCCACGTTGTTTATGTGATAGATTAATGAAATGTTCTGCTTTGTCCAATGCTAATGAGTCTAGCCTTTGATCCCATAATAGTTTGCCTTGCTCAATTAAATAGTCAATATTTTGAATTTTCGCCTTTGGCCGGATATTATGTGTCGTACAATTTATTCCGAATCCGAATAAAAAATAAAATGATAATGCAATTAATATATGTTTTGAATATAATATAATTATTGAACCTAATTTTAGGCATGAAATTAATTGATAAATAGAATTTTGGAAAAGATCATTGATGTTAAATCTCTAGACCTAGTATCTATACTAGGCGTTGCAGATTGCAACCTTAAGTTAATTCAATCAGAAATACCTATAAGCATTATAGCTCGTGGTAATAAAATTAAAATGATTGGTAATAAAATTAATATAGATCAAGTAAATCAAATCTTTAATGAAATGATTGAAACGTTAAATAGCAAAGGAGGTCTAGAAAAAAGTGATGTGAAAAATTTAATATCAATGGTTAAAGTAAAAGATAATTATGATAACAAACAAGAAATCAGCTCCCACTATGTTATATGTTATGCTAAAAAAGGTATAGTTACCCCAAAAACAGATGGTCAGATTAGATACTGTAAAACTGTAAACAATAATGATGTCGTTTTTTGTAATGGACCAGCGGGAACTGGAAAAACTTTTCTTGCTGTCTGCTTTGCAATTTCAGCATTAGAAAGTAATTTAATTGATAAAATTGTTTTATGTAGACCGGCTGTAGAGGCAGGAGAAAATCTAGGATTTTTACCTGGAGACCTTAAAGATAAAGTTGATCCGTATTTAGCTCCATTGTATGACGCATTAAATATTCTATATGCTGAAAAAAAATTAATAAAATTATTAGAAACTAAGATAATTGAGATTGTCCCCTTAGCATATATGAGAGGTAGAACACTTGATAACTCTTTCATGATTTTAGATGAAGCTCAAAATTCAACGATAACGCAAATGAAAATGTTTTTGACTAGATTAGGAGTGGGTTCAAAATCTATAATCACAGGTGATGTTACCCAGATTGATTTACAATCCAAAAAAGAATCTGGTCTTGTACAGGTAGCTAAGGTTTTAAGAGGCATTAAAGGTATTGGTTTTGCAAATCTAAATCAAAATGATGTTGTAAGGCACCCTTTAGTAAAAAAGATTATAGAAGCTTACGATAGACTTTAAATTATTAAATATGCAAATTAATTATTCAAATTAAGTCAATTATTCATAAACATAATATAATTTAAAAATGAGATACTAATGAATTCAAATGCAGTAATCCTCAAAGCTAAACGTACTCCTATCGGATCTTTTTTAGGAAAGCTTTCCTCATTTTCAGCATGCGAATTAGCATCATTTGTTATTCAGGATATTCTTAAAGATACTAGATTGGATCGAACTTTAATCAATGAAATAATTCTTGGTAATATTTTATCTGCAGGGCAAGGTCAAGCCCCTGCTAGACAAGCTGCATTAAAGGGAGGATGTGAAAATTCCATTGAGGCTTTAACTATAAATAAGATGTGTGGTTCAGGTTTAAAAGCTGTAATGCTAGCCGATCAAGCCATACGTTGTGGCGATGCAGACATAATACTTGCAGGGGGAATGGAGAGCATGTCGAATGCACCTCACTTACTAATAAATTCTAGACAGGGAACCAGATTAGGCCATGCCAAGGCTGTTGATAGTTTGATTCATGATGGATTATGGGATGCCTATACTGAACAGCATATGGGAAGTTGTGCAGAACTATTAGTATCAGATCGAGGTTACAGTAGGCAGGATCAAGATAACTTTGCTATTCAATCGTATTCGAAGGCCTTTAATGCAAATAAGAAGAATATATTTAAAAATGAAATTGTCCCAATATCGCTTATTGATAGGAAAGGGGAAAATATATTAATTGAAGAAGATGAAGAGCCATATAAAGCAAAGTTGGAAAAAATATCTCGACTAAAAGCTGCCTTTAAAAAAGAAGGGACTATAACAGCTGCAAATGCATCAAAACTTAATGATGGTGCTGCTGTACTCTTAATTACTAATGAGTTCAATGCAGAAAAATTAGGTATAAAGCCTTTAGCAAAAATTATAGCCCACGCATCTGTAGCTCATAAACCAGAATGGTTTACTTCTGCACCAGGTAAAGCGATTACTAAAGTATTAGAAAAAGCAAATATACCTAGTGAAAAAATTGATTTATGGGAAATAAATGAAGCTTTTGCAGCGGTAACAATGGCAGTAATAGATGACTTTAAAATTCCTTCTGAAAGTGTAAATATTTATGGAGGTGCTGTTGCTTTAGGACATCCGATAGGAGCTTCAGGAGCAAGAATATTAGCTACCTTATTAAATGGTATGAAAAATAAAAAAGTTAAAAATGGGCTTGCAACTTTATGTATTGGTGGAGGTGAAGCTTCGGCAATAATTGTAGAAAGTTATGATTGACCTTTCTTTATCGTCAGAACAAAAATTTTTGATAAAAATGACTAGAGAATTTGCAAATTCAGAATTAGCACCAGGTCTATCATATAGAGATCGCCATTCAATGTTCCCAAAAAAACAAGTAAATAAAATGGGTGAATTAGGCTTGATGGGGATGATGGTTCCAAAAGAATGGGGCGGATCCGGGTTTAATACGGCTTCATATGTTTTAGCAATAGAGGAAATTGCAGCAGCAGAGTTAGCAACTTCAACTATTATGTCAGTAAATAATTCCTTGGTATGTCAAGTGCTATTAGACTGGGGTAATAGGGAGCAAAAAAATAAATTCCTTAAACCACTTGCTAAAGGAGAAAAACTTGGAGCCTATAGTTTAAGTGAACCACAATCTGGATCAGATGCAAGAAATATGAAAACTTTTGCAAAAAAAAACGGGAATAAATATATTATCAATGGTACCAAAAATTGGGTTACTAGTGGTCAGAGCAGTGATTTAGTTATTTGTTTTTGTCTAACAAAAAAAGAGGAAAAAAGAAAAAATATTTCATGCTTCATTATAGACAAGAATACTCCTGGATTAAAAGCTGGGAAAAAAGAGGATAAATTAGGGATACGGGCATCAGACACATGCGAATTGTATTTTGATAATTGTATTATTCCAGAAAGCAACCTCCTAGGCTTTGAAGGGCAAGGTTTTCAAATAGCTATGAATGCCTTGAGTGGCGGAAGGATTGGTATAGCTGCTCAGGCAGTTGGTTTAGCTAGGTCTGCTTTGGAAAAATCAATATCTTATTCAAATGAAAGAAAACAATTTGATTGGTCAATTAATTCATTTGGAGCAATAAGAAAAAAAATTGCAAATATGGCTACAAATTTAGAGGCTGCAAGGTTGCTAGTTTGTAAAGCCGCATATTTAAAAGATCAAGGTAAAAAATATAATAAAGAGAGTTCTATGGCTAAATTATTTGCCTCAAAAATTGCTATGGATGCAGCAATTGAATGTGTCCAAATTCATGGTAGCTATGGCTATATTCAAGATTATGGAGTAGAAAGGCTTATGAGGGATGCAAAAATTACTGAAATCTATGAAGGAACTTCAGAAATTCAGGAATTAGTAATATCAAGAGAATTAACGAAATGCCTTTAAAAAAAGCAGTGGTCGATTGGGATTCTCTGGGCTTTAATTTATTAAAGACTCGAAGTATGTACAGTGCTAATTGTCGTGTTGGAGAAAATTGGGAAAATGGATCTTTGATACCTTATGGTAATATAGAATTATCTCCTGCTGCTGTTGTTCTTAATTATGGTCAGGGAGTTTTTGAAGGAACAAAAGCATTTCAAACTTCTGATAAAAGGATAGTCTTATTTAGAATAGATAAAAATGCAAAAAGGATTGCGTGGTCAACAGAACGACTTTGTATCCCCAAGCTAAATCCGGATTTTTTCATAGATGCTGTTTTTGAAACGGTTAGAGATAATCTTGATTTTGTTCCTCCTTATGGTAAAGGGAGTATGTATATAAGACCAATTGTTTGGGGAGTCTCTCCTGCTTTAGGAGTTGGTCCAGCAACAGATTATAGATTTATGATATATGTCTCCCCTGTTGGGCCTTATTTTAAAGGAGGTTATAAATCCTTAAACTTAAAAATTGAAACGAATTTTCATCGAGCAGCATCAAAAGGAATAGGGAATGCCAAGGCAATAGGTAACTATTCAGCTTCTTTATTACCATTAGTCAAAGCTAAAAAAGAAGGTTTTGATGAGGTGATTTATTTAGATTCTATTTCTGAAGACACAATTGAAGAGATAGGCTCAGCTAATTTGTTTATTTATCATGATGGAGTTCTTAAGACTCCAAATGTAAGTGGATCTATCCTTAAAGGTGTAACTAGAGATTCGGTATGCAAAATTGCTTCAGAAATTCTAGATATAAAAGTTGAAGAAACCGATATCTCTTTATCAGATCTTTTTGAAGCCAAAGAAGTATTTTGCACTGGTACTGCAGTTCAAATTACCTCGGTAGGTAGTATAACATATAAGAATGATGTTTATAATTATTATAGGGAAGATTTAGGGCCAATAACAAAAAAATTAAAAAAAACATTAACTAAAATACAAAGAGGAGAAATAATTGACCCCTTTGGATGGTTGTCTCCTGTAATTACATAACAATATTTAATATAGTTAAGAGATGACAACAGTTTTTGAGAATATGGATTCTAGAGATCATGAAGAAATTGTATTTTGTCGAGATAAAGACACAGGTTTAAAAGCAATTATTGCCGTACATAATACTGCAATTGGTCCTGCTTTGGGAGGGTGTAGGATGTGGAATTATGAAAATGAAGAAGCAGCTTTAAAAGATGTATTACGTTTATCTCGAGGTATGAGCTATAAAGCATCTATCGCAGGTTTGAATTTAGGAGGTGGTAAAGCTGTAATAATTGGAGATTCTAAAAAACATAAGAATGAGATATTATTTAGATCTTTTGGCCGATTTGTTCAAGGATTGGCTGGAAGATATATTACTGCAGAGGACGTTGGCACTAGCGTTAAAGATATGGAATGGGTGCGAATGGAAACAAGATATGTAACAGGGATTTCACGAGCGTTGGGTGGAAGTGGCGATCCATCTCCAGTTACTGCATTAGGTACTTGTTCAGGAATCAAAGCAGCTGTTAAAAAGCATTTAGGAAAAGATTCCCTAGAAGGACTCAAAATAGGTATTCAGGGAGTGGGTCACGTAGGGTATCATTTATGCAGTTTTTTAAAAAAAGAAGGGGCATATCTTTATGCTTCAGATCTTTATGATAGTTCTTTAGAAAAAGTTGTAAATGAATTTGGCGCAATTCCTATAGCCTGTGATGAAATATATGATGCCGATATTGATATTTATTCTCCTTGCGGTATGGGTGCTACTTTAGATGAAGACACAATTCCTAGATTAAAATGTTCTATTGTTGCTGGGGCAGCTAATAATCAATTAAAGAAAGAAGAAATACATTCAAAAATGTTAAAAGATAGAGGCATATTATACGCTCCTGATTATGCAATTAACGCTGGTGGGTTAATAAATGTGGCAAATGAAATTGGAGGTTACAATCGTGAAAGAGCCTTTCGCAAGGCAGAGGAGGGTATTTATGACACTTTATTAGCAATTTTTAAAAGATCGGAAGATGACGGAGTTACAACTCATTCTGCAGCATTAAAAGTTGCTGAGAAGAGAATGATAGATATTGCTAAATTAAAAAACATTTACTTACCAAATAAAAATGTGATGTTTAAACGTGACAACAATTAATTTGCATCCACGTAGAGCGGCGAGGCAGTGTGTTTTAAAGGCCTTATTTGCTTATCAATTTTCGAAAAATGATACTATTGATCAATTAATGAGTGAAAATCCTGAATTAAAGGGAAATAATGATTTTATTCAATCGCTTTTCGACATTGTCCTTGAGAATGGGAAATTGACAGAGAATATTATTAAGTCTCATCTTGAAAATTGGGAGATTGACCGTGTCGCACTGATTGACAAAATTTTATTAAAAATGGGGATTTGTGAAATTTATTTCATTGATGATATTCCTCCTAAGGTAACTATTAGTGAGATGGTAGAAATAGCAAAAATATATAGTACTGATGAAAGTCCCGTTTTTATTAATGGTATTCTTGATGCAGTTTTTAAAAATTATATAAAGGAAAATAAAAAGTAGGCCTTAAAAATGATCTTATCAAAATTATTTGGTACAAAATCTCAACGCGAAATAAAGAAATTATCTTCGGAAGTAGATAAAATAAACCATTCCTATAAATTATTTTCAGAAAAATCAGATGAAGACCTTATAAAAAGGACAAAAGAATTAAGACATTTCGTAATTAGTACCCGTGATGAAAAATTAAATTCTGTTAAAGATATTACTGATAAAAAAATACGGGATGAAAAAATCTTAAAGGCCGAACAAGGTGCCTTAGATTTGATTATGACAGAAGCTTTTGCTATTGTAAAAGTAATATGTGAAAGAATGTGTGGTGAATCTTGGAGTGTTTCTGGGCAAAAAGTAACATGGAATATGATTCCCTACGATGTTCAGATTTTAGGAGCGGTTATTCTTCATAAGGGTAAAGTTGCAGAAATGAAAACAGGTGAAGGTAAAACACTGGTCGCAACAATGCCTATATATTTAAATGCTTTAACAGGACGTGGAGTTCACGTTATCACTGTTAATGACTATCTTGCCCAAAGAGATGCAGAATGGATGGGAGAGGTTTATAAGAGATTAGATCTAACTGTTGGTTACATTTTAAACTCTATGGATAACACGAAAAGAAGAGAGATGTATAGCCGAGACATCACATATGGTACAAATAATGAGTTCGGGTTCGATTATTTGAGGGATAACATGGCTTTACAGTCTGAGGAAAAAGTACAGAGAGGACATTCATTTGCTATTGTTGATGAAGTAGATAGTGTTTTAATAGATGAAGCTCGTACTCCGCTTATTATCTCAGGTGCAGTTGATGCACCAGTTGATGAAACTTTTACTAAATTAAAACCTGGGGTACAAAATTTAGTGAAAAAACAGACTTCATTAGTTTCTGATTTTGTGAAGGAAGCGAGAAATTATATTGATCAGGAAGATGAAGAAAATGCCGGTCTCAAACTATTGCAGGCTCAGAGAGGAATGCCGAAGCATCGTCAAGTTATGAAGATATTTCAAGAAACTGGAATGCTAAAATTAGCTCAAGAAACTGAATCTATATATACTCGCGACAAAAAAATGCATGAAGTCGATAGTGATTTGTACTTTGCAATTGAAGAAAAAAGTCATGTGATGGATATTACAGAGAAAGGTAGGAATATACTTTCTCCTGATAATCCAGATACTTTCATTATACCAGATCTTGGAGAATTGTTATTAGAGGTAGAAGAACGCAATGGTTTATCGGATAAAGAAGTAGAAATTGAAAAAGAAAAAGCTCACCAACTACACGCTGAGAGAAGTAGTACTATCCATAATTTTAATCAATTATTAAGAGCTTATACATTGTATGAGAAAGATATTGAATATGTTTTACAAGATGGAAAGGTAATGATTGTAGATGAATTTACCGGGCGCGTTTTGCCTGGAAGAAGATATTCTGATGGTCTACACCAAGCTCTTGAGGCAAAAGAAAATGTACGGATTGAGAGGGAAACTCAGACATTAGCAACGATTACTGTACAAAATTATTTTCGTTTATATGATAAACTTGCAGGAATGACAGGTACTGCTGAGACTGAAGCTGAGGAGCTGGGTTCTATTTATGGGTTAGATGTTACTGTAATACCAACTCACAGGCCCATATCTAGGGACGACCGTGACGATCTTGTTTATAAGACGAAACGTGAAAAATATAATGCTGTTATTGAAGAAATTTCTGCTTGTCACAAAAAAGGTCAGCCTATTTTAGTTGGAACAATTTCTGTAGAAATATCTGAGTTATTATCTCGGATGTTAAAGCGAAAAAATATTCCCCATAATGTTTTAAATGCAAAGCAGCACAAAAGTGAGGCTGATGTTGTCGCAAGAGCAGGTCAAAAAAGTGCAGTAACTATCGCTACCAATATGGCTGGACGTGGAACGGATATTAAATTAGCTGAGGGTGTTAAAGACCTTGGGGGGCTACATATTATTGGCACTGAAAGACACGAATCAAGAAGAATTGATTTACAACTTCGTGGTAGAAGTGGTAGGCANGGTGATCCAGGTTCTTCNNGATTTTATTTATCNTTAGANGATGANNTAATGAGNCTTTTTAGNTCTGATANAGTTGCNTCCATTATGGATCGNATGGGNATNGAAGAAGGNGAGGTNATTTCTGCNGGGATGGTNACAAGGGCAATCTCAGGTGCNCAGAAAAAGGTTGANGTAAGAAATTNTGGNATNAGNAANCATTTNTTAGANTANGATGATGTNATGAATCANCAGAGNCANGTTGTATATGANATAAGGAANCANGCATTGTCAGGNAANAATATGCGTGATTCTGTTTATCAGGTATTAGATGATTTTATTTTTGAGGAAATTAANTCNCAGGCTGATNTAGGNNCTCCNGATATNTGGGANTGGGAATANTTAAAACAACGTTTTGCNTCNCANATAATGGTTGANNTNTCNTATGAAAAGATAANNNAAGANCTTGNNNANNTTGATAATAATGAAAAAATTATTGATTGGATTNTNANNNAAGCCAAATCNATNTATAANGCNAGGGANGATCTTATNCCTGAGCANGTNATTAGAGGTTTTGAGCGTTTTGTAATGCTNAGAACCATAGATGANAAATGGAAAGANCACCTTTATNCAATGGATCAATTAAGAGANGGAATAAATCTACGTGCATATGGNCANAAAAATCCATTGCTTGAGTACAAATCNGAAGGATTTAAAATGTTCCAAGAGATGATGGGAGATATAAGCGCAATTACAATACAANGATTATTTAGAACGCAGCTTCAAGGAATGGANGAATCTTCAACAGNAAGAAAGCCAGTAATNGGCAAAATGGAAACTTCTCATCANGANNCAACTGGNATGGGGCTAAAGGGTGTAGATACCAAANAAGTTGCAAANCAACCNAGTCANGTAAGGGCTCCGGTAAAAGTNGATCCAAAAANNGGNCGTAANCAGAAAATTACAGTNCANGGTCCGGATGGGGAAANAGTTGAGATNAAGTACAAAAAATTACAAAGCTANTTAAATANAGGNTTTATACAGGTATAANNTGAAAAATAAGAATTTTAAAACTAAAGCTATTCATGTAGGCAATGNACCAGATGAAGAAACTGGAGCTGTTACANCTCCTATTCACNTATCATCNACATTTAAACAAAATGANGTGGGTGTCCANAAAGGTTATGATTATTCAAGGGCAGGTAACCCTACTAGAGAAAGATTTGAAAAAAATATTTCCTCTTTAGAGGATGCTAGTTATGGAGTCGCTTTTTCTAGCGGTATGGCNGCAATTACNGCNTTATTTCANACAATGGGNCGTGGTGATCATGTTATTNTAGGTAGGAATGTTTATGGAGGNACNTACCGTATGGCAACTCAAGTATTATCNCATCATGGGTTTNAATTTGATTTTGTAGATACTAGGTCATTGGACAAAGTAGANTCTATGATNAAANCAAATACAAAATGGATTTTTGCTGAAACTCCAACTAATCCGCTTCTAGAATTATGNGATATTGANGCNTTATCTAAGTTNTCTAAATCAAAAGGANTAAAATTAGCTATAGATAATACTTTTATGAGTCCGTATGGGCAAAGTCCAATTGGNCTTGGTGCGGATGTGGTAATGCANAGTGCNACNAAATTTATTGGAGGNCATAGTGACCTNATAGCTGGAGTTTTAATAACTAATGATAGCACACTTGCTGANAACCTNTANTTTATCCAGAAATCAGGTGGGGCAGTCTTAAGTCCTTTTGANTCCTGGATGCTNNTAAGAAGTACAAAGACTTTAGCTNTACGGTTTCAGCAACATTCTGATAATGCTATGGCTTTAGCCAAAGCTTTACAAGNATTTTCAAAAGTAAATTCNGTTGTNTATCCCGGTCTACCAAGCCATAATCAGTATGATCTTGCAACAAAACAGCAAAAAAATCCAATGGGAGAATCTATTTANGGTTCAATNATTTCTTTTGAGTGCCAAACAAAAAAAATGCGTGACGTTTTTTTNGAAAAAATTGAATTGTTCACATTAGCAGAAAGTCTCGGAGGCGTTGAGAGTCTCGTNTGTGTNCCNTANGAAATGACTCATGTTTCAGTCCCNACAGAAATAAAAGAATNGATGGGATTATCGCCTAACTTAATTAGGNTATCTGTTGGCGTTGAATATTTAGAAGACCTTGTTCATGATTTAGCTCAAGCATTAGGTGAATAATTTATGAGTGAATTATCGGCAGAAAATCGTTATTTTATATATAGGTTTATTGCTTAATACTCTAAAGAAGTAAGACCATCATAAAATTTTAATATATCGTATTTGATATTTCAGGAGAATAAAATGGTACCCAGATACAANTTTTTGTTTCANATTATATTTTTCATTAGTGCTGTNAACNTAGCATTATCAGAAGTTACCGTTTCNATAGGNAATGTTAGCGTTGATGGATACACAGAAGANATTGTNGTGCCAGTTACAGTATCAAACCCAANCGAAACTGTCGGAGGCTTTCAATTTGACGTAATGGCAATGCCAACTATTATAANTNTTTCAGGCGTTAGNCCTNTTAATGAAAATGATTTTTCTGCAGATTATAATATTTTTGATGATGGTTCTGCTAGAATTNTATTTTATACAAATACAGGTGCTGGTGTTCCTGTTGGAAATGANGAGATTCTTCTAAATCTTCATTTTAACGGNGAGGATGTCCTTTCAGCTTTAGTGGATCTTGAGGCTTATGATTTAACAGTAAGTGATGCAGATGGAGGCGTTNTNGCTGGAGAACTAGTCAATGGGTCTATTACCATAGGTAATGTNGTATTCTTTTCAAGTGATAATCCTGATACAGGCGATGTNTTAGAGCAGGTCTCTGTTGATATTAGTATACAGAATTCAAGTTTAGTAGGNGGTGTTCAGTTTGATATGTATGATACTCCTAANTACTTAGATGTNGTTAGTNTTACTACAACTGACCGTACAAATGGTTTTCAAATTGATTTTAATGAACTAGCTAATGGNGCCACTAGAGTNATACTATACAGTCCTGANAATCAAAATATTTCATCAGGATCAGGTCCTATTGCTAATATGGAAATGGTAATCCACGATAATGCCTACAACTCTAATGTTGGAGTTAATTTTGAAAATATTACTATAACTGATGATATTGGTGGTTCTTATTGGGTCGCAGGGGTTGATTCCGGTACGGTTACTGTAACGCCTGGATACATTGAAGAGCCTCACAATCTTCAAGCTCAAGATGGGATGGATGCGCAGGTATTACTTAGTTGGGATCCTCCTTATGGGCCTATCCCTTCAGATTTTGAGCAGGATTTTGAAGAAGGTGTAATTCCTGAAGATTGGATAGTGACAACCAATTCTGCTCAAGGTTGGTTTATNACACAAGATGGGTCCAGTGCGTTTTGGACTGTGCCGTCTCATACTTGGTACATGTGCTCCAATGATGACATGGCNGATGATGATGGTTCCGTTGATTATTTAATAACGCCAGGCTTAAATGTGAGTGGTGCTCAAATGATAACTCTAAATTTTGCATCGTACTATGATGGAGCATATGGGCAGACTGCTCATATTATGGTTAGTACGGATGGTGTTAATTTTACTGAAGTTGGAACTTTAGACCCTAACCCCGAATGGGTCATGGAAACAGTTGACCTTTCAGAATATGCCGGTGTACCAAACTTACATGTTGTTTTCCATTCTAATGATAATGGCGCCTGGGCATCTGGATGGGCAGTTGATGATGTTTTTATCACTTTTGCTGCTAGAGATATAGATCGTTTGGTGCATTATGAGCTTACTGAATTAGGGGAATGGGCACTTTCAGCTCCCAAGAATGAGGTGATCTCTCGTTTTGGAGGAGGTATCCCTCATGAATTAAAAGTGAATCTTGATGAACCGATTTTAACACAAGATAGGCCTGTAGATTTAGACGCGTTTAAAGTATATAGGTCGTTAAATAATTCTACGGGTTTTCAGGAGATTGCTGAAGTAGGAGCAAACGTTACTTCTTATCTTGATGAAGATGTAGTGAATAGTACTACATATTATTACTACGTTACTGCAATTTATCCAGATGGATCAGAATCGGGGCCAACGGCTACGATTTCTGCTACTCCTGTTGAGTGGGTTGAGTTATGGATGGATGATGGTGCTTCACTCTCTGGTCAAATGGATACTATTGATTTTTATATCAATAATGAATCTGATTTGGGCCTATTTTATTTTGAAATAATGGATTATCCAGATGTAATGAATAGTTTAAATATTTTAACTACAGATAGAACTTCAAATTGGGCACTTGAAATTGCAGATCAAGGAGATGGAACCATTGCAATTACTGGTATTAGTGTTGGGACTCCTCTTTCCCCAGGAGACGGACCTGTTTGTAGGGCTGTCCTATATCCTGTTGCTGATGAAGAAATGACGGTGAGCCTTTCTTACACTTCTGGGACATCAATACAAGATGCTGGATTTGTAGATCTAAATTGGACTTCTGAAAGCTCTACATATGAGGTTGGTATTGAGACTCAATACTTGAATCTTTATGGTGGATATGGTGACGCGGGCACTGAGACAGTTGGATCGGTATTTCTCCAAAATACCCAGCCAATTTATGCTATTCAATTTGATATTTTAGCAGATCCTCCCTTTATAACAGGTGTAGATCTAAATTTTAATGAGATCTTAAATCTTGAAAATTGGTCGTATTCTGGAACGGATCTTGGCACTGGATACCGTGTGACAGCTTATGATAATTCTATGACTAGTCCAATTGAACCTGGAGTTGGCCATCTTGTAGATGTTACTTATGAAATATTCGCAGGTATACCTGATTCTACCATTATTGATATAACAGTTGGTGATGCTGCCCTTGCAGATATCAATAACCTNCCTATGCACACAGAAGGGACTCCTCATGCTTTTTTTGTAGGTCAACCTTCTGTTGGGTGTACAATTGAAAATGTTTCTGGTACAATGTCTCCTGGAGGNACAGGTACTTTTCAGGTTCATATGGAAAATATTGAGACGGTGAATGTTCTTGAGTTTACAATCCTTGATATGCCGGATTATATGACTGTAACAAATATAGAGTTGTTAGGTCGTTTTGATGATGGTACTGTCGATGGAAATTCTGGAGAGACTGTTGATGGGTCTTTTTATTTCTTAGGCTATGACTTTGTTACATACATAGAGCCAGGATCTGGTCCCATTATGGAAGTAGAAGTTCAGTTTAATAATACGCTAAATAATCCTTCCGTTGTGTTTATGATTGACGAAATATCAGCCGGTGACNTAAATGCACTTCCATTGGATATTGTTGCAGATAATTTTGGNCAGTTTGTAAATACTACATTATCTNTTGATCAAAGCATTGCTCCTAGANAGTTTAANTTATATGCTAATTATCCTAATCCATTTAANCCTGCTACTATCATTACATATGATTTAGCCGAAGCCTCTNCTGTAGANNTAAGCGTNTTTGATATGCGTGGAAGAAAAATTAAAAATTTATTTTCTGGTCAGCAGAATTCAGGANAATATCATGCGACATGGACTGGAATTGATNACTTTGGGAAAAATGTTGGTGCTGGAGTTTATATCTACAAGTTAAAGGTATCGGATAAGGTCTTTAGCAGAAAGATGATNATGATTAANTAAATATTATTTACTNANATTTTTCAATATAGTTTANATGCCGCGGTGGTGGAATTGGTAGACACGCCAGATTTAGGATCTGGTGCACNTNGTGCGTGAAGGTTCGAGCCCTTTCCGCGGTACTCCTCCTTCTTTACTGGAGTGTATTTTATAATGATGCAGACCGATAATTTTTTAGCCAAAAAGAAAACTGTATTGATAAAATGATAAATTGTAGAAAAGTAACATTGTATGTATTTATTTGCTTTATGGTCTTTTTTCCAAATATCATGTTTGCTCAAGATGATTCTCAAGAATCTGATTATGAAAGAAGATTAAGAATGGCTGAAGAGTTCCTTAACAAAAATTCTAATAAAAACTCCACTAAATCTGATTCAATAAGAACGAAGAAAGAAAAAAAGAAGTTAGAAAATTCCAATGAAGTTAATGAGATCGTTCAACCAAAGAATTCTAGGTTATCAAAATTAAAAACAACTACACTAGAATTATTAAAAAAGAAAAATTTTTTATATGGAAGTGTTGCAATGGGAACTGTAGTACTCTTGATAGTTAGCAATGATGGTGAAACAAAAAGTTTGGTAAATGACCCTGCAAATACAATAGGGCCTCCACCTGAGTGGCCGAATGGTCCGTAGTTTTCAAAAAGTCATTTTAGAAAGACTAGTTTATAATTAATTTGTGTAAAATGTATTCATTCCAATAAAATAATTTTCAGGATAAAAAAATGAAAAATTTTCTTGATAAAGAAACGATCAAAAATTTTGAAAAAATTGTTCGTCAAGATAGAAGTACAAACTCAGCTCGAAATGCATCCTTTAGAAATGATCTACTAGAAATATCAATGGACTGGGATCATTATAGAAAAATAGACCACTCTTTTTCCCATGTAGTAACTGGAGAAATGCCAACCACTAATCAAAAGTCTAGTGGTCGTTGTTGGGGATTTGCAGGACTAAACCTTTTTCGAATATACTTAGGAAGAAAATATAATTTACGAGATTTTCAGTTTTCCCAGAGTTATTTTATGTTTTGGGATAAATTAGAAAAATCCAATTATTTTTTAGAATCAATCATAAAAACAACAGATGAAGATTGGAATTCAAGGTTAATAATGCATCTTTTATCTAACCCAATTCAAGATGGTGGACAATGGGATATGTGGGTTAATTTGGTTGAAAAATATGGTGTCGTCCCTCAATCTGAAATGCCAGAATCATACTCATCAAGTAAATCTATGCGTATGAATAGGATGATAACAAGAAAACTAAGGGAAAATGCTATTCAATTAAGAAATATGAAACATAAGGATGCGTCCAATAGTGATATTCTTAGCAAGAAAAAACAAATGCTAGAACAAATTTACAAGATGCTTACAATTCATTTAGGGAACCCTCCAAATACATTTGATTGGCAGATTAGAGATAAAAAGAAGAACTTTATTAAATTCGGAAATTTAAACCCTAAATCATTTTATAATGATCACATTGGCCTAAAATTAGATGAATATGTATGTTTGATTCATTGCCCAATGTCCGATAAAAAATATAATAAAGTATATTCGGTTAACTTTCTTGGAAATGTTGTTGAAGGTAATCCTATTAAATATTTAAATGTTGAAATTGATGATATGAAAAAGGCCACAATAAGTTCTCTGAAAAATGACGAGCCAGTTTGGTTTGGATGTGATGTTAGTAAGCATTTTCATAGAGACTTAGGTGTGATGGATATTGATCTTTTTAACTATGATCTTTTTTACGATTTAAAGTTTGGGATGGATAAGGCAGCAAGACTTGAATACGGCGATAGTCAAATGACACATGCTATGTTATTTACTGGAGTTGATATTGACTCAAAAAATAAACCAAAAAAATGGAGAGTTGAAAATAGTTGGGGTAATAAAGGAGGTGATAAGGGGTATCATATCATGACGGATAAATGGTTTGATGAATATAATTATGAAGTAGTTGTTCATAAAAATCACATACCTCAAAAATTTGTAGACTTGCTGAATAATGAGAAACCTATCCAGTTAGATCCTTGGGATCCTATGGGAGCATTAGCGCGTAAATCTTAATATTTATGCCCACTTGTTAGAGTTTTTCCCTGAATTACTTTAGAGACTCATGATAGTGAGTATGTTGGAAATGGTAAATATATTTCTTTCCATTTTTTAGGTTCAGAATTTTATGCTAATTAGATAAATGTACTTTTTAATGAATCTTTTTTATCCTAAATCTATGCGTTTTTCTTTTCTCCCAATCATTTTTTTGTTAATTAGTCTTTCCTTATTATCAGCACAAACTATCCTACATACAGAAATCTTCGAAAATAGGAATATAAAAAGTATTTCTTATCATCAAAAGGTAGGTAATACGATAAAAAAAATAAAATATGAAGAGTTTTTTGAAAATGGGAATAAATACATATCAGGCTCTTTTAAAAATGGTAAAAAATCTGGTGTTTGGATAGAATGGAANNAAAAAGGTGAAANAGTATCNAANGGNAATTATAAAAATGGGAAAAGAGATGGNTTTTGGGAAGGNTGGCATNATAATGGANNAATACAAGGTGAAGTAACTTGGCTTAATGGTAAGGAAAATGGGCTTTGGGTTCTTTGGCATGAAAATGGGAAGAAGATGAGAGAAGTACAATGGGAAAATGGGAAAAGAAATGGNAAATGTTTAGAATGGCATNAGAATGGCGTGAAAAAGNTAGAAGGTTTTTGGATAAATGGATTGAAAGATGGGCAGTGGAAGTATTGGTACGATAGTGGAAAAATTTTAAAAGAAGAAATGCATGAAAATGGGGAAATGAAAATAGAAAAATGGTATTAACTTTAAAAGAAAGACTATTTGGTCTTATTTTGATGATTGATTTTGGTTTTTTAAAAACTTTTTATACCAATCAATGCTTAATCTAAGACCCTTATCAATTTTAGTTTGAGGTCTCCATTTAAAATTTCTACTTATTTTTTCAAAGTCCATTTGCTGAAATATTATTTCTCCATGCACTTTTGACTTAGGAAACCTAATCTTCCTTTTAAAAGTTGTGAGTGNTTCTTGGTCCATTATTAATTTAAATATTTTCATAATTAAGGACTTTATATGAATGGGNTCATTTGATCCAGCATTAAAAATTTGTCCATTTAGAGATTTGTCGTTGGATAGTTTTTTGGCTAAAAGAACATAGAGATCNACGACATCATTAATAAATAAAAAATCCCTATGGTGTTCTCCATTTGTTCTGGGGATNAAGGTACTGTGTCCCAAAGCTGATCTNATGCAATCCGGTATTAAGGCACTAAAGTTAAGTTGCCCAGGTCCATAAATATTTGCAAACCTAGTAATAATTATCGGGAAATTGAATTTTTTTGAGCAATAAGNTTGCGCGATTAGATCACCACAAGCNTTAGAAACATCATAGGGGTATTCGGGTNTTAATGGATACGATTCTTTATANGGAAGCTGTTCAATAGGATAACTGCCATATGCTTTGTCAGAAGAAGCAATAATAATTGATTTAATATCGATTTGGACCTCGCGAATTGCTTCTAATAATGTATATGTACCACGAATATTAGATTCCCAAGTTAAATATGGATATTCCAATGCTGTCCCAACTTCAACTTGAGCAGCAAGATGAAAAACATGTTGTATNCCTTCTTCTGCAATTATTCTTTTCATCAGATTGAAATCAGTAATGTCACCATTTATTAGTGTTGTTATTTTATTAATTTTTTCAAAATACAGGAAACTATGTGGATTGTAATTTCTAATTAATCCATAAACAGATGCTCCCTGANGTGCTAAAGATTTAGCAAGGTTNGCACCAACAAAGCCATTAATNCCTGTAATGAGAACTTTTTTTTCTTTCCAAAAATCGTTCATTTTAAANTATTTAAATATAAATCAATTGACTTCTCGGCTAATGCTAATTCATTTAAAGTGTTTATTGTTATATGTATTCCATCATGTTCGTAGGCAAATAGTTGCTTTTGTTCGATAAGAATATTAATTAAGTCTANCCAATTGNTTACAGAANGAATATGCTTAAAAACCTTNTTATTAAAAATAAAATAACCTATGTTNATTGATCCAGGGTATTCAGGTTTTTCATTGAAGGAAATGACGAGGCTTTCATCNTTTTTCTTGATAATACCNAAGTTCTGTTTTAATTGATATGAACATACAGTTGCTATTCNAGAATGNGATTTGTGAAAGGCATATAAATTTTCAATATTTACATTAGCAATGGTGTCACCATAACAGACCATAAAATCATTGTCAATCATGCTTTTACAATCAAGAATTCTTTGAAGTATATCTACTTTCCCAGAGTTTATAATTTTAGCATTTATTGATTTATATTTNCTAAAGTGGTGACTNATCATATTTGANTTATAACCACTACAAATTAAAAAATCTTTCAAACCAGATTTATNTAAATGTTCAATAATATGATCAATAATTGTTTTATTTTTAATTTTNACAAGAGGCTTAGGTATTTTTTTTGTCAGTGGATGAAGACGCGTTCCTTCTCCTCCACAAAGCAATAAGGTTTTCATATTTTTTATTTNTTGTAATTTTTTTTTATTCATTGATCTAAAGAGAATTGTAGTAATCTATATATTTAGATACACTATTATTAAGATCTAATTCTTTTTTTGCAAAAGACCGCGCATTATTGCTAAGTAATTTCATTTTATTTTTATTAAGAAACATCCACATAATCATTTCAAATAAAGATTGTTCATTATTTTTTTCAAATAATAATCCATTAGCTTTATTTATAGAATAGAAGTTAAGTGGATCATTGGTATTTCCTCTATTAAAACCTTTTATTTGCTCAGGTATAGCTCCAACAGATGAAGCAATGACAGGTAACCCACAGGACAAAGCTTCCGATATTGCCAATCCCCATGTTTCTATGTTTGATGAGTGTATATATAGGTCTGCACAAGAATAATACTCTATAAGCTCTTCTGATTGAGGAGAAGGGTTTGTAAAAATAAAATGTTTTGAAAATTTTTGTGAATTTAAATTGGATGCTTTATCACCTACAGCAATAAGAAGGAAGTCTTTTCTTTTACGTAAAATACTGGTGTATGCATTGTATAGAGTTTTAAAGTCTTTAAACGGGTTTGAAAGAATTCCTACTGCTGTTGTCATAATAACAAATACACTTTTTGGAATTTTAAATTTTTTTCTTATTTGAGTTTTGTCTTTAGATTTGAATTTGTTGATATTTATAGAATACTTTATGTGATCTATAGGAGAATATTGAGTCTCGTTGGTATGCAAAAAGTTATTATATACCCATTTAGAATGAGAAATAAAATTAATTTTGCTTTGATTAATTTGATGAAATTTGTATGCAGAAGCATGTTTTATATTTTTATATAATACAAGAGGAGGAGGTTTGCTTAATATCCAAAGATCATGAAGGCTAAAAACAACTTTGTAATAATGACTGAGAATTTTTATATCTCTTAAATCAAAAATATTATTTCCTCCCCCAGTATTGAAATGAATAACATCAGGTTTAAATTTTAAAACTGAAAAAAAGTTTGGGTTGCTTAGGTTGTACCGCTCAATCAATGAAGAATTATACCATTCATTAAAATTGGAATTCATTCTTCTTGCAAGTATTCCTATCCTGTAGCTAAATGGAAAGTCCCACCTGCCTTCAATTAAATTATTTATCCATTTTTTTTTAGCGCCACTTTCTTTTAGAATAACAGTTCGATCTTTTGAAATTTTATTATTTACAATCATAAAGGATTGAAAACCATTGGCTCGTAAAGATTGATGCAGGTTATATCCAGCAACACTTGCACCACCATACAAGTCAGAATCACTTAGGATAAGAATTTTACTAGATTTATTAATTGGACCCATAGGGGAGTATTGTTTTAAAGAGGTTTAATTATTTTGAATGCAAATTTTTTAAATATTTTCCAAAATCAATAATGGTTTCTTCAAAGTTTTTTATTTTTGAAAATTCACTAGTGTTTATCATAAATATATATCCAATCCCTTCTTCTTTTTTATAATACATTCCAGTACTTACTCCCGGATCTCCTCCGCCATGTCCAATGGTTTCTCCAATATTCCAGAAATTACTATAAAAATCAAAGTAATCAGCGCTAAACATTCCTTCAATTCCTTTTTTACTAATAATTTTTTCTTTTAAATAAAATTCGGTATTAATAAAATATTGCAAATATTTTGTAATGTCATTTACTGATGATCTTAATCCACCGTCAGGGTAAGTTGTAAGACCATATAGTTCGATTTTATCTAACTTTTTTTCTTTAGAATTATAAGTATATAATTTTGCATGCCTAAAATGTTTTTTATCAGAAAGGAACCAATAGGTGTTAGGCATTTGAATATTATTAAAAATTATTTCTTTAGTAAAAACATTAAAAGGTTTTCCTGAGATAATTTCAACAATATAAGCGGCAAGAGCGGAACCAATATTTGAATATAAAAATTCTTCTCCTGGTTTTTGTGTACTGAAGTTTTGATTTGAATAATAGTTACCATTTTGGGATAAATAATTTTCAAGAAAGTATCCTAACTCTACTAGGGAGTCTTGGCCATAGTGGTACTCAGATAAATATATTTCTTGTTGATCAATTATTCCAGAACAATGTGACATAAGGTTTCTTAATGTAATAATAGATTGCTTTGCATGAGGATTTTCAATGTAGAAGGGGATAAAATTATTTATATCTTCATCAAGGTTAATTAGTCCTTTTTCAGCGAGGTAAGTAATAGATACCCCAATTGTGGTTTTACTTATAGATGCAATATTCATAATAGCGTTTAGGGTAAATTTTTCTTTTAATTGAATGTCAGAGTACCCGTATGCTTTTTTGAACAATATCGAATCTTTTGAGATTATAGATAGGCCAATACCGGCAATTTTAGAGGTTTATAGCGCTTTATAGATGAAATTATCAAAATTTTGGTATTGATGATTCCTGTTATCTGCAAATAAAATTGAAAATATTAATAATGACAGTATTCGTGTTCGTGAAAAATAATTTGGTAGAATTGACTTTTGTATCACGAGTATTAGCTTTTATTAAAAGCTAATATAATATGGTTTTATTTTTTTAGCTTAGAATAAGTAAAGTAAATTGTATAAAATAATCAATGCCCCTAGCACAATTAAAATAATTGCTACTGTTCTTATTGAATACTTTGGGAGTTTCATGTTCGTGCAGGCTTATCGAGTTTGTCTAAAAGTCGAAGGGAGCTCCATTTATCAAACAAATCATTTAAAGATTCTAGGTATTCAGTATATATTCTTTTATTTATAGTCTTTTGAGTTTTGACAATTTCCGAATCATTGTCATCAATATTTTCAAAAAGACTTAGCATGTTCTCTGCTGCACTTTTTTCCTTTAATATCCAAGAAATGGGTTCTTTGATATTAGCACGAAGAGTTTTTTCTTTATTTTTATTGTTTTTGTACTCAATCGGAACACCATAATTGTTTATCCTCTTAATAGAAGATTGAATTGTTTCTTCAACAATATGTAATTTTTCACCAATAGCTTTTAATGAAACTTCCTTAGGGTACGCTAAATAAATTTCATGCAATATTAAGGAAGAAGTATTATCTAAGCCCCTTCTTGCAGATCTTACTATGTTTGTATTGCTATTTGCCATAATAGATATTTTACATAAATTTCGGGCCAAAATTTTAATATTTCATTACGCCATAACTACTCAATAAGATATTATGTATGCTTACAATAACATAGTAAAGTTTGTGATTGCTTTTTTATTTTCCTCTATTCTCTTTAGTAAAAGCAATGATGATATTTTGAAAAGTGATTTAGATTCTCTGAATTCTCTAACTAAAAAATCACCAGAAAGAGCTATTCGTTTTGCAAGAGAATTATTAAAAAAATTAGAACCAAGTTCGGAATCTAATTTTGAGTATAAAATTAATAATACCTTAGGTGAAATATTTTTAGATCTTCAAATGTATGGACAGGCTATGTCTCATTTTATGGAATCTAAATTGATCAGGGAAAGACTGGGTAAGCCTAATGCACCGTGGAACTCATTAAATATAGGCAATGTTTATTACCAACAAGGAAAATATATCGAAGCAAGACGTTTTTACAATGAAGCTTTAGACAAATTTAATAATTTTAAACACAACAAGGATAATCGTGTTACTGGTAGAAAAGTTGCACTTAGTAATCTTGGGCGAATCGAAGTGAAAATTAAAAATTATGATAAGGCTCTTAATTATTTTAAAGAAGCCTTAGATGTGAGTAGAAAGTCACCTAGGTTCCTTTCTTATAAAAAATCTCTAGAAAAAAACAGTATTGTTTATGAGAATACTGCAAGTGGGGTTGCTTATCAACATTATTTAATATCAAACCTTTATAAAATATGGGAGCAATATGATTTAGCANTTGAAGAAAANCAAAAAGCGGATCGAATTCTCAAAGATATAATTGAAAAAAGTGAGAATAGTCGAGTTTTGAAAGCAGCAAAAAAAATAATGGGTAACAACTTATCTCTACTTGCAGAAATAAATACAAAATTAGGAAAGTTTGAAGAAGCATTAATCCAGTCTCGAGAAGCCACGCAATTGCTTAAAGACTGGCCATATTCTTTTGTGGATCATATGGAGGTTGAATCAGAATTTTATAGTGCTCAGGAAGAACTCTATCTTGCATTAACTAGTTTGGATAGAGGATTGAAAGTTTGCGATATCGAAGGACTAGACATACGAAAGATATCATTATTAGAGAATAAACTAAATCTTCTAAAAGTGAANAAGCTTGAAAGGAGTGCATTGGATATTTCGGAANAAATAAACCGTTTAACNGTTAAGGTNCANGAAGAANGAATGGCTAGCCTTTTTGATGGCTTAGAGCATAAAAATAATATAATGTTAAGGAAAGAACAATTATCAAAGGCTAAAGAAAAACAGGTCATCATATCTTCTTTNTTGGGGGCCCTGCTNATTTTAATGGGAATTGTAGCNTTGAACCTTAGAAATAAAAAAAGGTTTATTGACCAAAGATCTAGGTTNGTTAAACGGAAAAAGCAGCTTGTTGATCAAGCATTGAAAAACAAAGAAAATGATCTTGCTCGAATGTCTGCTTATATAGTCTCAAAAAATGATTTACTCAATTCTATTGTCTCTGATTTGGAGTACCACACTTCTCTAATTGANAATAAAAAGGATCGAAGGCTAATGACACCATTAAAAAAGAAAATTTCTGAAAAAATTGATGAATCGGCTGATTGGGATCAATTTCAGATACAATTTTCTTTAGCCTATCCAGATTTTATTGAAAAACTGACTGCANAATATTCAGACCTTAGATCTGGAGATATAAAACTCTGCTGNTATTTAAAAATGAATATGAACACTAAAGATATTGCTCAAATTACAGGTTTATCAGTTCGTGCGATTGAAAATAAAAGATATAGATTGAGAAAAAAGTTAAATCTAAAGACCGATATATCTTTGGAGGCTTTCTTNCATTCATCNAATAACATAATAAGTGGTNATATAAGTGGTAATGGCGTANCGTAAANTCTTCTTCTTAAACCATTTTTTTAATAANTTAGNTTAANNTCTAACTCAAAATAANGATAACTATGAATAATAAAATATTTTTGGCCTTGCTTTTGGCCTTGCTTTGNAATGGATGTGAGAAAACTGTAATTGCATATCCTGGAAATACGCAGNACACGGACCCAAAAGCTCCAGAAGGCGCAATCAATTGGCTTATTGNTGCTAGTGATAATGGGAAGGGTCAGTTACCAGAGAATTCTGCATCCAATCTTTCAATTGGAGTTTTAAATGCAACCGATCCTAATCCTGATGATGAAGTTTCCTACATCTTAGACAAGCAAACAATTGATGGGCAAGATGTGAACTTTTTTAAAATAGTTGTGGAAGATAGCACGGGAATAGCTAATCTTAAAACAAATGATAATGAAATTAATTTTGAAGCGATTGGAGGGTCAAAAGAAGTTGAGCTAACTATTAAAGCTACTGACGATAGTCCTGCANNNCAGAGNAGTNATTTNCTNGTTACTGTNCAAATTNTANATGTAAATGAGGACNCCTTACTACACGAATATTNATGAGGTTGTAAGGTATGCTGATGAGAATATTGAATATANTTTTAATAAAGTAGAATGGACGGATACNGATGAGGGNCAAAATCCAACNCTTACTCACTCTGGCCCTGGGTGGCTTAANATTTCNAGNGAAGGTCAGATGNCAGGNACACCTNANACAANTGANATNGGNAATAANTCATTTGTNCTNACAATTTCGGATGGTGCNATAGATGTTCAAGAGGAAGTCAATATTCAAGTAAGGGAAAACTTAGCGCCGTTATTTAACAGTACATCATCTATACCTCAAAATATTATTGTTGGATGTTGGAATGTTAATCAAGAATTGGTAGACCTAAGCTGGTACGACCCTAATAATGGTACCCAANATTTTGCAGGTAATGATATTGTATCCTTTTCTGTAAATGAAAATATTNGNTGGATGAATTGGAGTGAAGATGGAAAATTATTTTGCTATACAGCNCCGGGAAATAATGATGAGGGTATGTCTACGGTGACGATAAGGCTTGAGGATAATCGTCCAAACTCATCTAAATCTACAGAATATCAATTTGATTTAACTGTTATAGCAAATGATGCACCCGTTTTTTCCAATTTAAGTAGTTTTCCATCAGAAATGNATTCGGGTGATACCTTGAGTTTTGACATCGANTGGGTAGATCCAAACGAAGATCAAACCACCTTTAATCTTACGGTTGGAATTGGATCCAATACTTATTCAACTTCTCAACTTAGTTGGATATCCATTGATCAGTCTGGTTTGGTTACAGTGATACCTGGNTCTAATAACAATGGGGATAAGACATTTACCTTTTCTGTTTCTGATGAATGTTTTACAACGCAAGAACAAAAAAGTTTTACNATACAATAATTATTAAANAATAAAGGAATTAAAATGAAATTAAGATCAGATATAAATGCAAGGACCGCNNTGGTNTATGGNGGTGCTGCATTCCTNCTNGTAATNGTTGGNTTTCGTTCNATACTTGCAACGCTAGATCCAGATCATGTTGGAATAATGACNTACTTATCNATNGGTGCGCTTGTGCTTGAGTTTTTCNTNCTTATANTNTACGCTCAAAGTATTTATAATTTGGGNCCTGATGATGGAGGNTCAAAAGTGGTCTCTAGNGGNAGTGTNGCTGATATGGATAGTAANGAAATATCAGAATTAACAAAAGCAGTTGTCCAAGTTGCCCAAATGGGTGANGGGCTNGCAAACCTTGCCAAAGGTAAGGTGCAGGAAGAAATTCGGAAAGAGGTGAATGAAATTCTTTCCAAAGCTATTAAAAAGTAGGTTTAGAATATGAAAAAAGTAGAAGTCTACTTCCTTATTAATTTAGGAGCTATCTTGAGTCTTTTTGCAATTGAAGGTGAGCTTTCAATTTACATGCAAAGGCAAGACGACATACTCAAAAATGTTGCGCAGGATAAGCTTCAGACCTTGGTTGAGGTTAGTAATGTCGAATCAAACTATGATGATCCTGATTACTATAGGTTGCTTTTTGATGTTGACGGTCAGTATGAGAAAGGTTCCATTGAGTTCACTCCAAGCTTTACCACTCCTATTGTTGAAGTTGGAGATGAAGGGGTTACTATTGATGAAGAATACGAGTGGGAGCTTGATTCGGTAACTATTGAGCCATATGCTGATGGAGGAGATAGTCGATATGTGGCAAAAGTTAAATTATCTTCTGTTGAAGAAAACTATTTAAATCAGCCCTTTAATGTTAGTCTTGGTGTAAAATTCATCCCTGATATCGATAGTGTTACCTATAATAAATGGTCAGATGCTTTTGGTAGTTACAAGGTGACTGATAAACTTTTAAAAATTATCAACAGCGAAGTTTCACGTGAAGGTAGTTTTGGCATAGATAGATCATTTGATACGCCTGTTACATTAATCTATATGGATGGTCAGCAATCGGAATTTTTTGTACTCTTTGATAAAGAAAAGTATACGGTCTTGAAGGGGCTTGCTTGGGAAATTCCTTTTAGCGTAGGAGGTGTTAACTCAGATGCCGATTATGATTTGGAAATATCAAGTGGTAAAGACCTTGTAAAAGAATTGCTTCCTGGTTTACCTAGGGCATATGTTAAAGGAACTGGTAATTTTGATGGTACAGTTGAAATATTGGGGTTAAGGAAACGTGATAAAAAGTCTAGCATAACATCTGCTAAAATTGTTGCCGTAGATCCTCAGTATAGTTCACCTTCTGAGGACAAGGAGATTTATATAGGTGAGAAGTACATCTTTGATAGTAGAGTAAAAGATGTGGATCGAGATCGAATATCTGTACAAATATCAGGATCTGCCGTTAACAAGAAAACCTTTAATTCATTTGAAGCAAAATTTACTCCAAAAAGCAGAGGTGAAATTGTATTTAAAACTTTTGTGGATGGCAATGCTGTTAAGGGTCTTAACCACAAGGTAAAGGTAAGAAAAATTCCTCCTCCTAAATTAGATTTTAAGCGAATGGGTAAAGGCTCAAATAACATGATGCTTACTGTTACAACATACGGTAATAAAAATGGTAAAAAAGCAGTTGTCCCTCTATCTGGAATTTATGGGAAGCTTGATGAAGAACAGCCTGAAAAAAGAATCGGGAATCGTAGGGTAGTGAAATATAGTTTTGAGATGGATGAACCGCAATTTGGTGAGACTACAGAGATACGAATTAAGGTCGTTGACAAGTACAAAGCAGAAACTGTTTCAGATAATGAGTTTGAATATTATGATTAAAATTATAAAAAGAATAATCGCTGGGTTTTGGTTGCTTAATGGTTTATTTGCTCAAGAATCTATATTTTGGGAAATAGTAGATGCTGGAGTGAACAGTGAATTTATTGAATCCTACATAAACAGATTAATTGAGGTTGATAAGTTTGAAGAAAATAGTATTCAGGCTTCTTTTTCCGTTATTGTACAAATGGACGTGGAAGAAAATTCAATAAAATTAAAAAAGCTTAAAGCGAAAGATTATCAAATGGGGCAGTATATTTCATTTGACATGGAAGAAGTAGAAGAAATGGATCCTTTAAAGCTTAACTTGTTAATGTCTCGTGAATATAAATGGAAGGATGTAAACAGGAGAGACCTTTCTGAGCTTGAAGAGTTTAGTACAGTAGATAATGTTTTTAAGGAAAGAAGTTTTAAAGACGCTAGAGACGCATTTTGGTGGTCTAATTCACAAATTAGTGTTAGCACTTCTGGACGAGGTTTTATTAGGCAGAAAAGCGGAAGCCTCGCTTTTAGGCTAGAAAGAGGTTTTATGGATCTTGGCTTATCGCGGGAGCTGTCTGGAAATCTTTTATTGGGTGTGTCTAATGATATAGTAAGTACCTATTTAATCGTTCCTGGTAATACGGAAACAGTGATTAAAAATATAGGCCATCCATTGGAAGGAAATTTAGGATTTGGATTCAAGTTTGACACCCACAAACTTGGAGGCCAAATTAATTATATGGACGTAGATGGTCAGGATTATATTTATGAAAAGGTTTTTAGTCGGAAGCATATAATGGTTCCTTCAAGCAGCGGTATTCTTTATTGGAGCAATACTTTCCAAATAAATAGGAAAGTTGATTCTAAATATGGTGAAAAGATTAAAGATCAAAAGAAAGAAAAAGCTAAGGCTGAAAAGTTGATTTCGAAAAGCAGAAAATGGAATATTGACGGTCAAGAATATAACGCAATTTTTCAAAGCGTTGAAGATGATAAAGTTGTATTGGTTATTGAAAAAGATGAGAAAGCACATAAAATTGCAGAAAAAGGAAAAGAGTGGACAACTGTCTCTGGAAGTGTGGTAAAGGCTAAACTT